>NZ_CP035108.1:2331429-2664490 GCF_004087915.1 Geovibrio thiophilus
CGTAAAGCCTGAAATAAACGCGCTCTGCGCGATTATACTACTGTTTTCGCTCGTCATGGTTATGACGTCGCAATTCTTGATGAGGGAGAGAAAATGAAAATTTTCCAGATTATCGCGCTTACTCTCGTAATGACCGTATCGGCATTCGCCGCAGGCAAGGAACTCTACCTGTACAACTGGTCTGAGTATATGCCTGAGGAAGTAATTCAGAAGTTCCAGAAGGAAACAGGGATCAAGGTTATCTACAACACCTATGACAGCAACGAGGCAATGTACGCCAAAGTTAAGCTCATCAGCGGAAAAGGATACGACCTTATAGTTCCCTCAACCTACTATGTGAGCAAAATGAAGAAGGAAAACCTTCTTGCCAGAATCGACAAAAGCAAGATAAGCAACTTCAAAAACCTTGAAAAAAGCCTGCTGAACAAGCCCTACGATCCGGGCAACGACTACAGCGTTCCTTACCTCTGGGGCAGCACGGGCATTTCATACAACGCCGACAAGGTAAAAGACAAGGTTGACAGCTGGAGCGTGCTCTGGAAACCTCAGTACAAAGGCAAAATCCTTCTTACAGATGATGTGCGGGAAGTCTTCCAGATGGCTCTTGTCCAGCTCGGATATTCCGGCAACACCATAAAGGAAGCTGAAATAAAAGCCGCTTACGAACTGCTGAGGAAGCTCATGCCTTCCGTGCGCACCTTCAACTCTGAATCGCCCAAAGTGCCGTACATCAACGGCGAAGTGACAATCGGCATGAACTGGAACGGAGAAGCCTTCCTTGCGCAGGAGGAAATGCCCTCCATGAGATACGTTTACCCCAAAGAAGGAGTAATCCTCTGGATGGACAACTTCGCTATCCCCAAAAACGCGAAGAACATAAACGAGGCTCACACCTTCATCAATTTCGTTCTCAGACCTGACATCGCGAAAATAATCAGCGAAGAGATCGGCTACGCAACCCCCAACAGAGAAGGTAAAAAGCTTCTGGATGAGGAAGTGAGAAATAACCCGACGTCATACCCCTCCGAAGCCATTGTGGCAAAAGGCGAGTTTCAGGAAGATGTGGGTGACGCTATCCTCATATACGAAAAATACTGGGAAATGCTGAAAACAGGAAAATAACATAAGGGGGCTTCTGTCCCCCTTGCTTCAAAGTTCTTTTAAAAGCAAAAAAAGTATACCTTTGTGTAAAATCCTCCCCCGCCCTCCTTTACAAAAGGAGGGTGTTTTGCTCTTAGCGGCAATAACTTCCCCCTTTAGCAAAGGGGGATTGAGGGGGATTTTATAGATATGAACAAACCTGTTGCTGCACGGCGGCTTATTTCTTTTCAGGTTTGCAGAGGTGCTTTTCCTTGGCTGCTTCTTTGCCGCATTTGCAGATGTATTTGGGCTTTTCGCCGTCCAGCTTTTCTTTCCGTTCGGATTTTGAGAGTTCGCACATCTTTGCCATGACCGCAACCTTAATGAGATATTTATTGTCTTATTAAGATACACGCAAACGTTGTTAAACGCAACAGAAGCCTGCGTTTAATGCCCGATCTGCTTCCCTATGAAAAATTCCTGCGTGTTATGCGGCTCTTCACTCTCTGCGGGCTTCAGCTTTCTGTATGCCTCACCTTCCATCACCCAAGCCTTTGTATTGTCCTTTAGGTTGCTGGAAAGTATTGTCATCATAAATTCTTTGGCATTTTTATCAGTAATTTCAAAAAGCTGCTCGACCCTAGAGTGCATATTGCGCTCCATCCAGTCAGCAGTGGAAATAAACAGCCGTTTTTTGCCGCCGTGATGGAAAAGAATGATTCGCGGGTGTTCCAGAAAACGTCCAATGATGCTGCGGATTCTGATATTTTCTGTCAGCCCCTTCACTCCGGCAGTTATGCCGCAGATCCCCCTGATTATCATCTCAATCTTAACCCCCGCGCGGGATGCGTCATGGAGCTTCATGATAAGCTCCTTATCTATCAGCGAGTTTATCTTAATAAGCATCTCCGCCTTTTTACCTGCCAGTGCGTTTTCTATTTCGTAATTAATTAGCGAGATAAGCTTTGCCTTGAGACCGGTGGGAGCAACGCTGATCCTGTTCCAATCCGCATAGTCGGTATAACCCATCAGCATATTGAAAAGGTTGGCGCATTCATGCCCCACAGCCTCATCCGCCGTTATGTAGTCTATGTCGGTGTAGATTTTCGCCGTTGCCTCATTGAAGTTTCCGGTGGAGAGGTAGCTGTAGCGCACTATGCCCTGCGGCTCCTTGCGGATTATCTGCAAATTTTTGGAGTGGATCTTGAGTCCGGGTATTCCGTAGGTGACTATGCAGCCCGCTTCCTCCAGTTTTTTAGCCCAGCCTACATTGCGTTCCTCGTCAAAACGGGCTTTCAGCTCTATCACCACACAGATCTGCTTGCCCCGCCTTGCCGCCTCCGCCAGAGATTCAACTATGCTTGAGCCCCTGTTTGCTCTGTAAAGGGTCATTTTAACTGCCAGCACCTGTTCATCCACGGACGCGCGGCGTATCAGCGCCGAATTGAATCCGAAGTCATGATACGGACGGTAGAAGACATAGTCTCTCTCTTTAAGCCTTTCAAATATGTTTTCATCTGCCGTCAGTCCGTAAGGCACAAACGGCTTGTGTTCCGGATACATCAGCTCCGGATTGCCGTCCGTCAGAGAAAAAAGGAACGTGAGATCAAGGGGCTTATCCACGATATACACATCCTCGTTATCAAAGCCGATACGTTCCTGAAGGAACTTAAGCACCTCATCCGGCGCTGTTTTATCAAGCTCAACCCTGACGACATTCCCTTTCTTGCGGGAAGAGAGCTTTTTTTCAATGATTTTCAGCAGATCCTCTGCCTCATCCTCATCCACCGTAAGGTCGGCGTTTCTGGTGAGGCGGAGGGTGTAGCTGTCCATGACCTTATATCCGGGGTAAACCTGCGGCAGACAGCGGGCTATTATCTCCTCGCTGGTCACGCAGTATGTTCGGTGAAGGCGTATTTTAAAGACCCTTTGCAGGTTTTCAGGGATTATTATTATAGAGTAATGGGTCTCCCCCCCTTTTTCCAGCTTTACAAATATGCACTGGCGGAGGTTATATATAAACGGAAAAGGGTTCGCCGCACTCAGGGTAACAGGAGAGATAAGCGGCTGAATCTCATCATTAAATATGGATTCCACAATGTCTGAAAGCTCGCCGTCTATCTCCGGCTGAATGACTATATGGTGTCTGGCGCATTCCTTTATTACCTTGCGGAAGATCTTCTGCTGATCCTTCACAAGCCTGTGCGCGGTATCGGAAATTTTAGCGAGAAGCTCCTTCGGAGTGTAGCCGGAGACGTCCTTTATGTCGTATTTCGCCTCTACCTGATCATAGAGCCCTGCGACACGGATCATAAAAAACTCGTCCAGATTGGACGAGAAAATTGCCAGAAACTTCAGTTTTTCCAGAAGCGGAACACTGTCGTCGTCCGCCTCTCTGAGTACACGCTCATTGAACTGAAGCCAGCTTATTTCCCTGTTTATAAATTTATACTCACTCATAAAGTACCTTCATCTCCAGTTCAACGGGTATGCCGAAGGTTTCAAGGAACATCCCCTTCTTCTGGTCAAACCC
Source organism: Geovibrio thiophilus (assembly GCF_004087915.1). Lineage (NCBI taxonomy): Bacteria > Pseudomonadati > Deferribacterota > Deferribacteres > Deferribacterales > Geovibrionaceae > Geovibrio > Geovibrio thiophilus. The sequence continues at coordinate 2,335,043 of NZ_CP035108.1, forward strand.
GAGTTTTTCAAGGTAGGCGTGCTTTCTGGTTCTTGCTCTTATGATGATCCGGCTGCTCTGCACATCCACATCAACAGACTCCACAAGCTGCATATGGCTTGTGTCCAGTGCGTCCGCAATGCGGAGAATGCTCACCAGCTTTCTTATCGTCAGCTGTGTCTCCATATTCTGGTAGGAGAGCCTTGTCTCCGTGCTTTCGTCTGTACCGACTCTGTGCATCAGAACAAGGAAGGCGATTATTTTGATCTGCTCCTGATCAAGCCCGGGCATGTCAAACGCCTTCGCTATATAGTACGAGTGCTCATGGTGCATCTTCGCGTCTATGTAATAGCCTATATCGTGCAGGATCGCCGCCGACTCAAGAAGCATGCGCTCGCTGGTACCCAAGTTGTGGAGATCTCCAAGAGCGTCAAAAATCTGGAGCGAATAATCCGTAACGACTTTGGAGTGGGGTTCATCGAAGTTGTACCTCCTGCCGAGAAAGTACAGCGTATTCCTGAGCCTGCTTCTGAAGCCGTTGTCCCGGATATTGTTGGAGTAATATCTTGTAAGCACGTTCGGGAAAGATTTGCGGCTGAACTGCACCCTGTCCGTTCCGACGAACTGCATAAGTCGCAGATATGTTTCAAGCATCGGCACAAGCACCTTCGCCTCGCTGATCCTTATGCCCAGCATGGTCATATTCTCCTGCGATGTTTTGTCCTTAACTCTCTCGTAGAGCTCCTCAAGCTTGGTGCGGTGGAAGTAGTTCTCCTTCGGTTCAAAGATGAACTGGAGCGTGTTTACCGAACTGCCTGAGCAAACAAGATATTTTATCTTAGACGAACTGCCGAGAGACGAGTTGATGGTGTTGAACATTGTCTCCACGTACTGATTATACGCCTTGTACCTGCTGTGTATCGGCACCCCTTTGAAGAGCTGGCGCAGGCGGAGGCTGCCGTAAGGGAGCGAGCCGGAGAAAATGCTTGTATCGTCCTTGAGTATGTTTATGGACACGTTGCCGCTTGAGATATTGGCGAACAGAACCCCTCTTTTTTCATATGCCTCAAAGCCCTTGATGTCATTCTTCACGCCTATGTACTTTATGTAGATCTCATCAGACGGTTCTATAACATCAAGCTTCAGCCCAGTTTTGTTCATCACATGGTCTATGAGGAAATAGCGGTTGCGTGCTTCCCGCACCCCGCTGGTGCAGACGCATTTGTAGTTTTTTCTGATCCCGTACTCGTCCAGCTTGTGGCGGAACATTTGCAGGATGTTGGTAGCCTTGTAGACGCTGTCCAGCGTGATGTAGCCCTTGGTGAAAGTATCCTTGCCCAGTCCCAGAGGCTTGACAAGGGTTTCCATTATCCGCTCCTGCCCCTCGTTAAACTCCGAGATCTGCATTCGGAACGCACTGGCGCCTATGTTGATCGTTGCAAAAAGACCGTTTTTCATAAAATAATCAGCTCCTTCCCGCTTATCTCCTCCAGAAGATCCTTTTTCATCTCGAATTTTTTCTTTTCAAGGGAAAGATTGTATTCGGAAATCAGCTTAATCTCTATCTTCTTAGGCTTAACAGCAACTTCCAAATCCCTGACCAGAGATTTGTGCGACCTGTCCATAGCGTCCGCGGCACGGAGAATGGCGCTCATGGCTGCTGTCCTCTGCTGCTCGTTTTCGCTCATCATCTTAAAAAGCCTGTGTGATGAACGGGGCGGGCTTTTGCGGTGGTATCTGGCTATGTTGCCTATCATATTTATTTCGTCATGGTTGTAGCCCATGAGATCAGAGTTCGTTATAAGGTACTGGGAATGCTTATGGTGCTTGGAATATGAGATGTAGTTTCCTATGTCATGCAGGAGAGAGGCAGCCTCAAGCACCGCCCAATCATTCTTCTCAAGTCCAAGTTCAGTGTACAGACCGTCAAAGAGCTTCCTGCAAAGTTTTGTCACCTGCCTTGCGTGGCGCTCCTCAAAGGTGAACTTGTTGCCGATCTCAATGAGTCTGGCGTGGCGTATGTTGTCCATGTTCTGCTGAAAAGGAAGCTCAAGCCCCATTTTATTGATCGTGTCGATGGTGAGCCCGCTTCGCAAACCCCCGCTGAGGGTATAGAGCCCTTCACCGTCAATCTCTTCCAGCACGGCGTCAACCTGCATGGCGGCGGCGAGTATGATGTCCGCTCTTTTTTCCTCCATTCCGGGGATCTGCCTGCGTTCCTCCAGCGTCTTGTTGCGGATGTCGTTTATCAGTTTCTTGAGGTGCTTCCGCTCAAGGTATTTCACCGTTCTGTCCGCCCTTTGTCCGCACGCCAGATAATGGATAGTGGAGAGGTTGCCCATTGAGCCCCCCGTGCACACCACAAGGTCTATGGATTTGGGGAGTTTAAGCCTGTGCACCTCTTTTACGAGAAAATCCTTCAGCGTCTGATACTCCGTATTAGTAACGGGATCGTTTTTGAAAAACATTCTTGTCAGCCTGTTGCATCCAAGCTCCACGCTGTGAGCCTTTTCAAGCTCTCCTCTGTTTACGATGGAGTATTCGGCGCTGCCGCCGCCTATATCAAGCACAAGGGCGTGGTATTTGTTTATCTCAAAGTTGGCGGAAGCGGCTATGAAGGTATAGCGTGCTTCCTCCTCGCCGCTGATTATCTCAACGCCGAAGCCGCAGGTTTCCATGACCTTCTGAATAACCTCACTGTAGTTGGAGGCAGCCCTGAAGGATGCCGTGGCGACAGCACGCACCTGATGCACCTTCCAGTTGTCTATGATTGCGCGCACCTCTTTAAGGCTTTGCAAAAGCCTCTTGAGAGCATCCTCCGTAATCATGCCGTATTCAAACACCTCGTCACCGAGGCGTACGGATTCCTTGTATTCCTCAAGAATCCTGTAGCTTTTGTCCTTAACCTGTGAAACCTGAAGGCGGACAGTATTGCTACCTATATCCACCACGGCTATGTTTATTCCGTTTCCTAACATTGACAGCGACTACCCCGAAATTCCGACATTTGAATAAGCTACATTATATTACAAAACAGCCGTTTGTAACCATTTTAAGACTATTTTACAAAATATTTACAATTTCCTTCCATATGTTTCCGTAGCTCAGCGCAGCTTTGCTTTTCGGGCTGAACACACCCACAGGCGCACGGTGGAGCCCCATTTTCTCCACATCGGCGGAGTAGGGAACATAGCTTTCAAGGAGCTTCGCTTCCGTGAAATCAGCTCCGTCCATGACCTCACGGTGTATTTTCTTGCGTCTGTCCGCCATGGAGAAGAACAGAGCCGGAGTGACATCCTTCATTTTATTTTCCTTCAGAAAATCAAGCAGCATTTCGCATGTACGGAGTGAAAGCGTAGTAGGAATGAGAGGCACGGCGATAACGTCCGAGGCTCTCATTATACCCTCCGAAAGCAGAGTGATTCCCGGAGGCGCATCGGCTATGGCAAGATCATATTCTCCGCTTACGCTCCTGAACATATCCCGCACCGCCTTCTTCGGCTTGTCTGCCGCATCCAGAAACAGATCCATATTGCGGCAGGAGAAATCAGCGGGGATAATATCAAGATTATCAAAATCAGTGGCTTTTATCTCCGCCTCAAGGTCACTTTTGCCCTGAACCGCTTTCTTCATACTTTTGTTGAGTTTCGGCTTCACACGGAAATAGAATGTGGAAGCCGCCTGCGGGTCAAAATCCCAGAGGAGCGTCCGAAGCCCGCTGCGTGCCGCGCAGTAAGCCAGATTCACCGCCGCTGCCGTTTTGCCCACGCCCCCTTTTATGCTGTAAACCGCCAGTATTTTCATCAGCCTTCCCTTTATATTATTTAAGCATTTCCCTTATAAGTCCGCGTGTCTTCACGGAAACAAAATCTTCTATCAGCTCCAGACATTTATCCCGTTCCGCACTCTGGAGCTCATCCAGATAGCGGGCTAGGTAGCCGGAAGCCACTGAAAGATTCAGGGGGTTTTTTAGCTTTTTTGCCGCCTCTTCAGTATAGTATAACAGTTTTTCCCGCTGAACCTCATAATCCTGATGCGCACCAAGGGCATCCTGAAGATTTTTCAGCTTTTTGGTCACGGTATCCGCCGCCTTCTCGGGGAAAAGCGGTCTGAAAAATTCCAGAGCGTAGCGAAGCTTCTTGCAGCCGATGCGCACTCTGTGTATCTCTCCGGCGGGGCTGCCGGCGTGCAGCCGTCTGCCGCTCTTAAGTATTTTGCCGTATGCGTTTTTAATCACTTCCGCAGCGGAATCCCGAACGCAGCGTTCCCCCTGCTCAGTGTGAATCTCCCGCGTGAGAAAGTCTCTCCAATCTGATTTCAGAGATCTGTATTCCTCAGAACCGAAAAGCGCAATGAGCTTCCCCTGCTCCTTTTTCTTGGAGTTAATAAGATATTTCTCTACAGGGAGAAGCTCGTCCCGCATATCTTCCGGCAGAATTTCCCTGTATTCCCGTATCTTTTTTATATACACATCCAGATCCCGTGAAAGACTTGTCAGGGCAAACAAACCCGAAAGCCTTTCACGGAAGTGCGAGTGCTCCTCCGGCGGGAAAACACCCCTGAACATTGAAAAAGCCGATCTGCTGCGTCTCAGCGCCACTCTGTAATCATGAAGAAACTCAGGGTCTCTGCCCCTTGTGACCCCCTCCTCGTTTTGTTCCATTATATTAAGCAGCTGCAAAAGAATATCCCGCAGGACATCCCCCGTGCGGGCGTCCGGAATATTGTCCGCTTCGGCTGAAGTTTTGTATGCTCCGGGCTTCAACCCTGATTTACGCAAGGCATAAACGGGAGGCGACTTGCGGGTTTCCTTGCCCCCCTGATCCTCCAGAGCTGCCTGCACAAGCGCCGCTTCCTTTTCGTAGCCCTTCATAGGCATAAGTTCCGCAAAATAGCAGGAGAATCCGTCCGTTGAAATCTCAGTGAGCCCCAGCCGGCAGACTGTCTTGCCGTCTTCATTTATAATGCTGAAATAACCGGTTTTCAGGGCGCACTCCGCCTTAGCCTCCAGAACTCTGGGGCTGGTGCTGATCCTTACTATGTCTCTGAGCTTCCCTTCGGGTATGTCTTCGTAGGTTTCGGGTGGTAATGATATTTCTGTACTGACGGTTTTTCCGCCTCTGTAAAGTCTGAGAAGAGAGGGTGAGGAGAACAGCACACAGTCTGCCTGCCAGAGAAGCCAGTCGAAAGTATCGAGAATATGACCGGATTCCGCAGAACCCTTGATAACTTCAGAGCGAAGGCTCCAGCCTGTGAAGCCGCTTAACTCGGCAGGAGCGAAAGACGCAAGAACAAATATCTGTTTTTTCAATATCCTCTTCCTAATCTGTGAGCAGTTTCTGCTGCACAAGGTTTACAAGATGCCTGTTTTCCAGATGGCAGATGGAGCCCTTCTTAAGTACAATTTCCATGGAGCTGCCTGCCATGTAAAACGAAAGAAAGTCCGTCATATCAGGTTCATGCCCGACAAATGCCGTGGTAGTGTTTCCGGGCAGCTTCTTAACAGCCTCAAGCCAGCAGGCAATATCTGCCCCGGGGTTCAGCAGAGGCTCCCGCACAAGCTCACCCTTGGTAACCCCGCAGACTATTTCCGCAGTCTGCATTGCCCGTACTGCCTCAGATGTTACAACATGGTAAGGAGCCGGATACATGGAGAAATATCTTCGCGCGGCAAGCTCCATCCGCCTTTTCCCTTCTGCGGTCAGCGGGCGGAGCATGTCGTCCTCCTCCCATTCATGCCTTTCCTGAGCGTGAGCATGGCGGATAAAATACTGCCTCATCACATTCACCTGATTAATTCTAACATTAAATAATGACTTTCCGCCCGTTTTTTCCATAATTAAAAGAATTTCCTCTCATTTCCGCACAATTTAAGGCATTCATTTTTATTATTTTTGCCGTACTATTGATTATACATCTTAAAATAGATTAGGGTTTAATACTCTTGTGGCTAAAATGTCAGAAATTTGTCAGATAAAAGGAGATGTGTTGAAGCTTCATACTATTATCAGAAAACAGGTGCTCCCTGCGGACATAAACAAGACTTGGGATTTCTTCGGAGATCCGTCCAAACTGGCGGATATAACCCCTCCTTGGCTGGGCTTCAAGGTAAAAACCGAGCTTCCGCCGGAAACATACGCGGGGATGATTGTCCGCTACACCATAACCCCGTTTGCGGGGCTGCCCGTTCAGTGGATTACTGAAATCACGCACGCAGTGAAGCCCTGCTTTTTCGTGGACGAGCAAAGGTTCGGTCCATACAGATTCTGGCACCATCAGCACATATTCAGAGAAACGCCGGAAGGAACGGAGATGACAGATATTGTGGACTATATCCTCCCCTTCGGTTTCTTGGGAGAAATCGCCCATTCCCTGTACGTGAGGAAAAAACTGGATGAAATATTCGCTTACAGGAAAGAAAAACTGAGTACAATTTTTTACTGATGTCCTCTTGCGTTAACTGATATTCCCTGTTATCGTTCAAAATTATTCTTCAGAGGTTGTATTGATGCCCGAAATATACGTTGTGGGACACAAAAACCCCGATACTGATTCCATCGCTTCCGCATACGGATACGCAAAACTCAAAAACAGACTGGATCCCGAAAACATATACACCGCGGCGAGATGCGGAAACCTTAACAAACAGACAAGATTTATATTCGATAAATTCGGCATAACTCCCCCCGTCTTCATAAAGGATGTCTACCCTAAGGTCAGCGATGTTATGACGAGAAAGGTCATAGCAATAGACGAAAACGAGCCTGTTTTCGGCGTTATCAGAAACATTGACGAGCTCAAAATACGCATCACTCCCGTGGTTGAGGGCGGAAACGTTTTCAAAGGGGTGGTGAGTATATTCGAGCTTTCCGACTTTCTCGCCACGAAGGATGTGACCACGAAGCCAGTGTTCCATTTCAGGGCGGAAAACTTTGAGAAAGTCATCGGAGGATACAGCTATGTACGCGGCAAAAAAGAAGAGTTCAAGGCATCGGTGATGATAGGCGCCATGCCATATGACCGCTTCAAAGCCCGCATGGAAGCCCAGCAGTCAAAAGAGATTGTGCTTATAGTCGGCAAGCGCAGAGACATAATCGAATACGCGGTGAAAAGTCAGCTTCCCGCCATTATTCTCACAGGAATAAAGGATGAGAGCGATGTGGATCTTGACTTTACCGGATACGAAGGCTGGGTGTTCATCTCCGAACTGGACACGGCGGAAACCGTACGCCGTCTACAGCTCAGCATACCCACAAAGGCGGTAATGAAAACAGACATACCGTCAGTAGATGAGAACGATTATCTTGAAGAGGTTAAGGACAAGCTTCTTCAGATAGACCACAAGGGTCTGCCTGTTCTGAGGGACAACAGGCTTATAGGCATAATCACCCGCTCGGACCTGATCAAGAAAACCCAGAAAGGGCTTATCCTCATGGATCACAATGAACTTTCCCAAGCGGTGGACGGCGCTGAAACAGCCCTGATACACGAAATTGTAGACCACCACAGGCTTGGAACCATCAAAACCAAGACCCCCATCCATTTCTTCGCCAAGCCGGTGGGCAGCACATGCACCCTTGTTTACCAGCAGTACATAATAAACGGCGCCGAAGTGGACAAAGATACAGCCTGCATACTCCTTTCGGGGATCCTCTCCGACACGGTTATTCTCAAATCACCCACCACCACAGAGGAGGACAAAAGAGCTGTGAAGGCGTTATCCGAAATAGCGGGGCTCAACCATGAGGAATACGGGGTGGAAATATTCTCCGCCACTGACAGCCTCAAAACAAGAGACCCTCAGAATATAATCAACACCGACTTTAAAATATACGAGGAATACGGCGTTAAGGTCGGCATAAGTCAGGTTGAGGTTGTGACCCTTCAGGAGATGGACGAAGTTAAAGACACTCTCCTTGAGGCAATCATGAAAAGCACATCTGAAAAAGGGTTGGACTGGGGCATGCTCCTTGTCACCGACATAATAATGGAGAAGAGCATTCTTCTCACCACGGGCTTTGAGGCGGCTGAAAAAATTCTCGCTTACAACAAGTCCGAGGACAGATGCTTTGACCTGCCGGGGGTTCTCTCCAGAAAAAAACAGCTTCTGCCTGAGATACTGCGTGTGCTCGAAGAGCTGAACGGATAAAATATAGATATGTTACGGAGACATATATGAATTATATTCTTACTCTAACAGGTCTGTCACAGTCAGTTTCAATAAGCGCTTCGCAGATTATGCTGGGAGTTATGACTGTCTGGAGCTTATGGGTAATATACAAAGAAGGCGACTTATCAATATTCAGAAGCCGCATGTTTCTTCTCATTGCTGCTGTTTTTATCAGTGCGGCGCTTACTGCCGTATTTGCGCCCGATTTAGAAAATAAAATGAAATCTGTGAAAAATTTCTGGATAATGGCTTACATTCCTGTTTCCATGTTTGCTGTCACAAGCAGAGACAGTCTCAGAACAGTTACCCTCTCCGCGGTTACCGGCGGAATAATTGCCGCAGTATACGGCATCACAGAATTTTACACCTCCTACGACAGCCTCAGACATTTTAACAGAGCCGACGGTTTTTTCAGTCACCCTCTTACCTATGGCAACTCTCTCGTAATTCTCATCACTGTCTCTGTTTTCGCAGTTATCAGCAAAAATATAACAAGCAGAAAAGAAAAGCTCTTCCATCTTTCCGGTGCATCGGTGATGTTTGCCGCGCTCCTGCTTTCCGGTTCACGTGGTCCTATGCTCAGTCTGATAGTCACTGTCTGCCTAATGGTCGTTCCTCTGTTCGGGAAAAAAAGCTTAGCCATAGGAGCCGGTGTGATTTTGGTCTGCGCTGTTGCCTTGTCATTTAGTGATACACTTCAGGAAAGATACAGTGACTTCAATAAATCCGAATTCACTGACAGCACAACATCTTTCGGGACAAGAATTGTGCTTTGGGAAACATCACTGAAAATAGTCAGAGATAACCCTGTATTCGGCATCGGATACGGAAATTTCAAGAAATACGTGGACAAATATAATAATGAACCTCTTGCGTCAAAGGCGCATTCTCACAACTCTTACCTGTATCAGGCGGTCATTTACGGTTTAACAGGTCTTGCGGCTTTGCTGCTCCTGTTGGGCGGAATCGCACAGGAACTTATAAAGGCATCAAGAAAAAAAATACAGTATGCTTATCCGGTTCTTGCGGCTTTTGTAACTTTTCTTCTCTGCGGACTGACCGAATACAACTTGGGAGATTCGGAAGTGGCGATGCTGATGTGGCTTCTGGCGGGAAGCGTTATGGGGGTTATGTTTAACGGAGATTCCGCTTAAGCTCCAGAATCCTCGCGTATGAGCGCTCAATGGAGCCGATGCTTATCCGTCCGTCCTCCACTGCTTTCTTTATAATATCAGCCGCCTTATGAGGAAAATCAGGATCATTGAAAAAGAAATTGGAATAAACCAGAACATCCGCACCCGCCTGAACAGCACGGACTATGACCTCCTCAAGAGGAAAATTATCCCTCACGGCGCCCATCTGAAGATCATCAGTGAATATCACTCCGTCATACCCCATCCGCTCTCTCAGAATGCCTAGGTGCTTCTCCGACATTGTAGCCGGATAAACAGGGTCAATTTTGGCATTAAACACATGAGCCGTCATGACAGACGGAGCAAGCCCTTTCTCAATGAGCAGGCGGAACGGCTCAAGCTCTTTTTCTGTCCAAGTATCCGTAACATCAGTAAATCCCAGATGCGAATCGCTCATAGCGCTGCCGTGTCCGGGAAAATGCTTTATTGAAGCGGCAATTCCCGCCTTATTATGCGCCTTCACAAACTCTCCCGCATATACGACGGCAGTTCCGGCATCTGCTGAGAAGCTTCTGCCCAGTCTGCCGATAATCGGCGAATCGGGATTGACATTCAGATCCGCAGACGGGGCGAAGTTTACATTAAAACCCGCAGCCGCAGCTTCGGAAGCCATTTTAAAATACTGCTCAAAGGCCTGTTCCGGAGTGAGCTTAGCTGCTGTTTCCTGATGGGACAGGTATCTGCCGAACCCTTTTTCAGGAACCAGACGCTGCACCCTGCCCCCCTCCTGATCCACTGCGGTGAAGAGAACGGGTGAACCGTTTCCTGCCGCTTTTTTCAAATCATTGTTAAATCGTCTTATCTGGCGCGGGTTTTCTATATTGTATTTATAAAGCACCACACCACCGATTTTACCCTCTGCTATCTGCGTTTTAACTAAAGAAATGCCCTCAGGGGAGGTGTCTTTGACCCCGATCATGATCATCTGCCCCGTCATGACGGAAAGATCAGCGGAAAGGCACATGCCGGAAAGAGAAAAAGTGAACAAACACACGAAAAAAGCTTTAATCATCATATGCCGAATGATACTACTACGAACAAAAAACATCAACAGCGCAATTCCTGTGAATGGGTAAAATGACCTTTCATGTTAACCTGCCTTTGAATATTATCATGCTTATGGTAATATAATTTAATTCAACCAACAAAGGGGTTTAACATGAAAAAACTGGCAGTATTTCTCAGCATTCTGCTGCTCACGCTTACACTTGCGGGATGCGGCGGAACAAACCTGTTCGAGGACGCGGCAGACGACAGCAGCAGCGAAGCGAAGGAGTTTGACGCAATCAAGGCTCTGGACGACGGCGATTATGACTACGTTATCAGCTACTACACGTCAAAATCAAACCTTGATTCCAAACAACAGATTTATCTGGCTTCGGCTTACCTTGGCAAGGTCAATGTAGACTTTATCAACCTTATAGAAGTTGCGGATTCCGATCTTGACACCTTCGACATTATCGCATCGATCTTCGGCGGCGGTGAAATTCTTGCCGATACGCCCACGCCTCCCACATCAAACAGAGCGGCTTCAGCACTCTCCATCTCACAATATTTTGATGCCATAGAGCTTGCTTTCAACACACTTGACGAGAACTCCACAGACAAAGACGTCAAAACAATGAAGGGTGTTCTGGGCGCACTGGACACAGTTCTTATCATCGCCAAAACGGTTATGGACGTCAGCGGTGAGAATTCTCTTGTTCTCACTCAGGAAGGGATAACAGACGCACTCAACGGAGCTGTTGTTGATGAAGACGATGTCGTAAACAACGCCAGCGATGAAAACGACCTCGCAGAAGCCAATCTGAGAATAAACAGAAACCTCACGGCAATATCCGGCGCTGTTGATGTTTTCTCCAGCATCAAAGGCGGCGACACAAGCGACATTAAGGAAGACTTTGAAGAGTTCCTCAATGATCTGGACTATGACGGCAACGATATTTACGATGCGGGCGATATTGCAGATTACATCAACCACGTGATAGTAGGGGGGCTGGTAGGATGAAAAAATTAATTATTCTGTTAACGATACTTATACTTCCCTCGGCGCTGTTTGCGGCTTCTCTGGAGTACCCCTCCATAGTACGCTCCACAAAGGCTCTCGGTATGGGTGACGCATACTACGCAATGGGTGAGGATCAGTACACAATGTTCTACAACCCTGCGGGGCTTGCGAGAATAGACAAATCAAGGTGGAGCATTCTGAATCTTCAGATCGGCGCCAACGAGAACATTCAGGACAACAAAAACGCCTACAGCGATACAGACTGGGATGACGAAGCCGAAGTGGCTGATTTCCTCCGTGACATAATCGGTGATTATCAGAACTTCAACGGCACATTCTTCCCCGCTTATTACAGAAAGAATTTCTCTCTCGGCGTATTCGCCAGCGCTCAGGTTACGGGCATTGCCAGAAACAAAGTATTCCCCGAGCTTGATACTGACGCGGTTATCGACTACGGCGTGATCGGCGGCATTTCCCGTTCGTTCATGAACGACAGGCTCGATGTGGGCGCAAGTGTTATCCTCATGAACAGACAGAGCCTCAGTGAAACATACTCTGTCGCAGACATAGCGAGTGACGACTTTGATGAAATAATCGAAGACGACCTTGAGGAAGGAACGGGTATTCTGGCAAATGTGGGCGTTATCTATAACATCACCCCCAAGGACACCGCAAATCTCAGAGTGGGCGCCGCTGTGAACAACATAGGCACCACAGGCATGGGGGACGCGAAAGACCTTGAGACAACGCTTAATCTTTCAGTGGCTTACTCTCCCAAATTCGGTCCCATATCCACCGACTTCGCAGCGGACTTCAGAGACGTTTTTCAGGCAAATGAGCAGGACAGCGACATAGCTAAGAGAGTCAACCTCGGAGCACAGGCAAAATGGAAAGCCCTCGCACTGAGAACAGGTCTGCATCAGGGTTATTTCACCGCAGGCTTCGGCGTGGATCTGCGTTATGTAACCCTTGACTACGCTTACTATCAGGAAGAGCTCGGCGCATACGCAGGTCAGCTTGAGGACGAAAGACACGTCATCACACTGAGCTTGGGCTTTTAAAGGTATCAACACAATTTAAACACATATGCGGGGGCGGAATTTTCCGCCCCTGTTTTATTGCAGACCGTATTGCTTGAGTTTCCGGTAAAGAGTAGCCACGCCTATCCCCAGCCTGTCGGCGGCAAGCTTCCTGTTTCCCTTCACATGTACGAGTGTTTTTTCCACAGCCGCCCGCTCCATATCTTCAAGGGTGCGGAAACTAGAGTTTTCATAACCTCCGGCATCTGCGGCGTTGATCTCCGGCGGAAGGTCGGAGGCGCCGATAAGCCTTGATTCACACAAAGCGGCAGCCCTCTGGACGGCATTCTGCAATTCCCGCACATTCCCCGGCCAGTCATAATTCAGCAGAACTTCGGCTGCGGCGGGGGAAAATCCGGTGACATCGGTTTTCATCTCCGCTGAGGCCTGTTTCAGAAAAAAATGAGCGAGCGGAAGTATGTCCTCCGTCCTAGCCCTCAGAGGCGGAATATTCAGCTCTATAACCCTGAGCCTGTAGTACAGATCCTTTCTGAAACTGCCGTTCTTTATCTCGGTCTCAAGACATCTGTTTGTCGCGGAAATTATTCTGACATTTATTTTTCTGGGTTTATTTTCCCCAAGCCTGCGTATCTCCTTTTCCTGAAGAACCCGCAGCAGCTTCACCTGCATGCTCGGGGAGGTCTCCCCTATTTCATCAAGAAAGAGAGTACCGCCTTCTGCCTCCTCAAAAAGCCCCTTGTGCTCTCTGTCTGCACCGGTGAAGGCGCCCTTGGCATGGCCGAAAAGCTCGCTTTCCAGCAGAGAGTCGGTAAACGCTCCGCAGTTTACCGCGATAAACGGACAAGCCGCGCAGGAGGAACTGTTATGTATATAACGTGCCAGAACCTCCTTGCCCGCCCCGCTGTCGCCGACTATCAAAACGGGAGAGCACACTTTAGCAGTGCGCTCCGCAAGGTTGACAATATCCTGCATCTTCTTGCTGCGTATCACCATTCCTTCTACGGCATGTTTCTTAAGCTCAAGGTTCTGAAGGTGCATCTGGGTTTTTTTGAGCTTTTTCTCCGTGCTGCATATTCTGTCGGTGAGCTCGTTCATAATATCGTTTATGGAGTCCATGCCGTAAAAAGGAAGCTGCTCCTTGAGCGCATCCCCCCATTTATCGGCGAAGCGCCCCTCGATCTCACAGTACGCATCTCCTTTTCCCACGCATTTTGTTTCGATAAAGTAAACATCACGCCCGTGCTTGAACGATTCGTAGCCGCTGGCAAAGCCTGTCAGCGTCCAGCACACAGGTTCATCAGACCTGCCGAAGTGCAGGAGATGCTGCTCCGCCTCGTGGGAGCTCTTAATTATGGAATGAATAAGCGGCTCATCACCGCTTCCGTCCGTCTGCTCAATCATTGTTGTAATGAAGAGACCGAACAGGATATGCAGGTGCGCACCGCCGCTGGCACTGTTCAGTAGCTTGGGAAATTTGTTTTTCAGTATTTCCGCGGTTCGCCAGCCATGAGCGTATCCGTAGCGGGTGAGAACGTTTTTCGCTCCGTATTTGCCGAAAATCTGTATAAGTTCTTTCCGCAGCAGTCCTTTGGATATGCTGTCGTCAATCAGCACCCGCTGATTCATGAAGTAGATCACCTTGCTGTCCGGATCCACCTTTAAAAGGTCATTGATTCGCATGTTAAGAATATCCATAAAGTTTATCCTGAATGAAATAATAAAATATAAACACTGTATCATTCTTTCACAGAATAACGCAACAAAAACTTATCATCATGATAAACCGGACTATCAAATTGATAGTCAAAACATCTGCCAGTAAAAAATTATCCTTTATTACAAATATATTAAAAAACTATAAAAATATGGCACAATGTATGCTTTAGAAAATACGGATTCATTAACCCATGAAACGCCTTTAGTGCAGCGGCAAATACCAATATGGGCAAATTTAATTTTTATTAAACGTGAGGGGAAAAATATTTTCCCGGAAATCACATATAAGGAGAGTCAAATGGACGAAAAAACAAAATTATCCAGACGTAGTTTCCTCAAAACAGGTCTCACCGGAGCGGCAGTGGCGGCAACCGCCGTCAGCTTCCCCGCTGCGGCTGCGGCAGCGGACGCACCTGCGGGGCATCCTCTTCCCAATGAATGCACGCAGTGGAGCTGGGAAAAACCGGTAAAACCCATTCCTGACAAACAGATCAGCAATACTGTCACCTCTGATGTCGTAGTAATAGGCGCAGGACTTTCAGGCATAGCCGCGGCACTTTCCGCTGCCGAATTCGGCGCAAAGGTTCAGCTTGTGGAAAAAAACAGCACATGGGCAGCCAGAGGCGGACACATAACCGCATTTGACAGCAAGGTTCAGAAGCGCATGGGCATAAAAAACGACTACAGACAGATAATACGTGACTGGATCGCATGGGCTCAGGGACGTGTGGATGAAAGGCTCCTCTGGAACTTCGCCGAAAAAAGCGGAGCGTGCATGGACTGGGCTGTCGCAATAGGCGAAAAACACGGACTGAAAGTCACCATGTGGGAGGGCTACTACAAGGGACCGGACTATACAGAATATCCGGTGACCCACTTCTTTCATGAAGAAAATGCTGATCTTTCATATGTTTACGGCAACTCAACAGGTATAGGGAATGTCACTCTCGTACCCGCTCTTGAAAAAGAAGCAAAATCAAAAGGAGTTGTCTTCAACTACGGTACACCCGCAGTACAGATACTTAAAGACGCAAAAGGAAAGGTTACCGGACTCATAGCAGGCAAACCGGGCAAATACACCAAGTTCCTCACATCCAACGTTATCATCGCCACAGGAGATTACGCCTCGAACAATGAGATGAAAAAATGCTTCTCTCCTTTCTCCCTTAAAGCCGACGCACAGATATATTTCCCAAATAAATGCAACACGGGCGACGGTCTGATAATGGCTATGCAGGCGGGCGGCTCAATGCAGAGACATGAACCCCACGCGGCGGTCATTCACCTTGAAGCGGGCGCTGCCAGCTACGGTTTTCTTCATGTAAACGCTGAAGGGAAACGCTTCAAAAACGAGGATGTCAACACCCAATCCAAAAGCTGCACCAAAGAGCTTGAGCCCGAAGGAATAGCGTGGACAATCTACGACAGAGACGGTCTCAATCAGGTTAAAAAACAGGTTGACGCAAATCTCGGCGGCGGTCTTTTCTACGGTCAGATGTGGCAGCCGTGGGGTAAGGGCTTCAACCTTGAAGTTGAAAAAATGACGCAGGAAGCGCACATCAAGGACGGAAAAGTTCTTGTGGCAAACACCATTGAAGAACTGGCGCGCAAAATGAACGTGCCCGTTGACAGCTTTGTTCAGACAGTAAAACGCTACAACGAGCTTTACGCAATGCAGGACGACCCCGATTACGGCAAAAGAAAAGAGCTGCTCACACCCATCGCCAACGCACCTTTTTACGCAGGCAAACTTGCCAGTACGCTTCTTACCATGTGCGGCGGTCTCAGAACGGACAGCAGACTCTTCGTGCTTGACGCCAAAGGCGAACCCATTCAGGGGCTTTATGTTGTCGGGGCTGCTCAGGGCGAGTTCTTCGCAAACGACTACCCCACAATCTGCCCGGGTATAGGTCACGGAAGATGCCTCACCTTCGGCAGAATGGCAGGGATAAAAGCCGCCGGAAAAGACCCGTACAAAGTTATACCCTCAATAAAAATCTGAAGGATATAAGATGCTGAAACGGAAGCTGTTTTTTCCTCCATTAATGCTGCTCCCGCTTCTTTTCGCAGCGGGGCTTGCCTCCGCGGAGGCAGGCTCCGCATGCGGGGATAAATGTCACATCATAAAACCCTACGCGGAAGGGGCGAAGGATGAGAAGCTCCTTGTGAGCAGACATTTTCAGGCAGGGATAGGATGTACGGAATGCCACGAATACACTGATGAAATCCGCAGAAACGAAGAGGATATGTACGCCAAGGGCGAATACGAAGAACCCATGTACACCCGTGAATATGAACCGGAATTCTGCTTCAGGTGCCACGAAAGCTATGATGCCCTGCGAAAGCTCACAGAAGGGCTGAAAGAGCAGTGGGGGCGCAATCCTCATGAATCCCACATGGGTGAGATAGGATGTTATGAGTGCCACAAGGTGCATCAGCCGTCAAAGTTCGTATGCGCCGAATGCCACCATGCAAACTGGAGTGAAAGACTTCCCAAAGGCTGGAAAACCGAATAAAGGAGAACCATATGCTGAAAAAGCTGACTTTTATTGTATTACTGCTCACATTTACAGGACTCTCCCACGCTCAGGACTATTCCCTCGGCTCCGAAGGGATAAAAGCGGGAACCGCTCCCGGACCGGGATTTTATTATCTGATGTACAACAACTACTATACATCCGATAAATCAATGGATAAAGACGGCGACGAAAATGACATAGGCTTCGATCTTTCAACCTTCGCCAACGTCCACAGGTTTGTTTACGTAACCGATAAGAAAATTCTCGGCGCCTACTACGGCATGAACATCATCATTCCGCTGGTTTATGCTGATCTCAGTATTGACGCGGCAGGAGTGGATAAAGACGATACGGCAGTCGGCGACATTGTCGTGGAACCAATGTTTTTATCATGGCGCAAGGAACGTTATGAAGCGGTACTGGGAACAGCGCTGATTGTTCCCACGGGAAGCTATGATAAGGATCACGCCCTGAACATAGGCAAGGATCACTACACTTTCATGCTTACGCTGGGCGGAACATACTATCCCGAACCGGACAGAGAATGGTCACTGTCGGTACTGACCCGTTACGAGAAGCACTTTGAGAACCAAGACACGGACGTAACCTACGGTGACGACATAGACTTTGAATGGGGAGTAGCGAAGGCTGTTACCAAGAAAATAGAAGTCGGACTCGTCGGTTATGCACACTGGCAGATAACCGATGACAAGGGAAGCGACGTGACATGGGAGAGAAGCACCCATGACAGAGTTTACGGAATAGGACCCGAGGTGGATATATTCTCCGAAACACTCGGAGCAGTCTTCAAATGCAAACTCTACAAGGAGTTTGAGGCAAGAGACACAAACGAGGGAACATCCGCGTGGCTCACAATCGTTAAACCGTTATAAACAGTTTATATCACAAAAGAGTGGGCGGAAAATTCCGCCCACTCTTTTTATCAAAGGCACTTTTTATCTATGAACGTCACAGCCTCATCGACTATGCTTTTGAGAACATCTTCCTTTGTGCCTCTCTTAAGATCCCGCATTATGTAGGTTTCCCTGAGCAGCGCACCCTTGCCGCTGAAAATCCTCACACTCACCTCAACATTACCCGTGCCGGAGTTCACGAGACTGTCGGTAAAAACCGGATCCGAATACTCAACAAGAACAATACGGACAATAAGATCGCTCTTCTCCCCCTCAAAGCCTTCCTTAACCTGAAGCTTCTTGAATCTTCCCGTGATTTCATCCGTGAGCTTTTTCTGGAAGTTTTTACCGAAATCAACACCGGCACCCTGAGAGGTGCTGTAATCCGCGGGCATTATGAGAACATTTTTAGCCACCTTACACTCCTTCGGAGTGAGGCACGCACTGAGAAAAACTGCGCAGAAAGCGCAGAGTAAAACTTTTTTAATCATTGTTTCTGCTCCTTAAACTATGCTTCGTCTTTATCCTGATATTTCTTGGTTCCTTTGTAAAGTTCATATTCAAGCAGGCGGCACTCAATTTTAGAGTTGAAAAACAAAGTCTTTGAAGATGTACGAAGACCCACATGCTTCGCCAGATTCATATTCCCTGTGAATATGTAGCCCCTATAGCCCTGACACTTAGCTTTAAAAAAGTCTCCTATACCGCCGTAAACTGACTCAAGCTGATTTTCGTCCCCAAGTCTTCTGCCGTATTCGGGGTTGAGAATCACCACTCCGCCCCCTTCGGGCACTGCGCAGTCACGGAAATCGCAGAGCTGATAGTCCAGATACTCCTCCACTCCGGCGTATCCGGCGTTCTCTTCCACTGCTTTCAGGCATCTTTCATCATGGTCGGAGACGATAACTCTTCCCTTGATCTCCTTTTTGACCACACGGAGGGCATCATTGCGCATGTCGCTCCAGTCTTTTTTACTGAAGCCTGTTATGTGCATGAAGCCGAAATTGCGTCTTATTATTCCGCCCGCCATATTCAGTGCGCTCATAAGCGCTTCAACAGCCAAAGTTCCGCTGCCGCACATAGGGTTGATGAAGCTGTCTGTCCCTTTCCATGCGGTTTTCATGATGACCGCCGCAGCCAGAGTCTCCGTCATGGGCGCCATCATCGGGTTGTACCTGTAGCCTCTCTTTGAGAGAGCCTCGCCGGATGTGTCTATGTACAGCGCGCATTCATCCTCTCTCCAGTGAAGAAAGAGAACGGCGGCGTTAAGTTCAGGACCAGTGTTCGGTCTTTTGCCGAGTTTTGCCGTCATTCTGTCGGCGATTGCGTCCTTACAGCGGAGATTGGCGAATCTCGTATCCTTAATGTTTTCATTCAGAACCGAGGAGGTTATGCTGAAATAGCCTTCAACATCCAGCATGTCCTCCCACGGGAGCTTCTTAACCTCTTTGTAGAGTTCGTCCGGTCCTGCCGCGCGGAAGCGGGCAAGCTGGAAAAGAACACGGCTGCCTGTCCTCAGCATGAGGTTAAGGCGCATTGCGTCCTTCATGGAGCCTTCGATTTCAAGCCCTGCGGTAAATTCGTTTATTATGCCGTAGCCCAGAGCCTCAAGCTCTTCCTGCAAAAAGGGGTTTATTCCCTTTGCGCAGGTTACTACTATTCTGCTTCTGCTGCGGAATGCGTACATACTTATAACACCTGTGAAACAAAAAACGGATAATAGCATCCTAAAAAGCTATAAACAAGAACAACCCGCAATGCAGCCTTGAAGTGAAGCAAAAACAGCTTTATTATTAGCAGAACCCTGCGGAGGCTTTTATGGAATCCGAACACCGAATCCTCATTGTAGACGACGACCCCGTGAACCTTGATATTATGCTGGAGATACTCGCGTCCGAATATTCCTGCGCCGCTGCCTCCACGGGCGAGGATGCGCTGAAAACCGAAAAAGCGTTCAGACCGGACATTATACTGCTTGATATAATGATGCCCGGCATGGACGGCTACGAGGTTTGCCGCAGGATACGCGCAGGGGAGACACACAGATTCACAAAAATCATACTCGTCTCCGGCAAATCCATGACGGAGGATCGTCTGAAAGGCTATGAAGTCGGAGCGGACGACTATATAACAAAACCCTTCAATGATGACGAGCTGCTGGCAAAAATAAAAGTGTTCCTCAAGCTGAAGAGACTGGAAGAGGTGGACTCGGTAAAGCGGGATATAATCAACATCTTCTCCCATGAAACAAGAACACCCCTTTCCGCCATTGTGGGACCTGCGGAAATGCTGCTGGAGAATGAGCATCTGGACAGGGAAAGTAGGGAGCTTGCGGAACTGATTCTTCAGGGGGCAAAACAGATAGCGGATCTGGTGCATAAAACCACTATGCTTTGCAGGCTGAAATCAGGCTTCAAGCTCAGGATGACGGACTTTCAGGCATCCGAATGTCTGAATGAGGCTCTGCGGAAGAAACAGCGGGAAGCAGCGGCGAAAAACATAACAATAAAAACAGATATAATTTCAGACAGCATGATCACGGGCGACCGTGAAGCGCTCACGGAAGCACTCACTATGCTTATGGAAAACGCTGTGATTTACTCACGGGACAACTCGGAAATATCCGTCAGAATTCTCTACGAGCAGGGTACGGCTGTTTTTTCCGTGGAGGACTGCGGCGAGGGTCTGGATGATGAAACCAAAAGCACGATCTTCGGTGATTTCAGCATAACAGGCAGCCGCAGGCATATCAAAGGAATGGGCATTGGTCTCAGCATAGTGAAGCACATAGCCGAAATGCACGGAGGCGGAGCGGAAGCCCTTGATTCAGAGTGCGGGGGAGCAGTTTTCAGGCTCTCTGTTCCGTGCAAAGGCGGACGGCTATAAAACATACCGGACAATACGGCAGCTTTCTTGTTCTTTTCCTTTTTCTGGCGGCTGCGGGCACGCTGCTTTTCTTTGCGGACGACCTGACCCGCTCCCCGCTTGAGATGCGCAATAAAAAAGATTCCCTCACCGCAATGGCATCAAGAGAGCTCGGGCAGGAGCTCGATAACGCCCTCAACAGAATAGCTTATGTACGGAAAAAGGAAGAAGCTGAAATAAATGAGAAGCTGAAAAACCGCGCGGACACGGCAAAAAAATTTATCATTAGAATGACGGAAACAAGGGGAAAAGCTCAGGGTCTGAAAACTGCCGTAGACGTGCTTTCGGCGCAGAACAGACAGTATGGCAGGTACAGGCTGTATGTGCTCAGTCTGGATGGAAAAGCATATATCTTTCCGGCGGACAGGCAGTATGAGGGCTTATCTTTTTATGGTTTCGGAGCGGATAAAGGCAAAAACATATTCACGGACATTACGGAAGACACCTCCAAATATGAGGGGCGTTTCATTTCATACAGTCTTGATTCGCAAGCAGGCGGGACGCAAAGAAGAAAGCTGGCATACTTCACCTCGGACAGCCGTACAAACATAGCGGTAATTGCCGAGGCTGATCATGCAGAAGCTGAAAAGCTTGTCAAAAAAAAGGTTCTGGATGATCTCTCCAAGCTGTACATGCTTTACCCCGCCTACGGAAGAATAAATATATTTGAATCAGAAGCGGCTTCCGGCGGCAAGCTGAAAACTCTTCTCAGTGAAGAGCTGGAAAACACCCCTGAGAATGATTCGGAAAAAAGCACTGAGTTTTCACCTCTGATAAACGGAAAAACAGACAGCTTTCTCCATATAAGAAGAGATCCGGTCTTCGGCAAATATTTTGAAGTGATCACCCGCACAGCGAAGTATCCGGAGTGGAACTGGCACTTAACCAAGAGTCATTTTTTTGAATATGAAAACATCTACGGAAATGTGGTTTCTCAGGTACGCACCTATGCCGGACAGGACATTTTCGGCGGCTATTTCATGGCAGCCGTATATGCGGTTATGGTGTTTTTCACTGTTTTTATACTCACCAGAAACAGAGTGCTCGCCGTCTCGGCGCTGAGACCTGCCGAAGAAAAGCTCGGCAGACTCAGAGAAATGAACTTCAGGCTGATAGAAAAGATAAAGGAGCACACCGAAAAAGAGAACAGACTCAATGATGTCAAACTGGAACTGGAAGAAAAGCTCGCCCTCAAAACAAAAGAATATAAAAAAATGAACGAGATGCTCATAGCCGAAAACATGGAGAGAACTCAGCAGGATCAGATTCTCCGCGCTGAGAAGGAGAAGGCGGAAGCGGCAAATATAATGAAGCGGGAGTTCCTGACCAATACATCGGAAAAGCTCAATACCATGGTCACAGATCTTAAAACATTCTCGGAAACTGGCAGTGAAAGCTTTGAAAGCATGACAGCGGAAGAGATCAACGGACTCTTCGGAAAAATTCACGCCAAAGGCGGGGAGCTGATGAGCTTTCTCGGTCTCATTATAGATCTTTCCAAGCTTGAGGCAGGCAAAACAGAGGACAAAATATCACCTCTTGATTTCAGGGAACTTTTCGCAAGACTCAGCTATGAAACCATGCCACTTTTCTCCGCAACGGAAAGCAGTCTCAGTGCGGAGTTTTCCGCCGAAAATATACGTATTTTCACCCGATGCCGCCACGCCGAGCTGGCGTTTCTGCATCTTCTCACACATGCCGCAAAAAACTGCGGAAAAAACAGTATGCTTTTCCTGCGCTGTTTCCCTACAAAATCGCTTCGTTCCGGTGTTCTGGTCAACTCGGCGACTGTGGAGATCGGTCATCTCACGGGCTTTAATGAGCTGAAAGAGCACAGCACATTCAGCCTGCCGTCAGGCTCTGACAGCGCATCGATAAACATCAGCATATTCAACGAAGCCCTGAAACGCTGCGGCGGAACCTTTTTCACAACTGAAACAGATAAAGGAAGCCTTTTCTCGGTTGTTATACCGGACCTGAGTGAACAGCAATGAGGAAACACGACATAATCTCCGCTATAGAGAAAAACTTCGCCATGCTCGCCGCAGTGCTTCTCACAGGGATACTTTTTGCCGAAGCGGCGCTCCTGTCGGTCTATTCAGGAACTTATACCGCCAAAAAGGAAGCGGCGGTAAGGCTGGCTGCCGAAAACAGGAGAATGGGGATAGAGCATCTTCTTGAACAGCTTGAGGCGGAGATCGATTTTGTAATCAGACAGGACAGTGAAGAATCGCTCCAAGCTGCGCGGCGCAGGGTCGAGTCCTTTGCGGACGCAGTCGCCGGAACAAGGAAAACATCAGGCAGCGAGGATGATTCCGCTCTTTTTGAGTATTTGAAAACAGCGAATATATCTTCGGGCGGAGAATACATATATGTCCTTAACAGCGACAGAAAGCTGATCGAGCACCCGCTGAAACACAGACTGAAGAGGGTAATCCACAGTGACGGAGTAGAAAAGCTGAGAAAGACCATGACGGAAATGCCCCCGGAAAGCTCCGCTGCTGTCTCGTACAGAATTTTTACGGCGGACGGAGCGCTCAGGGAAAAGACAGCTTATATAAAAAAAACTGCTCCTGACGGAATGATAATTGGCTCCGGCTTCTGCAATGACAAAAGCAGGGAAAAAATACAGAATTACATAATTTCACAGCTTGCCGGTTTAAGGGAAAACGACAATACCATAGGCTACTTCGCAGTCATAGAAAAAAACGGAAATATACTGAAAGCACTTCACACGGAAGGAGATATACGTACCGACAGCGGCTATCTGCAAAAGCTTGCTTCCCGACTCGGAGACGCGAAAAACTCATTCTTTTATGAAATATCTGATGACGGAGGAATCAAAAAGCTGCGAATGACCGCATTGCGGAATATACCCGCATGGAATTGGGTAGTGGCCGCCGGACTGGACGAGCCGGCTGCGGAAGCCGCTGAAAAATCCGTTATCAGGGATTTGAGACTCAGATTCTGCGCGTATGCGGCGGTCTCCGCTCTGGCTGCGCTGCTCCTCATGTTCATTACATTATCGATAACAGGCAGAAGGAAAAGGCTCATGCTTGAGGCGGTGGAGAATGCCTGCAAAAAAGCGGAGGAAAGAACGGAGGAGCTCCGGCAGCTTGGCAGAAGGCTCACTTCGGAGCACATGTCCGTTATAGGCACGGAAAGAAGGCTTAAGGAAATTAAGGAGAACCTTGAAAAAACAGTTGAGGACAGAGTAAGGGATCTGAAGGATATAAGCGTCCACCTGCGCAAGGAAAACATGAAAATAATCAAGGTGAATGAGGAGCTTATCGCCGCAAGGAAAAAAGCAAACGAAGCGAGCATGGTAAAAACGGAGTTTCTGGCGAATATGTCCCACGAGATAAGGACGCCCATACACGCCATACTCAGCTATTCCTCCTTCGGGCTGAAAAAATTTGAAAACATAAAAGATATAAGACAAAAGCACTACTTCGGCAAAATATCGGAAAGCGCTGACCGCCTTCTCTCCTTCATCAACGATCTTATTGACCTTTCCGATCTGGAATCAGGGAGAATGAAATACAAAATATCCGGATGTCAGGTTACCGGACTGTTGAGAACGGCAGTCAAAGAGCTTGAGAGGATTCTGCTTGAAAAGAAAATAACCGTCATAGTCCCCGACAGCGAAGCGGTTATCTGCGGTGATGCGGCAAAACTGAGACAGGTTTTTCTGAATATATACTCAAACGCGGCAAAATTCAGCCCGCCGGACAGCCTGATCAAAACCGAAATAATACCGGAAAACTCGTTCCTGAAAATAGTCATCACCGACTTCGGACCCGGTGTTGACGAATCGGAGAAGCTCCTTATTTTCGAGAAGTTCACCCAGTCCTCAAAAACCAAGACAGGCGCCGGCGGCATAGGCTTAGGTCTTGCCATATGCAGGGAGATAGTGACCGACCACGGCGGCAGAATCTATGTTACGGACAATCCCGAAGGCGGAAGCCGCTTCACAGTGGAGCTCCCGCTGTTCTGATTTATCTGTAGTTGATAAGGATAAGACCGGCAATACAGAGGGCTATGCCCAGAGCGCTTTTGAGCGTAAGCGTATCACTGAAGAAGAGATAGCCCACAGGAATCAGACACAGTCCCACCATAACGCTGACAACTATGCCCGCTATATTAATGTTCCACCCTGCCCTGTATACAAGAAGAAAACCCAGCTCAAGCCCCACAATGGAGATCCCCAGAACGGCGCTCGGCAGGTTAAGCCTGCTTATCTCCTCCGTCAGCGTTCCTTTAAAGGGGAAGAAAGGAATGAGAAACAGTGAAGCCGCTGCCGCTGTGATATAAGTAAACACAAGAGATACCGCCGGATTTGCGTTGGCGGAGATCGTCTTTTGGCTGATGTGATAGAAAACGTTGGAAAAAACGGCGAGAAAAATTCCGAACCAGTATATCATCCCTTGACCCTCATATTTCTGAATGCAGAAAACTATCATTCAAAAGGAACAAATCTTCAAGAAGAATTGTATTCTCCCGAAAAAAATGACAACTTTTTCCTTGTTTAATGTTATCTTAGGATAATTGTAAAACAACGCCGCATTTAACAAAGACGCGCTCTGAAACGGATTTCATGTTGTATATCAGAGGTTATTCGTGTTATTAATAAAATATATCCGATATACAGGCGGATTGATTAATCTTATGACTTTTATATAAATCGGGGACACTCAATGAACGGAAACAGCAGGATTCTGATTGTAGACGATTCTGAAACATCACTGAACATTCTTGAACGCATACTTAAATCATGCGGCTATGAAAACATACAGAAAGCCTCCGGAGCGTGGGAAGGGATAGAACTCCTTGACGATGCCGAAACACAAAAGGAAAAGCTGCCGGATCTTATCCTCATGGACATAGTCATGCCTCAGATGAACGGCATAGAGGCGGTGCAGAGGCTGAAGACCCATCCCGTGTACGAGCATATTCCGATCATCATGATTTCCGTGAAAAACGATACCCAGACACTTTCAGATGCTTTTGAGGCGGGCGCGGCGGACTTCATACTCAAGCCTGTGTCAAAGCCCGTGCTCAAGGCAAGGGTGGACGCCATAATCAAGCTTAAGCTGGAAACCGACAAACGAAAGCAGCAGGAGGAGGAGCTTAAAAACCTCAATCGCCGTCTGGAGGAGCTGAATCAGGTTAAAAACCGCTTCCTCGGCACTGCGGCGCACGATCTCAGAGGACCCCTCGCCTCCATACGCGGGTTCGCCGAAATGCTCACAGACGAGCTTAACGGAGCCCTCAGCGAAGATCAGGCGGAGATGCTCAGCATGATCCATGAAACCAGCCACGGAATGCTCTCACTGGTGAATGATCTTCTTGATTACGCGGTCATAGAAAGCGGCAGGCTCTCCCTGCTGAAGCAGGAGGGCGACCTGAAAAAAATAATAGACAGACGCCTCAACGTCAACGAGCCCACCGCCGCCAAAAAAAATATCAGAATAAGAAGGGAGCTTGAGGACGTAGGTATTGCATCGGTTGATAAAAACAGGATAGA
This sequence comes from Geovibrio thiophilus, assembly GCF_004087915.1. Taxonomy (NCBI): domain Bacteria; kingdom Pseudomonadati; phylum Deferribacterota; class Deferribacteres; order Deferribacterales; family Geovibrionaceae; genus Geovibrio; species Geovibrio thiophilus. The sequence continues at coordinate 2,361,034 of NZ_CP035108.1, forward strand.
TCAGGTTCTGGACAACCTTTTGGGCAACGCCGTAAAATTTTCACCGCAAAATACCGAAGTTACGGTTAAACTATATAAAGACAGAACAGGCATCGCCTTAACTGTGGCGGATCAGGGTGTCGGCATAAGCGAGGAGGACATTCCGAAGCTTTTCGGCGAATACTGCACTGTGAGCAGCAAACCGACCGACGGGGAAAAATCAACAGGACTGGGGCTTTTCATCATTAAAAGCATTGTGTACGCCCACCACGGAAGCTTCAGCGTAAAAAGCAAAAAAGGCGAAGGGACGGAAATAACCGTCAGGCTGCCCGCGGAGACAAACCTATGAGTGTAGCACCGAGAGTGATTATTGCGGATGACGAAGCCCATATTCGTCTTATAATGAAAAAGGTTATCCAGAGCATCAACTGCGAGCTGGTGGGCGAGGCGCAGAACGGATTTGAGGCTGTCGAGCTGTGCAGGCAGTTCAAGGTGGACATAGTGCTCCTTGACATCAATATGCCCAAGCAAACCGGAACCGAATCCATAAAATTCATAAAAGAGCTTCAGCCGAACTCCCTCATCATCATGCTCACATCTGTAGCGGATGTGGAAACTGTTGACGAGTGCCTGAAATACGGCGCATACAATTACATAAGAAAAGACACTCCCATAAAGGAAATAAGGCAGATAATCGTTGAATCATGGAACTCTTTCCTGACAGCAAGGAGAAACAAAAATGAGGATAAGGTACAACCTGAGGGAAATCCTTCTGGAGATCAAAACTGACGAAGAGTTTGAAAAAATGACTCAGCGCAAGCTCACGCAGGACGGCATACAGAGGCTGATCACCAGCAAAGACAAAATTAAGCTGAAAAAAGGTGAATAGCCATGAAAAAGATAAATGACGAATTTATGGAGCTTCTCGTTCAGGAACGGGTTCTGACCGAAGAGGATAAAAACAACCTGCTGAAAAAATTCAACCGCAGCGCCGCAGACATTCTCCATTACCTCATTGAAGGCGGAGCCGCCTCCAGAGACCTCATGGCGAAGCTCTGGGGCGATTCCATAAATAAAGCCTATGTGGATCTCGGCAGAACGATGATCAACTTTGAGCTTTTCACCATGCTCCCCTCAGACATAGCCAAAAAATACAGAGTTGTACCGCTCTACAAATTCGGCGACACCGTGACCGTTGCGGTATCTGACCCTGAAAACATGGAGGCGATACGCGCCTGCGAAAAATACTTTGAAGCAAGTGTCAGCACTGTTTTCGCCATGCCGGAAGACCTTGAGGACACCCTTGAGATAAGTTATCAGGACACCACAAAAATAGATGAATTTCTCGCCAAGATCTCAGTTGACTCACTCGTTAAGGGAACCAGCAAAATCACAGCCGGACAGCTTCAGAGGATGGCGGGGGATCAGTCGATAATAGAGCTTGTCCGTGCCATAATGCTCATCGGCATAAAGGAAGGCGCGTCGGACATACACATTGAGCCGCAGGAAAACTTTGTCCGTGTCCGCTACAGAATAGACGGCGTGCTTCAGGATCTCCTCAAGTTTGACGTTATTATCCTCACCGGACTTATATCAAGGCTCAAGGTTATGTCAAACCTAGACATAACCGAACGCAGGCTCCCCTTGGACGGCAGATGCGTTCTCAAGCTGAAAAACCGCGCGATTGACTTCCGTATCTCCACTGTACCAAGCATATACGGCGAGAAGGCGGTTCTCCGTATTCTCGGTCAGAAGGACTCAAAAACAGTTCCCTCGCTTACAGATCTCAACTTTTCAAAAAGCATATACACTAAGCTTAACCTTCTCATGGAAAACCCCAACGGAGTATTCTTCGTTACCGGTCCCACCGGTTCGGGCAAAACCACAACCCTGTATGCCCTGCTGAAATACCTCAATGAACCCGGCGTAAACATAATGACCATCGAAGATCCGGTGGAATACCGCCTTCAGGGGCTTACACAGGTTCAGGTGAACAACGCCGTGGGGCTTGGCTTCGTAAACACGCTGCGCTCCTTCCTCCGTCAGGACCCTGACATAATCCTAATTGGCGAGATCAGGGATACGGAAACGGCGAAGATCGCAGCGCAGGCGGCGCTTACTGGACACCTCGTTCTCGCCACCATGCACACCAACAGCGCAATGGAGGCTGTTACAAGACTTCTGGAAATAGGCGTGGAACCCTTCCTTGTGGCTCCCTCCATGATAGGCGTCATGTCACAGAGGCTCATAAGAAGAATCTGCGATCACTGCAAGGAACCCTATGAACTCAAGCCGGAAGAGATAATGCGCTACTTCTACGAGTGGGACGGCAAGACAAAAGTCCAGTTTTACAAGGGCAAGGGCTGCCCTAAATGCCACGGCAGCGGCTACAAAGGCAGGATAGCGATCCACGAGCTCCTGATGATCGACCACGAAGTGAGAAAAATGATAGCCGAAGGCGCTAACATACTTCAGGTTCAGGAATACACCATGGCAAAGGGCGGTTACAAAACCCTCCGCTATGACGGGCTCAAAAAGATACTCAGAGGGCTGACCAGCATAGAGGAGCTGAACCGTGTGACAGTGAGCGAAGATATAGCAGAGGCGAATTTATGATCCTTGCCGTCATTGATGACGCGCGGACAGATCTGAAACCCCTTAAGGACGCGCTGTCCAGAATTGAGGAAATATCATGGGTTGAGAACATGACCCTCCTTGAATCCTTCGACAAGCTGGCAATACTCAGTCCGGCGAAACCGCTGATTCAGCCGGATATTGTTCTTATAAGCTTTGAAAACAACACCGAAGCCTATGAAGTGACCCTCGCCGTTAAATCAGATGGGAAATACACCGACACTGTTGTAATCACCTTCAATAATTCCGATAATGAAGACATCATTAAAGCGATGCTGGAAACGGGGTGCCTTGATTATATCAAGGATTTCTCTGATAAAACCGAGATTTACGCCCGCCTGAGAACCGCAGTCGCCCTCAGGCAGGAAGTAATAAGCAGAAGAACCCGTGAAAAGGAGATTGAGGAAAACAACAGGAAGCTTGAGGATATTTCCAATATCGACGGGCTCACAGGAGTTCTCTCCAAGCGGTATTTCGTTTATAAGGTTGAGGAAGAAATCAGCAGGGCAATACGAACCAAGGCTGCTATATCACTCCTGCGTATTGATATTACAGATTTCAGGGACTATAACGCTCAATACGGCTTCCTCGAAGGCGACAAGGTGCTGCGCCGCATATCCTCCGCGCTGAAAAAATCCGCCAAACGCCCGGGAGATCTTCTGGCGAGAATAGGCGGAAACAGCTTCGCGCTTTTTCTCCCCTCAACCGACCTCAAAGGAGCTGAGTTCATAGCCAAGACTGTTGTAAAGCACATAAACAACCTTGCCATAGAGCATGAAACGGATGACGGCAAATTTCTCACAGTTCATGTGGGCGGAATGAGTGTAACACCTCAGATAACCGATGACGCCGCGGGGCTGCTGGACATGATTTCCGATGTAACGGCGGAATGCAGCGTTGGGTTCGGCGCCGGACAGAGCTTTTTCTGCATAAAAAACTGATCAGATTTCAAATTTTGTGCAAATTAACTTGCCTCATGAAACCGTATGAATAAATTATCCGTTATACAAAACACACCCCTGAAACATAGCTCTCTTTGTTTCAGGTACGGGGGAAAAATGCGTTTCAGGCTTTTTGCTTTATTCATTATTGCTTTATCAATATTCACCGTTTCAGTGACACAATCACACGCCGACACCAAGCCAAGAGCGTTGAACAGAGCCTCTCTCGCAATGAAAGCGGCGAAAGACGGTTATGTCCGTGTCATAGTCGGTTTCAGGTCGGACAGCTACTCTGAACTGATAAAAGCGTCCCGCAGCGCAAAACAAGACCTGAGAGGAACAGTGAAAAAACGCGCGGCTGAAAAAGCGGATGCCGCCGTAAAGGCGGAAACGGAACGCAGCAGACAAAACGCCCTTTCATCAATAGATTCCAAAGACTACATCATAAAAAGAGCATACGACTTCACACCGGAAGCGGCGATGGAAGTCAGCTCTGAGGGGCTTTCAGAGCTTTTGAACAACCCTCTGGTGGAATACATAATCGAAGATGTTCCGCAGAAGCTTCCCGATACACTTTCCTCTCCCTCAGCCGGAGTCGATTCCATAGGCAGAATAGGCGCTGACGACGCATGGACTGCGGGTTACACAGGCGCGGGACAGTTTGTTGCGATTGTAGATACCGGAATAAGGCGCACTCATGAAATGTTTGCGGGTAAAAATATTGTGGAGGCGTGCTTCTCCGATAACGACTGTCCGGACGGCAGTGACGAGATGTACGGCACAGGAGCCGCGGCGCACTATGAATCATCGTACACAAGCTACGACCACGGGAGCCATGTGGCGGGAATCGCCGCGGGAAACAGCTCAAGCCAGAAGGGAGTTGCGAAGGATGCTGACATAATAGCAATTCAGGTTTTCTCCAGATTTGAAAATGAATCTGCATGTACAGGAGGAGAGCTCCCTTTTGAAGACTGCGTTCTTTCGTGGGATTCTGACCAAAAGGCAGCTCTTGAACATATTTATGACAATTTGACAAACTCTTATAACATAGCGGCTGTAAATTTGAGCCTTGGCGGAGGTCAATACAGCGCTTACTGCGACAACAACGACATAATATACAGAAACCACGTCAACAATCTCACCGGCGCGGGCATAGCGGTCGCCATAGCATCCGGTAACAGCGGATATTGCGGCTATGTCTCATCCCCGTCGTGCATTACAAACGCAATTACAGTGGGAGCCACAGACATCAGTGATGAAGAGGCAAGCTTCAGCAACTACCTGACCGGAGTATTGGACGTATTCGCACCCGGGGTAAATATAAACTCCGCAGTGGGCAGCGGCGACTCGAATTACGAGACATGGAACGGAACCTCAATGGCAACACCCCATGTTACGGGCGCCTTTGCCGTTTTTAAACAGAAAAACGACACTCTCTCCGTAAGCCAGCTTGAAACCGTAATGAAAGACACCCGTTCCGCAGTTTCTTACGGCTGCGCTTCCCACGGCAGCGAAGGACGCATAAACGTTGATTCGGTCATAAACTCAATCACAGATGGAAACGATGTCACTGCGCCCTACAATGTCACTGTTTCCATAAACAGCGGAAACGCATACACCAACTCCCGAAGTGTAACTGTTAGTATAAACGGTGCGGACGGCTCGGGCATAAACGGCTATTATGTGTCAGAAAACAGCACAACACCGGATGTATCAGCATTCAGCTCAACATACGCTACAACAAGCTTCATGACTAACGTAAGCTTTACACTCAGCAGCGGAGACGGAACCAAGACAGTGTACGCATGGCTAAAAGACGAGGCGGGAAACCTAAGCACCGTTGCCGCAGATACCATAGTTCTGGACACAACAGCGCCCTATGTAATGAGTATCTCCCCAGCAAATAACTCCACAGGTGTGGCTGCCGGAACGGATATAAGCGTTCTGTTCAGCGAAAGCGTGCTCTCCTCTACACTGACCTTAACTAACCTCTCGCTTGTGAACCAGTCCACAATGACCGCAGTAACAAACGGAGACATAGCAATTTCCGGCAATACCGTAACATTCGACCCTGCGGCTGACCTGAGCGCAGGAACAGCGTACATCCTCAGCATCACAGCAGGAATCAGGGATCAGGCGGGCAATTCACTGAACCCTGCGACTCAGTCTTATTTTGTTACCCAAACCTCATCCATCGGAGGTGACGGCGATGATGACAACGGCACAGATGATGGCGGAGACGATGATAATGACAGCACAGATAACGGCGGCAGTTCAGGCGGAGGCGGAGGATGCTCAGCAGGAACAGAAGCGGATTACGCTCTGATTGTGCTGATGCTGATTTCCGGGATAATATTAATAAGAAAAAAGATATAGAAAAAAAAATCCCCGTGTTTGCGGGGATTACAGACTGATGACAAACTCAGAATTTGATATTGCGGGCAGATAAGATTGCTTCGCTAAAGTTAGCAATGACAGAAAGCTGCGTCACTGCGAGGAGCAAGGCGACGCGGCAGTCTCTTTTATACCTTTATCAGCAAGCCGGAAATCCCCGCAAAAGCGGGGGATATTCTTAACTAAGCTTTTCTTCTGCCTCTTTTTATAAACACGGCAAGTGCAGCAGACATAAGCAGCAATGACATATTGCCGTTTTCAGAAGCTGAACATCCGCCGCCTCCGGAACCGCCGGAAGAGGTATTGCCGTAATCGAGCTCGCCGGTGTAGCTTTCCACCCAAGCAAGGTTATCCGCAATGCGGGCATACACTCCGTATTTCCCGACCGCAGCGCATTCTGTCGCTCCCCAACTCACTAAGCCAGCCACAACCCAGCCGCCGTTTTTCCTCACAAGAAGAGGTCCGCCGCTGTCGCCGCCGCAGGAATCCTTGCCGCCGGAAGCGTAACCCGCGCACATTTCATAATCATAAATATCATAGGGAGCCATGGCACTTGCGCATGTGCTGTTTGACACGATAGGCATACTGACTTCCTGCAAAATATCGGGATAAACATCAACACTTCCGCTTGTGCTTCCCCAGCCTATGACTGTCGATGTAATACCCGCATACGCATAGAAATTTTCATCCGCAGCTCTGAGCACCGATGCGTATTCAGCGCTCACTGCGGAGGAAAGCTCAAGCAGGGCAATATCCCTGTAGCCGTTGCCCAGTGTCGAATTGTCCAGATAAGTCTGATGAACATAGATATTTGAGACAGCTCTCTGTGTTCCGCTCGGGTCTGAGAGATCATATTCGCCTATATAAAGGGCGAGTGATGCGGGATTGTCAATGACCACAGTTCCGCCGGATTCGCCGGTTACGCAGTGCGCCGCAGTAAGCACCCATTCAGGAGCAACAAGCACTCCGCCGCAGAACTGCCTGCTTGTAAGCGGGGCAGCCCCCGCTGCCGCAACAGCGACTATAAACGGATACTCACCCTGTGACGCGGCATTGCCGCCGACTATGAACGGTGCGTCCAGAGCCTGCACATGCAGCGGAAAAATCACTGCGGCAAGAAAAATCATCAAAAGTTTTTTCATCATATTCCTCACTGTAAAAATCTATTTTACCACATTTTCATCCGCAAGGCGCACAGCTTCACGGAAAACCGCTTTCCTGAGTGCCCTTAAATCAGGATAACGCCCCTGTTCATCCATTCCCTTCATCTGTCTGTTAGTGAGGATGATTACGGTCAGTCCCTTTTCAGGAACACAGACGACGGATGTTCCCGTGAAACCAAGATGCCCGAACGTACCGCTCGTGATACTCTCCGCATTAAGAGACTTCGCGGTCATCACAAAGCCCATCCCCTGCCCTGATTCATCCTTTGTCATGAAGTGTCTCAGTGTGTCCCTCCTGATGTATCCTGCGCCGCCGTATCTGCCGCCGACTGTCAGCTCCGCAAGCGCCGCCAGATCCTCCGCATTGCTGAAAAGCCCCGCATGCCCCGCTGCACCGCCGAAAACCTCACGGGCGTTGCCGTCATTAACCTGCCCTTTCAGCACTGTTTCAGGATATTTCGTCCTGCATGCGGCATCTTTCATCATTTCCGCTTCAAACCCGCCGAACAGTGTCGGCATTATTGCTGAAACATCCTCCGGCATAAAGCCTGCGGTTTTCAGTCCCATCGGCTCGTAAAACTGTTCTCTTACAAACACACCAAGGGGCTTTCCGCTCACCTTTTCAACAATCAGACCCAGAATCATAAACCCCGGATCACTGTAAATCCTTGCGCTGTCAGGCGTGTATTCAAGGGGAATGTTCAGCAGGTATTCCTTCGGCTTATCCTCACAGTAAAGCGGCTTCCACGCGGGCAGACCGGATCTGTGGCGCAGGAGATCCTCCACTGTCACGATTGCTTTTTTCCCTTCCCTGTACTCGGGAAAAAACTTCCCGACCTTATCCGAAGGCTTAAGCAGACCCATATCAACAAGCCTCATCACGGCAAGTGTTGTCGTGTACACCTTAGTGAGAGACGCCAGATCAAACACGCTCCCCTTTTCCGCCGTGCCGTACGCGTCGAAATGAATATTACGCCCGTTCTGCCTGACGAGGATTACAGCGCCTTCCGTCAGCCCGTTTTTAACAGCCGCCTCAGCCAAATTGTCCATGCGGTTATCGGCAAAGGCATTGAGAACAAAGGAGAAAAAAACTATAAAAAACACCGGCGGAAAGCTATTCCCGTTTCTGCCAAAACTATTGATATTCATGGCGCTTATTGTATATTTGTAAGTTGCAATAATCAATCAACTTACGGAGGTAAATTACATGGCGCAGGAAACTGTTCAGTTCAGGGCGGAGGTAAGCCGTCTGCTTGACCTTGTGGTAAACTCACTTTATTCGCACAAGGAAATTTTCTTAAGAGAACTTGTTTCAAACGCTTCCGATGCTATCGACAAACTTCGTTATCTTTCGCTTACTGACAGCGGGATCCTCGAAGGTGACGGAAACTTCAGAATCAAACTCGTCCCCGATGCCGGAAACAACACCCTCACAGTGTCGGATAACGGCATAGGCATGACAAAAGAGGAGACTGTACAGGCTCTCGGAACCATTGCCCACTCAGGCACAAAGGAATTTCTCAACAGGCTTAAGTCGGAAGAAGTAAAAAACAACCCTGAACTCATAGGTCAGTTCGGCGTGGGTTTTTACGCTGCTTTCATGGTTGCGGACAAGGTAACCGTAATCACCCGCAAGGCAGGGGAAAAGGACGCCGTCAAATGGGAATCCTCCGCTGACGGCACATTCACAGTTGAGGCGGCGGAAAAGGAGTCCAGAGGCACGGACGTTATCCTTCACCTCAAGGATGAAGGCAAAGAATATCTGGATGAATACCAAATAAGAAACATCATCAAAAAATATTCAGACTACATAGAGTATCCGGTGGTGATGGACATTACCGATGAAGAAGAGAAGGACGGCAAGACCGAGACAAGGGTAAAGGAGGAAACTCTCAACTCCATGAAGGCTATCTGGCTGAAGGATAAAGCCGATGTCACAGAAGAGGAGTATAAGGAGTTTTACAAACACATCTCCCACGACTTCACCGATCCTCTCAAAACAATACACTACCGCGCGGAAGGCACGGCGGAGTTCACTGTTCTGCTGTACATACCCTCCAAGGCTCCGTTTGACATTCTTTATAAAGACTTCAAATTCGGTCCTGCGCTCTATGTGAAAAAAGTGCAGATAATGGAGCACTGCGAACAGCTTATACCCCTTTACCTGCGCTTTGTGAAAGGCATGGCGGATTCCAGCGATCTGCCCCTTAACGTTTCAAGAGAGATACTCCAGAATAACAGAATGATAGACGTGATAAGAAAAAACATCACCAAAAAGGTTCTGGATACCCTCAGAGAGATGAAGACGAACGAGGCGGAGAGCTACGCCGTTTTCTATAAAGAGTTCGGCAAAATCCTCAAGGAAGGCTTACATTACGAATTCACGAAAAAAGAGGAAATAGCCGCGCTCCTGATGTTCCGCTCCAGCAACACCGAAGGGGAAGGCTTCACCGACCTTGAAAAGTACCTTGAGAGCATGAAACCGGATCAGGAGGAGATTTACTACATCACAGGCGGCAACATAGCCGAGCTTAAGAAATCGCCTTATCTTGAATCCTTCACCGAAAAAGGCATCGAGGTGCTTTTCATGACAGACGAGGTAGATGAAATAGTTATCCCCTCTCTCGGCGAATACAAAGGCAAAAAGCTCCGCTCCGTGGTCAAAGGCGACATAAGCCTTGATGACAAATCCAAAACAGAGGAACAGAAGAAGGAACTCGGCGGACTGCTTGACACTGTCAAAGACGCCCTTAAGGACAAAGTCAAGGATGTGCGCCTCTCAGGAAGGCTGAAAAACACCGTCTGCTGCCTTGTGGGTGATGATAACGACATTGATCCGCACATGGCGCGTATGATGGAGGCTATGGGGCAGTTTATACCGAAATCCAAGAAGATTCTGGAGATCAATCCTGAGCACCCTCTCTTCGCTGAGATGAAAAAGCTTCATGAAACGGATGCCAAATCATCCGTGATTAAAGACTACGCGGATATTCTGTTCAACCTTGCCCTGATCGTGGAAGGTTCCGCGCCTGAAAATCCTTCGCTCTTTGCGGGGAAAACGGCGGAATTGATGATTAAAGGAATGAGATAACCAGAAACCTTACGGGGGAGCTCTGAAAGGGGCTCCCTCTCTGTTTTGATCAGGCTTCTTTCCTGAACTCCGCCCATTTCTCAGCAAGAACTGACGGAACAGTCACAGGGCGACCGCTTTTCAGATCCACAAAGGCGCCGGACTGAACAGCGGTAAAGACAGTTTTGCCGCCGTCCTTGGTGATTTCCGCCTCAACTTCCCAGCGCACCTTTTCAAGCATCGTGATCCTGATTCCCGCCTTGAGGCTGTCACCGAAGAGAGACGGACGCTTGTAATGCGCATGAGTCTTGTTAACCACGGGGGCTATGCCGTCCTCAGCCATGAGTTCAATCGGGTAGTGCTCCTTCAGCAGAGCGGTACGCAGGTCATCCATCCAGCGGATGTAGACTATGTTGCTCACCACGCCGCCGTAGTCTATATCATACCCCTGAATCACTATCTCTTTTTCCAGAAAAAAAGGGTTATTCATTTTCCATTTCCGGCGCTTCGGCAGGGTATTCCCTGTAATCCCGGGCATCATTCAGAAGCAGAGGATAAATAAGAAGGCATACCCACGCATCTGTTGCGGCATAATTTTTCTGTTTATCCGTGAGATCCCTGCGCGCCCAGTTAGTCTTCTGGGCGGATTTGACAATCTTGCGCCCGAGATAACGGGCAGCGAGAGCCCTTGCCCCGAACTGAATTATGCCTTTTTCAGCGGCTATATCCCCGAGATCCACAAAACCGTTTTCCTCAAAAGACGTGAGTTCTTTCAGCTTCTTTATATCGTCCCTTATTCCGACGCCGATCTTTTTGACCGTGGGATCAGTAAAAAGACCAACGAGACCCTCCGGAAGGTTTCCGCCGTTAAGCTGAAACAGATAGGCCTTGTCAAGGGTTGATACCTGAACAAGGGAAACGGGATAGCTCACCCCTCTTCTGAATGAGGGTCTGCTTTCCGTGTCAAATCCGAGCTCATTATATCCGCTGAGTTCCCTGCATGCCTCTTCGGCGTGTCCGGGTTCCGTAACCGTTACAATTTCCCCGTCAAATCTTATGGCTTCCAGAGAAGCCACATACTCTTTACTGAGTCTGTTTTGTGTAGATATTATAAGTGCTTCGTCCATTCTTACTTTATATCACCAAATATTCATCGCGTAAACCTGTCGGTTAAGTTTACTTAACAACTATTTTTTATCACTCTGAAACCCTCTGTGGAAAGGGCATACAAAAACTGTTTCTGTGCACAGACGTCAGTGAAAGCCCGTTATACCGTTTAACATTCTTAGGCTTGCCGTAATTCACAAAAACTGTAACTGAGAGACAAAGCAAACCCCATGAAAAAAATAGTGCCGAAACAGGGTGTGTATTCACGCCAACCCTTACATGAAGGAGTTAAGGGCGGCTTAATCTGTAATTAAAAGTACCCTTGGTTATGCCAATAAGGATTATAATACTTATATAAAAGCATATTTGTGAATCTAATAATCATTTTCCGCATGTTTTTTTTTGGCTGTATCGATTTTTTTTATTGTCATTTCATAAATTTCGTTAATATTATTTGAAATATAAGGTTCTGTAGGGATTGTTCTTTCATTATCTTTGTGTTAACATAAAAGAGTACACATACTTAACTGTGAATTTTCTTTTGACAGGAGACTTCCACGATGCTTTTGAAACTTACTCTTACCGCAACTGAAGTACCGGTCATTTTCAGAAACAGAATAGCTGAGATTATAAAATCAGCAGCAGAAACAGGCTACGAGTCCCTTGGGATGGGACTTACCGATAAGAGTTTTAAATTTTTTACTTTTAATCTCGCGTTTTCCAGAGACAGGTTTAAAAAAGAACCAATCGTTTTTGACAACAGTTTTGAAGTGTTCGACACTGTTTTCCACATTCCCGAAAACAAGTTTATCACGCTGTACATAAGCAGCCCGTATGAAAAGTTTCTTCAGGCTGTACAGCACGGATTTGAAAAAAAGAAGGATATAGACTTCTCCCGCGGCGGGCAGATCCTTGTCGGCGGGAAAAAGCTCACATATATGCTCGAAAACTCAAAACTTCTCAACAAGCCTTTCACCATAGAAGGCTCATGCGTCACTCTCCATACCCACTCGCCGGTTCTCCTTGAATCTCTTAATTCAAAAAAGCCGATAATCCCGCCTGTGGAGGACGGCTACTGCGAGCTTGAGGTCTCTGAAAAGGAATATTCCGACAGGCTGGCGGAGATTTCATCCATGCGTATTTTCGGCATGACAGGAAAATATCCGCAGGAGCCGATAGTTTTCAAATCGGTCAGGCTGCGCAAAACAGTTATCAAGCATACACTGGACAAGTTCAGGGAGAAAACCGGTAAGTCACTGATGATGCTCACAGGGATAACCGGCACATTTGAGCTTGCCGGACATCCGGACGATCTCTCTCTTCTGGTGGAATCAGGCATAGGCATCAGAACCACACAGGGCTTCGGAATGGCAGGACCATCAAAGCCGTAAAAGCCTACTTAGCTGATTTTATTTCCAGAGCGAAGCTGTCCTTCCATCCTGCAAGCAGCTTTTCAAACTCTGCGGCGGGCACGGGTTTGCTGAAATAGTACCCCTGCGCGAGATCGCATTCAAGCTCACGCAGAAGCCGGAGATGCGTTTCATTTTCCACGCCTTCCGCCACCACTTCAATACCTAAGTTCCTTGAAAGCTGTATGACCGAGCGCACTATTGAAAGCGAGTCCTCGCTGGTGTCGATGCCTTGGGTGAAAGATTTGTCTATCTTGATGGTATCTATAGGTATCCTTGTGAGATAGCCAATGGAGCTGAATCCTGTACCGAAGTCATCAATAGCGAAGGTTATCCCCAGTGAGCTGAGCTTGTCGAGAATATCCCGCGTATTTTCAGTGTCCACCATGATCGTGCTTTCGGTTATTTCAAGCTCTAGGTGCTTAGGCTCCATACCTGTTTCTGAAAGCACATTTTTAACAGACATATACAGGTCTTTCTGAATGAACTGCTTCAAGGAAAGATTCACCGCTACCTTAAGATCATATCCCATAGCCCGCCACCTCATAAGGTCTTCGCAGGATTTTTTCAGAACCCACTGACCTATGGAGACAATCAAGCCTGTTTCCTCAGTGATCGGGATGAACATATCAGGGAAAACCCTTCCCAGATCAGGGTTATTCCAGCGGATCAGGGCTTCCATCCCCACAAGCTCAAGGGTCTGAAGATTTATTTTGGGCTGGTAGTAGACCTCAAACTCTCCGTTATCAAGAGCCCGGTTCAGCTTTGTTTCTATCAGAAGCCTGTCTTTGGCTGTGTCGTTAAAGTCGGTGGTATAGATCTGGAGCATGCCGCGCCCCTTTGATTTGGCACGGTACATAGCGGCGTCAGCGTTCTTTGCGACAGTAAAGACATCGTCTCCGTCGTCCGGATAAAAACTGAGACCCGCGCTGCATTTCAGAAAGAGCTCGTAGTCATCCACCTGAAAAGGTTTTTCAAGCTGCTTTATGACGTTGTAAGCGACTGTAACGGCTCTGTTCTTATCTGACAGGTCTTCAATTATCACAGTGTACTCGTCTCCTCCGAGGCGGCTCACCGTAATGCTTTCGCCTACTGTACCCACTATACGGTCAGCTATTTTCTGAAGCAGTATATCGCCCACATTGTGACCGAGGGTATCGTTCACGTTTTTGAACCTGTCTATGTCTATGGAGATAAGCCCAACGTAGTTATGATTTTTCTTCGCCCTTGATATAGCCATGCTCAGCCTGTCCTGAAAAAGGTAGCGGTTGGGCAGATTCGTCAGAGGATCATAGTGTGACTGATATTTTATCTGCTCTTCGTATTTCTTCCGCTCGGTAATATCGTGCATAACCCCTATGAAGTGCGATATGTTCCCGCCGGAATCACGAATGCTTGAAATATTCACAGTAGCCGGATAAAGCTCGCCGTTTTTGCGCCTGTTCCAGATTTCTCCCTGCCATGTGCCGGTCTCCTTAAGCGAGTTCCACAGACCCTTGTAAAAATGGTTGGCGTGCCTGCCGGAGCGGAGAATACTGGTTTTATTTCCGATAGCCTCCTCCTCGGTAAAACCGGTTATACGGAGAAAAGCCTTGTTGACGCTGAGGATTACTCCTCTTGTGTTGGTTATGTAAATCGCCTCTATTGTGTTCTCAAACACCTTGGAGGCAAGCAGAAGCTTCTCCTCCGATGATTTTCTGTCGGTTATATCTATGCCCTGAAGAACCACGCCGAAGCTTTTCTCAGCTGTTCCCGCAATGGACATGTTCCAGAGAATATACTTCATCTCGCCGCTTTTAACGTTTTTCACCATGGATTCAAAGTTTGACAATGTGTCGGAACTTCCCGCCGCTTTCAGAAGGAGTTCTTTCAGCCTGTCCCCGGTAAGGCAGGCGAAGATTATTTCCAGATTCTCCCCCAGAGCCTGAGCTTCATCAATACCGGAAAGCTCTTCCATGGACTTGTTGAAGATCACGATTCTGTTCTCTGTATCCCAAGCGATGAGAGGAACCTTGGCAAAGCCGAGAAAGTTGCTCAGGTACGCCTGAGTTTCCCTAAGCTCCCTGTTCATGGAGGAAACCGCGTCGCCCAGCCTGTTGAACTCTTCAACGGGAGTGGGCACAAACTCGTCCGTTCCGCCGGAAGCGCTGATCCGGTGAGTATAGTCGATGAGATAATGAAGAGAACGTGCCGTCAGTCTGCGGAAGCCGTAAACAGAGGCAGCTGTCATTATGATTATCAGCAGCACAGCAGCAGCAGCCCTGCCTGTTATCTGTTTCTTCATGAGAGCCAGAGACTGATTGTCCGTGAGCTGATAAATCATCAGCGGCGTTTCGGCTCCTTTGATCTCAAGAGGCAGACAGTATGCGGAGTAACCGTCTTTTATATTGAAAATTCTGCCGGAAGACGCACAAGCTTCGGGAGCGAAGCTGCTCATCTCAAACCCGTCTGAGGAGGAAATCATTTTTCCGCCGGATACAAAGGCAATACCGGAACCGGTTTCCGCCGCTGCTTCTCTTATAATATCCGGCGCGCCGTTTATTATTCTGCCTATATAGGCTCTGCCGAGGACCTCACCGGTCTGCGGGTGGTTGACAGGCGTATAACCCAGTATAAGGTTCAGCGGCACAGCCGAGCCCCCGTCTTTTATCGAATAAACGGAACCGGACGCCGTAACGGACTGACCGCTGTCTTTGAGAAAATTTATGATTGGCGATGTATCAAAAAACAGGGAACCCACATCCGTGACCCTTGTGCCGTCAAATGAGATAAAAACCATCACATCAAGGTTTTCACCGGCACTCAGATCATAAATGGATGCAAAACCCGTTTTGAAATCTTCGGATGCTGTATCGGCGTTTTTTTCAAGAAGCTGTCTGATATTAACCCTGAGATCCCGGGTAACCCACCCGAGATGCTCCAGCTCCTTCTCAAAAACCATAGCGGCAGTGTCATGGTTTCTTTTAAGAAGCCTTTTCTGCTCACGTTTTATTATATCCTCAGCGTCCAGACTGCTCCACAGGAGAATAACAACGGAAAGCACCACCGAGAAGCAGGTCAGAAGCAGCGCCAGAAAGGAGGATATTTTAACGGACTTTACCCTATTCATTTTCACCCGAATACCTGAACGCTTTCATTTTTAGTTCTTTTATCCTGTGTTCACTGTCCTGCGAAGTCACAAGGCTGAAACCGCCGGAAAACACTGCGGGCACATCCTTCTCCCTGCCTGCGATAACCAGCTTTACCGCCTCAGCCGCAGCTACGCTGCTGTCATCATTCATCCGCATAACCGTCAGGTCAAGCTCTTTTTCTGAGATGTGACTGAGTTCTGTGTTCCCGCCGCCCCATCCGTTGAGAATAATTTTCCCTGCGTGAAGCTCCCTCAGCGCATCTGCGGCTCCGAGAGCTACATCCGTGGAGCAGGCGAAAATAAAGCTGACCTCAGGATACCTTCTGATTATCTCTTTTGCTGCGCTGCGTGATTTTTCTTTATCAAAATCGGTGATATACTCAGCTTTTTTAACATATTGTCCATGAATGGCAAGCCTTTCCGTGAAGCCTTTGGTTCTCAGCCAGCCCACCTCACCGCCGGAGCAGTTGAGGACAGCATATGACGAATTGTTCTCAGTCACGGAAGCGATGGCATCCGCCAGAATCTCTGAACCGGTTATATGGTCAAACCCAGTGTAAAGCAGAGGTCGGCGGACTTCCCACTCCTTAAGAGGGGTTGTCAGGTTCTGCACTATTATTTTATGCTTCCCCTCAAAAAGCAGCCTGCCCACAGCTTTACGCATCTGCGCGGAGTCAGCGGAAACTATTATAAAATCAGACTTTTCCGCCGCCTCAGCAAGCTGAGAGACTTGAAGCCGGGTATCTCCGGAAGGTCTGCTGTAATAAGTCTGAAGCGTGTAGCTCACATTAAGATCCGCAAGCCTCTTTTCCAGAGCCTTAACGCTGCGCCGCCAGTAGTCCGAAGACTGAAGCGCCGGATAAACTACGGCTATCTTCACAGGTTTTGAGTTCACAGTCTTGAGGGGTACAGGCGGATTACGCACAATGTCTGCAAAATGATCAAACTTCCACGCCTGTTCAGGGTGTTTCAGCATATATTCTGAAACAGTGTAAAACGTCTGTTCAATGCCGCGGGCAGGTAAAGCGAAAAGAAGAAGGAAAAGAAAAAGAGCATATGCTCCCTTCATGCTACACCAGCTCCTGAATTTTGCTGATGAGTTCGTTAACCATCAAGGGTTTGGTGAAATAACCCTCCACCCCGAGCTCCTCAGCTCTTTTCCGGTCAAACCTGTCGCTGGACGCGGTGAGTATTATCACGTGAACATCGGGAAGGGTTTTTCGGATTTCAGCTATCATATCAAGCCCTTCCATGTGAGGCATGCGCAGATCGGTAAGGATAACGTCCGGTTTTTCCGCAACCGCCGTTTCGAGCCCCTTTCTTCCGTCAGAGGCGCTGAACACTCTGCTGAAAGTGCGTTTCATCCTGAGTTCCAGAGCTCCGGCAACAGCCGGATCATCTTCGACTATCAGTACGGATATATCCTTCATGCGATCCTTCCGGGTTTGTAAACGGCAAAATTTCCGTCCGTGTTTTAAATCGGTTTATTTAGTAATATTATACTACCTCAGAGGTATGTCGGCAACACATTAAAGGCAGCGGCTTTTACGGAGGGAGCGCGGCTCAGAGCTCGCGGACTTGGAATATCCTGCTGAGTTCGAGCTCTTCCAGAAGGGAGACAAGCTTTTTATCTCCGGCGGATACTCTGAGATCGATTTTATCAACATTGATCAGCTTAAGCATAAAACCGATTATGGATGATGTAATGGAGACGGAATCCGTGAAGCATACCTCAATACTGCGGCAGCCGGAATCAGTGAGATCCTGAAGGGATTTTTTGACCGCGAGGTAGTCGTCTATGCTTTTGATATTCCCTTTTATATTAACACTGTTTTCTTCAACAGATACTTCCACCATGAGCTGTCTCCTTAATTATGCCTGAATATATTGTTTGAGCTGATATTTTTTATAATATAACATGGTTCATTTTAACATCAAAGAAAATTTATCATTAAAAATATTGGTTTTAAGCATAAGCTTTAAAAATTAAACACGTCAAATCTTCCTGTTGACCGTTTCAGCGGGAAGTTGTACTGAACATCAATGGATGAAAATTTTCAGCCCGCGGAGAAGGCGGGCATAATTTATATGCTTCTGGCTTCGGCTTTTTTTGCCTCCATGGGGTATTATGTCAAAGTACTCGGACAGACACTCGGCACGGGTGAGATTGTTTTTTTTCGCAACCTTATAGGGCTGGTCATAATAGTTCCCATGATTATCGCCCGTCCGTCCGGAGCCAAGGGGGGCAAACCTGTAATGCTTGCCATGCGCGGGGTATTCGGCTTCCTCGCGCTGTTCTTCTATTTTTACTCCATAAGCGTGCTCCCTCTTGGAACGGCGGCTACACTCACTAAAATCGATCCGATATTCACAGCTCTTCTCGCCTTTTTCATCCTGAAGGAGAAGCAGGGAATTATGATATGGGTCGGGCTCCTAACTGGCTTCGTCGGGGTTGTGATGCTCATGCACCCTGAATCCGGCGGGGTGAACGCAGGGAGTCTCAGCGCACTCCTCAGCGGGCTTTTCGCTGCGGCTGCCTACACCACCGTGCGCAATCTTCGGGAGTATTATTCACCCCGAGCGATCGTTGCCTCATTTGCCACGGCGGGGGTCATAGGTCCGCCGATGGTCTATGCCGCTGTATATTATACCCCGCTGGGGAACGATGCTCTCAGGGGACTTTTCCACAGAATGCCTTCCGGCGCTTATGAATGGTACTGCATTGTAATGGTGGGAATACTCGCTACCGTCTCACAGTATTTTCTCACCAAGGCGTATTCCCTAGCCAGAGCCTCCGTCGCCGCGTCAGTGAGTTATTCGGGTCTTCTTTTCGCCTCCGTTGCGGGGGTGATGGCAGGCGATAAATTACCTGATTTTATGGGAATATGTGGTATACTGTTCATAGTATTAAGCGGCATGACAGTGCACTTCAGTCAGAAACGGAGGAATTGATGGACAAAACAAGAACCGTAACTATGAAAGGAAACCCTGTAACACTCATCGGAAGCGAAATCAAGATCGGCGACAAGGCGCCGATGTTCACTGTGCTGGACGGCGGCATGCAGCCTGTGGGTCTTGACACTTATAAAGGAAAAATAAAAGTCATAAGTGTCACTCCCTCGCTGGACACAGCAGTGTGCGATCTTCAGCTCCGCAGGTTTAACAGCGAAATAGCCTCAATGGGCGACGAATACGCCGTCATCAACGTCAGCATGGATCTCCCCTTTGCCATAAAGCGGTTCTGCACCACCGCAGGCATAGAGAACGCAGTCGCCGCCAGCGACCACAGGGAGGCAGCATTCGGAACAGCTTACGGAGTGCTTATAAAAGAACTCAGACTCCTTGCCAGAGCGGTTTTCGTCGTGGATGAGAATAATGTCGTGACCTATGCGGAATACGTGCCGGAAGTTACTTCCAGCCCGGACTTTGACAAACTGATCGCATTTCTGAAAAAATAAAAAAGTACATCTTCTGAAAAATTTGGTTTCTTTGGAAAGAGTTTGAGAAAACCTTAACAGTTTAAGCTGTAAAACTTTAATGCGAAGTCCCTTCCATGAACTGTATCCTTTAATTTAGTTTATCAAAAAAAAGCCCGTTAGCTACTCGCTAATGGGCTTTTTTATCTGTCTAAATTATAGGATACAGTTCAACCATGGGGCTTTTAAGATTTTTTTGCGTTTTTAACCGCATCCGAGATGAACAGTCCGACACACAGCCAAATCAGACCGAAGGTTGCGGCGTGCACTGGCGTAAACGGTTCGGAATATGTAAATACCCCTAGCAGAAAATGGAGCGTCGGCACAGTAAACTGGAGTATTCCGACAGTTATCAGCTTCAGCCTTTTCACTGCGAAGGCGAACCCCAGAAGCGGAGCAGATGTCACAAGCCCCGAAAGGATAAACAGAAAATCATACGTGTATGAATAATGACCGAAATTGCCTGAGCCGGAGTATTCGACATACGCCAAATAGCCTAGGGCGAACGGAAGCATGATAACGGTTTCAGCCAGCAGCCCGGGAACGGGCAGAACCCGCACATGCTTTCTGAGCGCTCCGTAAGCGGCGAAGCTGATGGCAAGACTGATGGAAGCCCACGGAAAGCCCTTAAGACCCGAGGCGTAAATAAGCACACCCGCCGCTGCGAGTATCACAGCGAATATCTGGAGCCTGCTGAGCCTTTCCTTAAAGATGAGTATGCCGAAAACCATGCTCACAAAGGGGTTCATGTAGTAGCCAAGGCTTGCCTGAAGTATGTGCCCCGTATTCACGGAGATTATGAAAACACCCCAGTTTATGCTGATAGCGACGGATGAAAAAAACAAAAGAACAGCGGTTTTTTTATCTCTGAATGCGTTGATTACTTCGCCGCCGCGTCCCTGAACAAGGATTACCGCAAGAAGGAAGAAAAAAGACCATACAAGGCGGTGCGCAAGCACTTCAAGACCGGATGCCTGATCAAGAAGCTTCCAGTAAACGGGGCTCAGCCCCCAGAAAATATATGATGCCAGCCCCGCATAAAGACCGGCGGTTCTACTGCTCATTCCCTATCAAATCAAAATAACCCGTATCAAAGTTATAGTTGTAAACTTCGCCTGTGGCGATAATGTAATACCAGCCGTAAAGAATCAGCTCACTCTTGTTCACCCTCTCTTTGATATAAGGATAAGTGAGCAGGTTGCGCACCTGCTGGATGATATTCACCTGTTCGGTCACCCACTCTCTTTTGCCGGCATCGTCTCCGCAGATTTCCATAGCCTTTTTCTTAACGGGCGATGCCAGTTCCAGCCATTTTTTAACCTTCGGCACATTTGCCAGAGATTCCTCAGACTGATAAAGGGCGGAACACCCGCCGCAATTGGAGTGACCGCAGATAATAATATTCTTAACATTCAGTATGTTAACGGCATACTCAACGGCGCTTGTGGTAGCGACGTAGTCCGATGTTTCCCTGTAGGGCGGAACCATGTTGGCTATATTGCGCACAACAAAAAGCTCTCCGGGCATTGTGCGGGTGATGAGATTGGGCACCACCCGTGAATCCGAACAGCCTACAAAAAGTGTATGCGGGTCCTGCTTGTCACCGAGGTTTTCAAAAAGCTCCCTGTGATCTGCGTAATCTTCGTCACGAAAGCGTACTACACCGTCAAACAGTTCTTTCACAGGTGTTAGCTCTTCATATTGACATACTGAAGAGGTATGCCCGCATCGGCGGTTTTGAGGAACTGTATGACCTCCTGAAGGTCGTCTATCTTCTTGCCCTGAACCCTTACCTTGTCGTCCATGATGGAAGCCTGAACCTTCAGCTTGGAATCCTTGATCATTTTCACGATCTTCTTGCTCACTTCCTTGTCCAGTCCTTCCTTCACAATAACATCTCTTTTGAACTGCCTGTTTCCGGTGGGCTCGGGTTCCTTGAAGTCAAGGCAGTCGGGGTCTATGGAGCGTTTGATAAGCGCCCCGATCAGCATCTCCCGAAGAGATCTGATCTTCATGTCGTCATTGGTGATCATGTGGATTTTTTTGTCTTTTTTATTAAGCTCAACAGTTGTGTTGGAACCCTTGAAATCGTATCTGTTCTCGATCTCTTTCTTAAGAATATTTACAGCATTGTCCAGTTCCTGACCGTCAACCTCGCTGACCACGTCGAAAGATGGCATATTGTCCTCCGTAATGTATTAACCCTTCATTATAACGGCGTACGCGGAGTTTTTCAAACATATAATTAATTAACGGGATAAAGGAGATTGAAGGGTGTACCCTAAATGGCGTAAACAACTCCAAGGACGGAGTTGCGCCGTGCGAAGCGAAGGCGGGTTCATCCCGCCGCAAGCGTGTACATCAAACTGACAGGATGTGCGGTTTGAGACCATAAAAAAAGGCGGAGCACTCTGCCCCGCCTTGTATAGTTCAGTGAGTATGTCCGTGCCTTATTTATCGAAGGCGATAAATCTTCCGCTGCCTCTGCTGACAACCTTTAGGAAGACCACGTCTCCGGCTTTTATTTTGTCATACTTGGCGTAGAAATCCTCGGCGGATTTAACGGATTGCCTGTTTATCCAGAGGATTATATCGCCGCTTCTCAGTCCTGCGTTAAAGGCGTTTGTGGTTTCATCGATCGATGTCACAATCACTCCGCCCTCCACACCGAATTTCTTCGCTGTCGCCGCGTCCAGCTCTTTAACCGCTATGGGTTTTGAAATGTCGGGCTCAGCAGGTGAAACACTGGTGCTGTTGTCATCTTTTCTCAGTCCCAGCTTAACAGGGATCTCACGTTTCTTGCCATCCCTCACCACAGTGAGCTTCACAACCATGTTGGGCTCATAGCCGCCGACAATGTTAATAAGCTCTCGGCTGTCCTTAACCGGCTTGCCGTTTATCGCCACAACCACATCACCGGCTTTGATGCCTGCCTTATCAGCGGGGTCTCCCTTAACAACATCAGCGATAAGAGCGCCTTCTTCGTTTTCAAGTCCGAGCCCCTGAGCTATTTTATCGTCAAGAGACTGAACAGTTACACCAAGCCAGCCTCTGTCCACTTTGCCTTTTTTCAGCTTGGGCAGAATGTCCTTAAGCATATTCACCGGAACAGCGAAGCCCAAACCCTGACCGGAGGGGATGATGGCGGTGTTGATACCCACCACCTCACCCTCAAGATTGAGGAGGGGACCGCCGGAGTTGCCGGGGTTGATCGATGCGTCTGTCTGCATGAAGTTATCATAAGGACCGCTGCCGAGAGCTCTTGCCTTGCCGCTGATTATACCGGCAGTGACTGTCCACTCAAGTCCCAAGGGGTTTCCTATGGCAACAACCCAGTCGCCGACCTCTGCGGAGTTGGAATCACCCAGTTTAATGGGTGAAAGCTTCACGCCTTTAGGATCTATTTTGATGAGAGCAAGGTCAGTCATCGGGTCTTTGCCCACAACTGTCGCCTTGAACTCGTGCTTATCGTTGAGCTTTATTACTATCTCATCAGCGTCGTCAATGACGTGATTGTTGGTGACGATAAGCCCCGCGGCATCGATAACGAAGCCCGAACCGAGGGAGTTTGTTTTATATTCCTGCGGTTTTCCGCCGTTGTTCGGCGCATTGAACTGATCGCCGAAAAATTTCCTGAAGAATTCATCATGGAAAATATCAGGCATTTTTCTCGTGACAGTTTTGGTTGTCGATATATTCACCACGCCGTCGCGTGTTTTCTTAACAACATCGGAAAAGCTGACAGGAGCAACAGCCGCCTGAGCCGCAGCGGCGGCAAAAATGATCAGCATTGTTAAAAGAGCGGTAATTCTTCTTACCATTTATTTTTCCTCCTTGAAGGCAAGTCTGGCTACAACCTTTTCCATTTGCGGAAAAGGTATGGTTCCCACAACAGTGTAGAGGGTTTCGCCCACTTTTTTTCTGTAAACGTAATTGCCGTATAAAATGCGGGCGGAATCCTTTACCTCACCCTCCGCTTTGCTTATAAAAACGGAGAACTTGTTAAGACCGTCCGAATACAGCGTCTGGATAGTTCCGTCTTTAAGCTCTTTTTTAAATACAGGCTTAAAGCCGGGGAACTCGTCCCTTCCGGCTGACACGGCAGGCTTAGGCATCTCGACAGCAGGCTTAAGCTCTCCGTCTCTGTCTTCAAAGCTGTAGGCATAGATCAATTTGCCGTCAGGGTCGTAAACCTCCCTGCGGAGAATCTGGTCCCACTTCTCGTCAACAAGGAGAACATGTCTGAACCTGTCCGGCAGAATGGGCACAATGTCATACTGGGCGACATCATGACCGTTGTACTTCATGCCGTAATCGATTTTAATGTTGTAAAAGTCCTTCTGAACCTTATCCAGTTCCAGATGTTTTTCCTTGAGTCTGGACGCGAGATCATGCAGAGCGGAGTGCCCCGCACCCAGATTTTCAAGAAGAAAGGTTGAATAAGCCCTTTCGTCAACGGCGATTTTGAAGAAGACCTTCACCTCGCCGCCATAGCTGACAAAAGGAATGAGAAGGAGCAAAAAAATAAGTTTTGTCATTGTCCGAAGTTGACTACTCCGATTTCATCATTAGAGCCGTCATATGTGCTTGCGACGTGCTCAAATACGTAGCGTTCCAGTTTTTCGTTGCCTGATGCCACATTCTCGGCTTCCAGCGGATTCATTACGGCAAAAGCCATAAGCCCTGCCACCAGAGCGGCGGCAACCGAGCTGAAGCCGATCACTTTTTTTCTGCTCTTTCTGACTTCCACGACTGCTTCGCCCGAATCAGCCATAATCGAAGCCATTATTGAGGAAGAGAAATCCACCTCTTCTGTCTTTGAGTAAGCTTCCGTGACCATGGAACCCAATGTGTACAGTTCCGAAAGTTCGTTTCTGCACGGAGCGCATTTTTTAAGGTGCGCTTCCACTGCCGCGGACTCAAACTGCGAACATTCACCGTCGACGTATGCCGACAAAAATTTACGATGTTTTGTACAGTCCATCTGCAAGCCCCTGTTTTATGAGTCTTTCTTTTATAATATTTCTTGCGTTGAACAGCCTGCTTCTGACTGTTCCCAACGGGATGTTAAGCATCTCCGCTATTTCTTCGTAGCTCATGTCGTCAACCTCGCGGAGGATGATCACCACCCTGAGTCTGTCGGGCAGGGAGTCAACGAACATGCGCACATATCTTTTCATTTCCTCTTTCAGCGTAAGCTCTTCGGGGCTTTCGCCTGAGGCTATGTTTTCAAAGAAGCTGGATTCGTCATCATCCGACTCCACATCAAGAACACGCTTTTCTTTTTCAAAGTGGTTCAGCGCCATGTTAAGGGCGATGCGTTTTATCCACGGATAAAACTGGGAGCGGTTGTTAAGGGTGTCCAGCTTCCTGAAAGCCCTTAAAAAGCTTTCCTGCACAATGTCTTCAGCAAGTTCTCTATTTTTAACCATGTGAAGCACGGTGCTGAAAAGCTTTGACTGGTACTTGCGTATGAGCAGCTCGTACGACGCCGCGTCACCGCCTATTACCTTTTCTACTACGAGAGCATCTCCCATTTGGTCCTCCTGCTTACTTTGATAAGCATCGGCTTTAAAAGTTCAGTGCCGTAAAAAAAAATTATCCCCGCGTTTTCAAACCCGCAAGGGCGATCTTGTACATTTACAAAAAAAAGACCTGTCAGGTGTTTATTCTACTTGATATTAGCGCGTGAATCAATAGACTATAATCAGCCTCTAAACAGAAGGCTGATTAATATCCGGAGCTAGTGATCACTATGAATAAAAAACGTCTTATACCCGCCGCAGCCGTAGTCCTGCTGATTATCCTTTATATAGGAGCGTCAGTGTTCCTTAAACAGAAAGTTGTTGAGGAGATAAATGAATTTGCGTCCTCGGCAGGCTTCAGTGAAAAAATCAGGTATGAGGCGCTCAGCGTCAACCCTGTGACCATGAGCGGAACCCTGAAGCAGGTTTCCCTTGAGGACGCAGGTCTTGATTTCAAAGCGGATCAGCTTAATTTCAATGTCCTTACCCGCAAATCGAAAATAAAGGATCTTATAATTGCCAACGGCGAACAGATTATAAAAGTTGATGAGATAGACATAAAAAAATACAAACTCGAAGACGGTATACCTAAAACAACCGTTATTGATGTGACGGCGCTGCGTTTCCCTGTTGATTCACCGGAGATAAAAAGCAGAATCGGCGCAGATGAGCTTGTGATCGACATTCAGCTCGCCACTGACGCAGATTTTAAAAACAAAATATACCAGTACAGCAAGCTGAATTTTATGTTCAGAGACCTTGTTGACGTAAAGATGAACCTCACCTTCAGCGGTGTGGATATAAAAAGCTATGCCAAATTTGATACAGGCAGCCCCGATACCCTCCAGAACGATCCTGAGTTCGCTCAGAAAGTGCAGGAGGATCTCGCCAACCTGAAGCTGAACAGCATGACCATCAATCTTAGGGACAGAGGCGCAACCGACAAACTGATTCTCAGCGCGGAGGAAGGCGACAACTCCACCCTTGAGGAACGCAGACAGAAATACGCCGCAGAGCTTGACCGGGATATAGCCGAAACCGAATCACCTTTTGAAAGGCAGCTCGCCGAAGAAATGAAGAAGTTTATACTCGAAGGCAAAAAGGAAGCGGTGATAACCATGATGCCGAAGGAACCGGTGAGCGTTCAGCAGATAATGCTCAGCAGCATGATGGGCGCCGGCATGGACGAACTCGCCGAAGCGACCGGACTTAAATACGAATTCAAATAATGACACAGGCACGGGCGGTCAGACAAACCGCCCGTACTTTCTTCAGATTCGCCTCTTCGGCTCACTCAGATTACGTTTTTGAACCTGTTCTCTTTTAAAAACAAATAATAGCAGTTTTCGTTTTATTTTATTTGAAAAATCAATTATCCCTGCGGTTCATTTTGCATCAGTTGTATTCATCCTGAATTGCATTATGAATAAACAATCTGTACCAATATTATAAATAGCTAATAATAAACATCTTATACCTAGGCACACCTTTTGCTTCCTA
Source organism: Geovibrio thiophilus (assembly GCF_004087915.1). Taxonomy (NCBI): domain Bacteria; kingdom Pseudomonadati; phylum Deferribacterota; class Deferribacteres; order Deferribacterales; family Geovibrionaceae; genus Geovibrio; species Geovibrio thiophilus. The sequence goes on from NZ_CP035108.1 coordinate 2,387,362, forward strand.
TTAATTAGTTTATTTACAGGAGGACATGTATGTCTATCTCAAGAAGAAACTTCATTAAAAAAGCCACAGTAGTTGCCGGTGCAGCGACTATCGGAGCAATGCTGCCGGATGCAGTAAACGCAGCTCCCGTTCAGGTTCCCAAAAAATGGGATTATGAAACTGAAATAGTTGTGGTGGGATTCGGAGGCGCAGGCGCCTGCGCAGCTATCGAAGCGGCAAACGCAGGAACCTCATCAATTATTCTCGAAAAACAGGTCGAAAAAACACACTATCCTAACAGCCGCATGTCAGGAGGGATATTCCATTCCACTGTAAAAGAATACAAACGTGAGGCATTGAAGCAGTATGCTCTTGCGCTGTTTTCCGGTCAGAATCTGCCATGGAAACTGGAAAGTGAAGAAGATCCGATTGTTGCCGAAGGTCTGGCAGATCTCTGGGCAGACTATATTCCAAACATCATTCCGTGGCTTCAGTCCATTGACCCCGCATTCAAGCCGACAATGGGTTCTTTCGTGAGCAAGGGCGCGTCCTTCCCTGACTTTCCCGGAGCCAAAGATAGCGGTTATTCCGTGCATACCAGTTCCTTTTCAGGCTATACTCGCTCAATGACAGGAACAAAAGATCTGCCCTATATGCAGAAAGAATACGGTGAAGCCTTCTTTGCTCTGCTCAAAAAAGGCGTTGATGATCGTAAAAACAAAATCAGGGTTTTTTACGAATCTCCGGCAGTCGATCTTGTTCAGAATAATAAAGGAGAAATAATAGGTGTTTTGGCAGACCAGAAAGGCAAAACCATATCTGTCAAAGCAAAAAAAGCAGTAATTCTTACCTGCGGCGGCTATGAGTATAACTTTGAAATGCGCAGAGCTTTCCTTGAAGGTCAGGGAACAGAAGGATGGGCTTTTTACGGTACTACAGCAAATACAGGTGACGGCATATCAATGGCAATGAAAGTCGGCGCCGGTCTTGCCAAAGTCGGCAAAGCAGCCTCCCGCCTGATTGCCGCCCCTCCTGTCCGCCACAACGGTCTGAAAATAGGGATCATTACTCCCGCTGTCGGGCGCCCTCACTCCATAATGGTTAATGCTTTCGGCGACAGATACCTCGCTGAAACAAAAATAACAGACGATCCCAGCCGTTATTTTTCTTACAAAGAAGCCGTTCGTTTCAATATTGATACTCTCCGTTATCCGAACAGCCCCTCATGGCTGATCATGGATCAGCAGATAATAGACGCAGGTCCTCTGACTAATATGGCTATATCAACATCCGCTTACGATTTTCTGCCGTGGACAGCAGATAATCAGGACGCAATCAAACGCGGATGGATCATGAAGGCAGATACTCTTCAGCAGCTTGCCCAAATGATTAAAAACCATCCTGAAAATAAAGAGCAGATGGTGCCTGAAAACCTCGAAGCAGCAGTTAAGAAATTTAATGAAGCCTGCGCCGCCGGAGAGGACAAGGAATTCGGACGCCGCAAAGTTACACTGAAACCGGTTGAAAAAGCTCCTTACTATGCAATGCCTCTTTATGCGGGCGGTCCCAACACAAAAGGCGGAATCAAATGCAATGAGAAACGTCAGGTGCTTGAATGGACAGGTAAGGTCATACCTCACCTTTATACAGCAGGAGAAATATCATCCGCACTCAAATTTGTTTACCAAGGCGGCGGTAATATTACTGAATGCGTGGTAATGGGACGAGCTGCCGGCAGAAATGCAGCCGATGAAAAACCTCTGTAACAACAAATCATTACATAACCAGTCCCTTCCTGCCTCAGGAAGGGACTGAACGCTATTTATTACAGGTGGATAATGAAAATCTCAGCCTTATTTATATTGACACTAATATTGGCGTTTTCGGTTTTTGCATCAGCACAGCAATCACCGTCCGAAGGAGGAAACAGGCTGGCGGATCGCCATCTCTCTGAATACGGAAATTCATGTTCGGACTGTCACTCAACGGACGCTCCGGCAAAAGCTCCTGAAGAAGAAAAATGCCTTGACTGCCACGGAAGCTATGAAGCTCTCGCGGAGCAAACCGCAAATCCGGAGGAAGAAATAAATCCTCACGGAAGCCACTATGGTCCAGTCCCCTGTAATGACTGCCATAAGTCACACGGACAATCAGTTTTGTTCTGTGATCAGTGTCACAACTTCGGAGTAAAGGTTCCTTAATTTTTATCCCTCCCTTCAGGGAGGGGGTTCCTTTCCCTTATAAGCTATTTATGCTATAATTGTACTATGAGAAAACTTATTTTATTAATTTCGCTTTTATTTATTTTCGCCCTTAACGCGTATCCATCAGATAAGTGTCATATCAGATATGGAATGTGGTCAATATATAAGCCTTATGAGTGGCTGAATGACCATCGACAGCCGGTGGGAATGAACGTTGACCTGCTGAAAGCTCTGACAAAAGCAGCAGGGTGCAGCTACGAGATTGTCTCCGGCAATTACAAAGATAATCTGCGGAAGCTTGAAAGCGGGGAAATAGATATGATGTCTATCTCACCGGTTCGTTCTGCTAACAGATTCGCCGCTCCCATACCCACATCAATAGTGCTTTACAGATACATTTTCACCAGAACGGATATGCCTTATCTGACAAATATGGACCAACTAAAAGGCAAAACAGTTCTGGTAGTAAAAAACACATATAGCCATTCATATCTCGTTGAACACGGAGATGAGTATAATATTCACATAGTAACCTACGATACTTCACCTGAGGCTATGCGAGCTTTATCAGACGGGGTAGGAGACGCTCTTTTATCAACAATGGAACTCGCCTTAAACTCAGCTTACCAAATCGGCGTCAAAAACATACGCAGCAGCTTCATACCGAATGTACCCGCAATATATGGCTTTTGTGTTAACAAAAATAATAAAGAGCTTTTTGAAAAAATGCTCAAGGCAATGGAAGAGATAAAACGTAACGGCGTATATTTTGAAATTATAAAAAAATGGCACATAAGAGATATTTCAACTCCCTCATGGTACTATTACACGCTTATAGCTCTGGCAGCGGTTATTATTGCCGCATTTATTATACTTATCTGGAATAAAATGCTCAAAAAACAGGTTCAGAGAAAGACCGCAAGCCTGAGCAGCCTCTCGTCACTCTTTCAGATGGTTCTGGACGCCATGCCGGAGTGCATATACCTGATTGGTAAAGACGGGCAGGTGTCATGGACAAATGTGAATAACGCTCAAAAAATGAGGTACCCCATCACAAATATACAAAAGGAAATCAAGTCCGCTATACACGAAAACAAATGTTTTGATTTGACCCGCCTTTCCAATGATGCCTGTTCATGGCGGATAGTAGCGGTTACTCTTGACAATCAGCAGGACAGGCTGTTGGTAATCATGTCTGAAATAACAGAAAACGTTAAACTCAGGGATGAAGCTCTTATGGCTGTGCGTTTGGCGGCTATAGGAGAAATGGCGGCAACAATGGCTCACGAAATAAATAACCCGACTGCGCTGATATGCCTGAATATGGATTTAATCAAACGCATCCATAACGGAATCAACAGTTATGTTAATGATCATCCGAATAGTTTCAGCGATCTTGATAAATACGTTGAAGGCTGGGTATCGGCAAGAAAAACAGTTGAGGAGGCAGAAATCAACATCAGCGAAAGCCTCAGACGTATAACAACAGTAATCCATGAGTTAAAGGCTTACAGCGTCAGCAAGCCGAATACTTTTGAAATAATTGATATAAAAAAAACCGTTAATGACGCTCTGAAATTTATCGGTTTTTTTACCAAGAAGTATACAAACTGCTTTGTGTTCAATGCAGACGATAATCTCAGTAAAATATATGCCAACCCTTTTCAGATGGAACAGGTTGTGATCAATTTAATTCAAAATGCTTGTTACGCCCTGACTGAAAAAAAACAGAAAATAGTTTGCTCACTTGAAAACACGGAAGATAATAAATATGTTAAGCTCAGTGTCACAGACGAAGGACGGGGAATAAATAATGAAATAATTAATGATATATGGAACCCGTTTTTCACAACACGCCGCAATCAGGGAGGCACAGGACTGGGATTGGCGATAATATCCAGAATTGTCAAAGAGCATAAAGGTTACCATGAACTTTCAAGCATACAGGGCAAGGGAACTGTTGTCTCATTATATTTTCCTTCATTTGAAAAAAACGAGGTTTAAATGCTGTCCGTGCTTTTAATTGACGATGAAATAAGATGGATGGAATCTTTCAAAAAAGTGCTTTCCAATTACAAAATAACATCGGAAGATAATATCTTCACTGCTCAGAACGGTTCCTCAGCAATGGAGATTCTATCCGGTCGCAGCATAAACATAATATTCCTTGATCTTATACTGGAAAATGAACACGGAGAGGATGTCCTCAAGCAAATACGCAGTGAGTTTCCCGAAGTGACAGTTGTTATAATGACAGGGATGAACGATATTTTCACGGCAGTAAACTGTATGAGGGAGGGTGCTGCCGATTATCTTGTAAAAACGGCTACAGTGGATGAGCATATTGCCAGTGTGAAAAGAATAAGCGCAATGTGCGATCTTATTGCTGAAAATAAAGCTCTGAAAAAAAGTATTTTTTCCGATCACGCCGGAGAGTTTGACAGGTTTGTTACATGCAGCCCGAAAATGTTTACCATCTTTAAATACCTTTCCGCAATAGTTGCCAGCAAGGAACCTGTTCTGATATGCGGGGAAAGCGGTGTCGGCAAAGGTGTTCTGGCAAAAGCATTCGCAAACGTCGCCAGACAGGACAAGCCTTTTGTTTCCGTCAATATAGCAGGGCTTGATGAGCAGATTTTTTCTGATACCCTTTTCGGACATATCAAAGGAGCCTACACCGGCGCGGAGCATAACAGAACAGGTCTTATACAGCAGGCTGAAAACGGTGTAATCTTTCTGGATGAAATAGGTGAACTCCCCATGTCTTTACAGATTAAGCTGCTTTATCTGCTTCAGGAAAGGGTTTATCAACAGCTCGGCTCAGATAACATAAAACATTCTGAAGCGCGCTTTATACTGGCAACAAACGATGATCTCAGGAAAAAGCAGGAAACCGGACAATTCCGTAAAGATCTTTTTTACAGAATCAGCACTCACAGTGTAACTATACCGCCGTTAAGAGAACGCAAAAATGATATTCCTCTTCTTTTTGAATATTTTTTAAAAGAAATATCTTTTGAAACGGAAATGCAAATCCCACACTATGATGACTCACTAATATACTTTCTCATGAAGTGCGATTTCCCGGGGAATGTGCGGGAATTGAGGTCTGCTGTTTATAATGCTGTGCTTAAAGGAGGCAGCACTCTGACTATTGATGATTTTCATCATTTGGATAATGGATCTAATATGCCTGCGAACACATTCACAGAAGAGGACATTCTCCCGACGGTCAATGAAATTGTGAATCAGCTTATTTATGAAGCGATGAGGCGCTCGGGGAATAACCAGAGAAAAGCCGCCTCACTCATTGGGCTATCACAATCCACCCTGTCACGCAAGCTGCGAATGTAACTGTGGTTATCAAGCATATCAGCAAATGAAATCCTCGTTGTTAATTCGGGTTTCACCGATATAAACATATAATAAAAGCTATTTAGGTTTTTGCAAGCGGTTACATCCGCATTCAAAACAGTGCTTAAACTTTACCGCTTTAAGACGGAAAAAGACTTGTCTTTAATTGTTGACAGATGCAAACGTGACTGATATATCTGTTTTTCTCTTAAGGAGAGGTGGCCGAGCTAGGTTGAAGGCGTACGACTGGAACTCGTATGTGCGTGAAAACGTACCGAGGGTTCGAATCCCTCCTTCTCCGTTTTAAGAATCAAGAGAGTGGCTCGATGGGGCCTCTGCAATGGTTGCTGTGTGAACCCCGCCAGGCCCGGAAGGGAGCAACGGTAACATTTGCGATTATGTGCCGGAGTCACCCTGTCGAGCCTTTTTAAGTTTAATTAAAAACTTCGGAGTCACCAAATGCTTACCAGCTTCAGAAAACAAAAAGCCATCCTTAAGTTTGCTCTTTGGTTTGTTATCATCGCATTTGTCGTTACCATCTTCCTTGTATGGGGTGTGGGCGATAAGGTCGCAAACGCGAACTTCCTCATGAAAATCAACGGACAGACCGTCTCCTACGAAGAATACTCAAATGCGCTTGAAAATACCCGCAATTACATGAGAAGCATATTCGGGGACAACTTCGACTCTCTCGCTCAGGACGGAGAGCTGGAGAAAAAGGTCATTGAAGACCTCACAAACAAGCACCTTCTCATTCAGAAGGCTAAGGAAAACGGCATAACCGTTTCTGATGACGAAGTGCTGGCGCTTATAACCTCCATCCCCTCCTTTCAGGTGGACGGGCAGTTCAACAAGGAAGCCTACCAGACAATACTTGCCAGAAGCCGGATGACTCCCCAGCAGTTTGAGGAATCAGTAAGAGCCGACAGACTCTCCGAAAAAATGCGCGAACTCATCACCGCCTCAGTATCAGTAAGCGATGAAGAAGTGGCGAAGGAATACTCCTACAGAAACAAAAAAGCGTCTGTCTCATATATCACCTTTAACGCTGAAAACTTCGCTCACGAAGTTAAGGCGGAAGAGGCTGTCCTCAAGGAATACTTCTCCGCAAACGCTGAAAACTACCGCATTCCCAAACGCATAAAAGTTCTTTATACATATTTTGACCCCGCGGTCTTCACACCTTCGGCTGTTATTTCCGATCAGGACGCTGAAAGCTACTATGTGCGCAATCAGGATCAGTTCAACACTCCCGAAACAGTGCACGCAAGACACATTCTTATCCGTGTTGAAGACTGGCACAACGAAGACGCCGTCAAGGCCGCTCTCGCAAAAACTGAGAGTATCCTCAATGAGATAAAAGGCGGGCTCGACTTCGCCGAAGCAGCTGAAAAATACTCCGCAGATTCCTCCGCCGCTAACGGCGGCGACCTCGGCTTCTTTACAAAAGGACAGATGGTTCCCGAGTTTGAACAGGCGGCATTCGCCCTCAATTCAGGCGAGATCAGCGGCGTTGTGAAAACAATGTACGGCTACCACCTGATTAAAGCCGAAGAGAAAAAAGAAGCCAGCAAACCCACGCTTGACGAGGTTAAGGAAGATATTAAAAAACTCCTCACCGCTCAGTCCGGCGAGGCTGAATTCAGGGAATATGTTTTCGGCAGATACACCGCGATAGTAAAAGCCGCCAATATAACCGCATACAACAGCACTGCTGAAAAACAGCTTCCCGTGAGGGAGACAGGCTTCTTCTCCGCGGAGGACATAATAGAGCCTGTTTCCGCCAATCCTGATGTCATGACTAAGCTTTTCAAACTTTCCAAGTCGGAAGTCAGTCAGGTTGAAACAATAAACGGCGTGAGCTACATCTTTGAAATAGAAGATGTTCAGGAATCCAGAATACCCGAGTTTGATGAAGTACGCTCCGCTGTCGCGGCAGATTACGTAAACGCCGAAGCGGTGAAGTTTGCCGCTGCCAAGTCTGAAGAAGCGATGAAGGAAGCTGACATTAAAGCCGCAGCCGATAAACTCGGCACAACCTTCACCACGACTCCCCAGTTCATAAGAGTCCAGCAGATTCCCGGAATCGGGATGAACCTTGAGCTTAACGACATGATATTCGCGGCGGGAACAGGCAAATTCATCGCCAGACCCTTCATCAACGGCAGTTCCGTTTACGCTGTTTATGTAAATGAAATAGTTGAGCCCTCAATGGACGAGCTTAAGGACTACGCGGATATGATCAAAAACGAGCTTCTCATGACCAAGTCTGACGAAGCGCTCAGATCATACCTTGAGGAAGCAAAAGCAAAGGCTAAAATTGAGATAAGCCCGTTCTACGAAAACCTGTTTAAATAATAACGCTGCGCACGCAGTTCTATATGAAACCCAAAGCCCTTTCCGAATTTTCCGGAAGGGGCTTTTTGCATATTACCGCATTGAACTGAACACCCGTGCCGATTCAATGAACACGTTTGCGGGCGGGTGAACTGCCCTTCACCTCTCACGGCGAAACTGTGTCAGTGCAGTTTTAATCCCTTTTTCCTTGACACTCCTACCCTTTTACCCCACTATCCTCAAAAAGTTAAAAAGGTGCACCCATGCCCGATATTCAGCAGATTTTTCTTTTCGCAGCAGCATCAGCGGTTCTCGCAATAACTCCGGGACCGGATATTTTATACGTTGTGACCCGCGGAATGACTCAGGGGCGCAAGGCGGCTCTCTCCGCAGCGGCAGGCTTCTCTCTCGGCAACATAGCGCATACAACGTTCGCTGTTCTCGGGCTTTCGGCAATTGTTATGTCTTCCGTAGCCATATTCACAGTCATCAAACTTCTGGGAGCAGCCTATCTCATCTACATAGGCTGGAAGACTTTCACCGCAAAAGGAGCCGCACTGAACGGAAGCGACACCAAAGTTCTCTCGCCTAAATCAATTTTTATTCAGAGCATAACCGCAAACATGCTCAACCCAAAGGTCGCTCTGTTTTTCATCGCCTTTCTGCCGCAGTTCGTAAGGGCTGAGAACGGTTCTGCGGCAGCGCAAATGGCTGTCTTCGGACTTATTTTCATACTCTGCACGTTTGCGGTTTTCTCTTTCTGCGGATTACTTGCTGGCTTCATAGGGGATTACCTGAAAAGGCACGAAAGCGCCGGAACTCTCATGAACAGAATTGCAGGGGTTATACTGATGACGCTGGGGCTTAGTCTGGCATTGTATAAGAAAGCTTGAAAGACTTCCGCGTCGCTGCGCTCCCCGAAGTGATTCAAATATCCGTCATTGCCAGCGAAGTGAAGAAATCTCAAAAAATATATTAAAAAAAATAGCAATGCCCCCTCAGTGAGAGGGCATTGCTTAATATCAGCAGCCCGATTTAGGGTTGTCCCCGCCGCCGTCCAGAGACATCATAGGGTAGTCACCGTTGAAACAGGCTTTACAGAACTCTCCGCCGCCTGCGCACTCCTCAAGACAGTTTATGTCCAGATAGCCGAGTGTGTCCGCGGTGATGAACTTGCGTATCTCCTCCACATTATGGCTGGAGGCAATGAGTTCCTTTCTCGTCGGGGTATCTATACCGTAAAAGCAGGGAAACTTAGTCGGAGGAGAGCACACCCTGAAGTGTATCTCTCTTGCGCCCGCCTCACGGAGCATCTTAACTATCTTACGGCTGGTTGTGCCGCGGACAATGGAATCATCCACAACTATAACCTTTTTGCCTTTGATCACGCTTTTTACAGGGTTCAGTTTGATCTTAACGCCGAAATGCCTTATCGACTGCGAGGGCTCGATGAATGTTCTGCCCACATAGTGGTTTCTGATAAGCCCCATCTCAAGAGGTATGCCGCTCTGCTCGGAATATCCCATTGTGGCGATAATGCCCGAGTCCGGCACGGGAACGACTATGTCCGCCTCAGCGGGCTGCTGGATGGCAAGCATCCTGCCCATTCTCTTGCGGACATCGTAAACATTCTCGCCGAAGATCATAGAGTCCGGTCTGGCGAAGTATATGTGCTCGAAAATACAGGGCTTAGGAGTCTTCTTATCGAAAGGATGGAGGGATTCTATCCCTTTATCGCTGATGATAACCATCTCGCCGGGCTCTATTTCCCTGATGAACTCAGCGCCTATGAGGTCAAGAGCCACAGTTTCAGAAACAAGTATGTAGCCGTTTACCAGTTTGCCGAGGATCAGCGGGCGAACACCCAGAGGGTCGCGCACGCCGATCAGCATGTCCTTTGTCATCAGCAGGAGCGAGTAAGCGCCCTGAAGCTTCCTGAGGGATGCGATAATAGATTCAATAAGATTATCTATGCCGCTTTTGGCTATGAGGTGCACTATTACCTCAGAGTCGGAGCTGGAGTTGAAAATAGCTCCGTTTTTAACAAGCTGACGCTTCACCTCATCGGCATTTACAATATTTCCGTTGTGGGCTATTGCCACGGGTCCGGCGTTTATCTCGACGCAGAAGGGCTGAATGTTGCGGATATGGCTCTCGCCCGCTGTTGAATAGCGGTTATGCCCTATTGCCATATCCCCTTCAAGGGCATCTATCTTGTCAGCGCTGAAAATATCCGCCACAAGCCCCTGCCCTTTTTCATATCTTATCTTATCACGGTCGGAGACGGCTATGCCTGCTCCTTCCTGCCCTCTGTGCTGGAGGGAGTACAGCGAAAGATACACAAGGTTTGCAGCCTCTTTGCAGCCGAAAACGCCCGCTACGCCGCATTCCTCGTGAAATTTATCCAATATCATTTCATCCACTCTCCGATTGAGTTCAGAAACTTGTCTGCCGCTTCCTGAACTTCAGCCTTGATTACTGTTCTGCCCTGATGCTTTATAACTATGTGAGCGCCTTCCACAGAGCCTATCTGCGTGTATTTCACGCCGTTCTTCTCAGCGAGTTTCTCAAATGCGGGGGAGTTGTGTCCGCTGACTTCAGCTATAACTCTTCCCTGAGATTCAGCAAAGAGAAGGTGATCCGTGCGCATGTTGTCCTCAAGGTTTATTCTTACGCCTAACTGATTCTCTCCGAAGCACATTTCGGTAAGAGCAACCGCCAGACCGCCCTCTGCCGTATCGTGGGCGGAAAGCATAAGTCCTTTATCAGCCGCTTCCACAAGAAGATTGATAAGCTTCTTCTCTTTCGCAAGGTCTATTTTGGGCGGCAGTCCTTTTTCGATGCCGTGAACAGTGCTGAGATATTCGCTTCCGCCAATCTCATCAGTGTTTTCACCGAGAAGATAAATACTGCTCCCCTCAAGTTTAAAGGTGCTTGTCACAGCTTTTTCAACATCATCTATAACGCCGACCATAACTATGGTGGGGGTGGGGTAAACACCCTTGCCCTCGGTTTCGTTATAAAGACTCACGTTTCCGCTGACCACTGGTGTTTCAAGGGCTTTGCCCGCTTCCGCCATCCCCTCAACCGCTTCCACGAACTGCCACATTATGTCGGGCTTTTCCGGGTTGCCGAAGTTAAGGCAGTTGGTGAACGCTCTGGGGCGCGCGCCGCTGACGGCGACGTTTCTGGCTGACTCGGCCACGGCTGCCATCCCCCCTGTTCTAGGGTCAAGGCGGCAGAAGCGGCTGTTGCAGTCCGCTGAAAGGGCTATGCCTTTCTTTGAGTCCGGCACCCGGATAACTGATGCGTCAGAACCGGGAAGCACTGTGGTTCCGATCCTCACCATATGGTCATACTGCGAGAAAACCCACTTTTTGGACGCTATGTTCGGCGCGGCGAGAAGCTTAAGGAGAACACCCTTCAGGTGATCAGGCTCTTTCACTTCCGCAGGACTGTTCAGCTCGTCCATATATTCGCCTCTGGCGTATGGTCTGTTGTACTTGGGAGCCTCTTTGGAGAGCGGAGCAGCGGGCAGTGCCGCAACCTCCTCACCCTGCCAGCGGAGGCGGACATAACCGTCTGTCGCCACGTGTCCTATGACCTCGGCATCCAGATCCCATTTATCAAAAATAGCTTTAACTTTTTCTTCGCATCCTTTGCGGACAACCATGAGCATCCTTTCCTGTGATTCGGAAAGCATTATCTCATATGGGGTCATCCCCTTCTCCCGCACGGGAACCATGTCCAGATCAAGCACAACGCCTGACTGCGCGCCCATCTCAAATGATGAGCTTGTGAGTCCGGCGGCGCCCATATCCTGAATCCCCACTACCCAGTCTTCCTTCATGAGTTCAAGGCACGCCTCAAGGAGCAGCTTCTCCTTAAAAGGATCGCCTATCTGCACGTTGGGGCGCTTGGATTCGCTCTCGGCGGAAAATTCCTCACTCGCCATGGTAGCGCCGTGGATTCCGTCTCTGCCGGTTTTTGCGCCAACGTATATTACAGGGTTACCTTCCCCTTCCGCTTTGGCGAGAAATATTTTATCTTTATTCACAAGACCTAAGCTGAAAGCGTTAACCAGCGGGTTTCCGGCGTAGCAGTCATTGAAAAAGACCTCCCCGCCGACAGTAGGCACGCCGAAGCAGTTGCCGTAAAAAGAGATTCCGGCGACGACTCCTTCAAATACCGATCTTGTTTTTTCATTGTCTATTTTACCGAAGCGCAGCGAGTTCATAGCGGCGACGGGTCTTGCGCCCATGGTAAAAACATCACGCATGATACCGCCCACGCCTGTGGCAGCGCCCTGAAAAGGCTCAATGTATGAAGGGTGATTGTGGCTCTCCACCTTGAAGCAGGCGCATATATCGCCGTCCACTTCGATGATCCCCGCGTTCTCGCCGGGTCCCTGAACAACCCAAGGAGCTTCCGTTGGGAGTTTTGCGAGATGCACACGGCTGCTTTTGTAGCTGCAGTGCTCGCTCCACATGGCGGAAAAAATGCCGAGTTCTATATAATTCGGGGTTCTGCCTATGATTTTCTCGGCGTGTTTGAACTCCTCCGGTTTGAGTCCCATTCCTCTGGCGGCCTCGGCAGTCACCTCTGGGTATTTGAATGTATCGTACATGCTCATAGAACACCTTTTAAAACTTTACGGAGAGATTCAAAAATATGAAAGCCGTCCTTGGTCTGCATGATCTCCTCGGCGCATCTTTCGGGGTGGGGCATCATGCCGAGAACGTTTCCGCCCTTGTTAACTATTCCGGCTATGCCGTTTATGCTGCCGTTGGGGTTTGAGCCTTCGGAGGTTTCGCCGTATTCATCGCAGTAGCGGAAAACAACCCGGTTGTTCTCCTCAAGCTCTTTTATAACATCCTCGGAAGCAAAATAGTTTCCTTCCGCGTGGGCTATGGGGATGCGGACTATCTCGCCGTCGGCGTATCTGCTGGTGAAGGCTGTGCCTGCGTTGTCTACACGGAGGTTAACATACCTGCATATGAACTTAAGATCCTTGTTGCGGAGCAGCGCGCCGGGGAGAAGACCGGCTTCCGTAAGCACCTGAAAACCGTTGCAGATACCCAGAACATGACCGCCCTTGTCGGCAAACTCACTCACTTCCTGCATAATCGGGGAATGCTTGGCTATGGCGCCGCAGCGAAGGTAATCGCCGTATGAGAACCCTCCGGGGAGAACAACGAGATCAACGCCCTTCAGGTCGGCATCCTTATGCCAGAGAAAAACAGTGTCCATTCCGAGAACATGCTTTAAAACGTGATAGCAGTCGTGATCGCAGTTGGAGCCCGGAAAAACAACAACTCCCGCTTTCATTAATTCTCTCCGGCTATTTCTATTCTGAATTCTTCAATAATCGGGTTTGCGAGAACCTTATCGGCTATTTCCTTGAGCTTTTCATCGGGATTTTCGCATTTTTCAATTTCGATTTCAAAAAATTTACCGACTTTAACATCCTTCACAAAGCTGTGCCCCATGCGGTTTACAGCCCCGAGGATAGTCTGCCCCTGAGGGTCGAGAACCCCGTTCTTAAACTTTACAAATACTTGTGCTTTCATAAAACAACCCCGCTCATTTATGAATATAGTGATATTTTCTGAGGCGAAAACAGCATCCCCGCAGAGAATAAGCGGGACGCCTGAATTTTAAGCCGTTATAGCAAACTTGCAACGTATTGTCATTGGAAAACTTGAGGATGTTCAGGATTATAAATACGCGGTCGGCGCCCTTGTCAGGAAAGAGTTTCAGAGACTAAAGAGTCTGAGGGCAAAAGCCCGTCACGTCTGGCTTTAAACAGGAACCTGTTGTACTTTTTGCTGATTCTGACCCTGCCGAAACTGTTTATTCTGTTTGTCGCCCACGCAAAGAAATTTCTGTTGCCGAGACCGTCCACTATGACAAGCCTGCAACTGCTATTCATCTCAGGATTAAAGAGAATGTTGTCCAGCCTGAGGTCAGCAGGCAGAATATTGAATTTAAGAAGATAGCTGTAAAGCTGATCAAGCTCGTCTAGAAATACTGAAAGAGGCGTTCCTTCGGAAATCAACGCGTCCAGAGACTTACAGGGAGTTCCGTCTCGCCTTGTAACCAGATCAAAAACAAGTCCGGCGCCCAGATTTGTTTCTGCCCAACCGTAGCATTTGGCAATATGCTCCCAGCTTATATTTCTCTTTTTCAGGAAGCTGTAATATGCGTAATCAGCCTCGTTCTGCGGCTGTTTGTTCTGTCCACATACCTGACCTTAACACACAGACGCGGGTCAAGCGGATGAACGTAGCAGGCACGTTCCGCCCCTGCGCCGATTTTCAGGGAATCATCAAGCTTCAATACTCCGGCAGTCTCCGAATATGACATTTGCGGCTGCTCCTGACTGATGCGTTTGTATAAAATGCAACTTTATATTTAACATTTTATTGACAAAAAAGGCAGTAATCAAGAAAAAAAATGTAACGGACTGCAACAGATTTATATGAACGATAGATAATAAAGGAAGCGGACGGACTCCGCCTCCCGTGAAATTTGTCAGAGTCTGGACTTTATGAACTCCCATCCGTTGCGGATGTGAGTTTCCACAAGCCTTTCCACTCTGTCTTTGTCTCTCAGCTCAATAGCCTCGATTATGCTCTGGTGTTCTCTGGCGACCTCCTGAGTTCTGCCGGTTTCGGAAAATGAGAAGACCGTAGCGCGCTTGAACTGCTGCTGAAGCCCCGCCAGAATCTTGATCAGACGATCGTTGCCGCAGTTTTTTATGAAAATATCATGGAACTCGGAATTCCAGTTAACCATGTGACCGACTTTAGAGGAACCCTCACGGACTTTTGCGGCGAGCTCCTTCATCTTCTCTATGTCTTCCTTGGTGAGCCTTTCTGCGGAAAGCCTTGCGGCGAGAGCCTCAAGCCGGATTTTGATCACGAAGATCTCATCCACGTCCTTATCGGTTATCTCTGTGACCACAGCGCCCCTTCGGGGAATGATTTCGATAAATCCTTCGGTTTCCAGATGACGCAGAGCTTCCCTTATGGGTGTGCGGCTGATGCCCAGCTGTTCTGAAAGCTTAGGTTCCACAAGCCTTTCTCCGGCTTTAATAACACCCTTGAGAATATTAGTTCTGATTGTTTCGGCTATTCTTTCGCTTAATGGGGTATTGTCGATGTTTATATCCCTGACTCCCATCCCTGAACCTCTGCATCCGCCGCCCGAAAGCTTTTATTCAGGCGTTCTCTGTTTTTTATTTTCTGATATTGTGCTTCAGATATTCCCAAGCGTTCTGGATATGCCAGCGCACTTTTTTCTCAACAAGATCAGGATCACCAGAGGCGAAGGCTTCTATGATCTCCTGATGCTCTGCCACTGCGTGTTTCGCACGCTCGCGGTTGGAGACGAGAACTGTTTTCAGTCTCTGGAAATTTTTCGCCAGACTGTCGAGAATTTCGAGAATTTTTTTATTGTCCGAGGCAGTTATAAAGATATTATGGAAGTCCACATTATATTTGAGGTATTCGTCCATAACATTTGGGTTCTCATATGCTATATCGCGGAATTTTTCGTTGATTTTACGCAGGCGATCTATGTCCTTTTCATTCAGGTTAGCCGCAGCCTGCCTTGCCGCCAGCCCCTCAAGGCTTGCCTTCACTGCGTAAAGGTCGTCTATATCTTTAATAGTAAGGGCTTTAACCACCGCGCCCTTGCGGGGTACAATCTCTATGAAGCCTTCGGTTTCAAGCTGCCTCAGCGCCTCACGTATCGGTGTGCGGCTGATCCCGAGGCTTTTTGCCAGCTTGGGCTCCACAAGCCTTTCACCGTCTGCGTGAACGCCTTTTATTATATCCGCCCGTATCTTGTCGGCGATTTTTTCTCTCAGGGGTTTGCTTTCCAATACGTTTTCCTGCTTCAAAAACCGGCTCCCTAACCATCTTTTGCCGTTTAATTAAAGAAATTAACAAAGGTTTATTTGAGTAAAGCAGAACACTATTAACATTTTAAACAATTTATTTACTTGTGTTAATATTCTGTATTCTGTATACTGTATTCAATCTAAACTATTTTTTCATTTTCGTCAAACAGAACGTTGTATACAAAAAACAATCCATGTCAGAATCGTGTTAAATCTTTGATCCCATGGACTTACCGAAATGATTACTCTTTATTCGGGTTTAACTTTGTGTAATAATATATTTTATGAAAAGAATGCTTTTTGTATTTGATATTGACGGCACTATATGCAGGGCGGGCAGAGCTGTTCCGCCTGCGCTTGCGTCGGAGCTTAAAAGACTTTCCGGCGTACACAAAGTCGCCATAGCCTCAGGTAAGCCCTTTACCTATATTACCGGACTTTGCAGACAGCTTGAGATAACATCCGCTTCTGTTATCGGCGAAAACGGCGGAGCGCTGAGCCTTGACGCATGCTTTCCGCCCGCGGGCTTCCGTCTGGCGGAGATACCTGCGGAGCACGGAAACAGTATTGAACTGATAAAAGCCGCCTACAGAAAGAAATTCGGAGAGCGGATATGGGTTCAGCTCAACCACCTGAATGTAACCTTTTACCCCGTCTGCCCCGGGGATATAGGGCTTCTCCACGCCTTTGCCCCGCAGTTTGAATCTGATTTCATCAGCGCATACTACCACGATGACTGCATGGATTTCACCCCTTCAAATATTAACAAGGGAGCAGGACTCAGCACACTGCTTGAAATGACAGGCATCTCACAGGACAACACATGGGTTTTCGGCGACGGAGAGAATGATTTTGAGATGTTCCGCACGGCAGGCAACTCGGTATGTGTCGGCAGCAATGCCAAGCTTAAGGAGATAGCCGATCACTGCGTAAGGAACATAGATTCTCTTTCTGTTTTTCTGGAAAGATTCTGAGATTCTTCACCAACATTCTGAGCAACGCTGCGCATAACAGCAACTCCAAGGACGGAACCACGCCGTGCAAACCGCGGGTGTGTACACCAAACTGACAGGATGTACAGTCCGGTGTTATAAAAATAAGAAGACCTATAAGCCGGATCCTGTCTGAGCCCTTCTTAAGGGGCTGAGGCAGTCATTAATCTAGACCGGAGATTGCTCTCAGGCTCAAGCGGTTTACCCGTGAGCTCGGGCGGGCAGCCCTAAAATGCTCACCTATTTAACCTTGCACCGGACGGGGTTTACCGTGCCTCCGCCGGTCACCCGGCAGAGCGGTGGTCTCTTACACCACCGTTTCACCCTTACCTGTCTTTTCAGACTGGCGGTCTGTTTTCTGCGGCACTTTCCCTGCATCACTGCACGTCGGCGTTACCGACCGTCCTGCCCTGCGGTGTCCGGACTTTCCTCCCGCACGCGAACGCACCGGCGACTGCCCGGTCTTCTTACCGAGTTGGAAAACTAATACCTTATGCGGCAAAACGCAATATATTTCGCTTTTATTTAGTATATGCAGGATGTATAGTTCCGCCATGAGCCAAATGGATTGTTTTGAACACGACATCGCCGAAATGAAGTCAGACACCCTTTGCAGATTGGGCAGAAAGGTGGAGATAGCCTGCGGGATGCTTGGCGGCGAAGAACAGTTTCACACCCGCCTGTCACATATGATTGAGCGTGTGGAGCACGACCTCACCATGAATCTGAAAAGGAAAAAACGCAGACAGCTCATGTGCGTCCTTGAGCGGCTGAAAAAAAAATCCGCTGAATCCGCCGAAAAAATCCGGCTTATCAAGCAGGCGAAAACAAAAGCCATAAATGATTACAAAGCTCAGAGAGAAATCCTCGGGCTCACCGATCACACCTTCATAAACGGATTCTTAAAAAATCTCTGAACAGGTATAAAATTCCGATCGGAAATGATCGCACTGATCAGAAAAATTTTCCCGATCAGCAGTTTGCCGTTTTCTCGTCTCTTAAGAAAAATTATACGCGGCACAGGAAACACAGGCTTATTGAAAACCGCTGTCAGAGCAGTTCGATGACACAATGATCCCATGATCAAAGAAGCCGGCTGTTACGCCGGCCCTTGCGAGATCCTTCTCAGTGAGCGTGGTTGTTCCACTACCTGCCTCTTTAATAACAAATTACATGCCAAACCTGATCAGCACAATTCCGATCACAATAATCAGTGTTCCGGTGAGCTTGCTCAGGGAAAAAGCCTCTTTGAACACAAACACACCGATTATCAGCGCAAAAACAGCATTCACCTGCCTCAGTGCGGCGGCGTACGAAACCTCCATGAAAGTCAGCCCGTATCTGTACGATGTAAAAGAGAGAAAGACTATCACACCCGCTATGATGAAATATTTTTTCTCTGCCATGATAAACTCTTTGCGGAACGGTCTGTGCCTGAGTGAATATACGGCAAGGTACGATGTCATGAAAAAACAGAGACAGTAGGTGTAGAAAATCATATTACCACCGCCCACTCCGCCCTTGTCAGCCAACGCTCCGAAGGAGTAGGAAAAGGCTGCCAGCAGGGCAAACACTGTTCCTTTTGCGGGCTTAATACGGGAACCCTTCTCTCCGTTGAGGACAATTCCTCCTAAAACAGTGAAAATAATTCCCGATACTCCAAAAAAAGTGAGCCTCTCGCCGAGAAAAAGAGTAGCCCAAATAAGTATAAAAAACGGCGACGAAGTGGTTATGGGATAGATTGAGGACACGTCACTGTAGCGGTAAGCTGTTGATATAAAAAGGTGATACAGGGCAAAGAACGTTCCGCCTATCAGTCCGTAGATCACGGCGCCTTTATCAAAATACATGTATTCCCTGAAAAAGACCGGAAAAAGCGCTGTGAAGAAAATAAGATTAACAAGGTGCATAAAAAAATTAAAAGCATACTTGTCGGAGGAACGTTTGAGCAGAACATTCCACAGGGAGTGGCATAAGGCGCTGAACACTATGAAAATAAAACCTGTCAAAAACTCCCCCCTGTCATAGCCGACGAAATCTACTTTTATCAGCACTTTCAAAAATATTCAAGAGTGTGAAATAGAAATCACCTTTAAAACCCGATCTCGAAAGACCGCGCCGCCGGCTTCTCCGACTCATCTATAAGCTATACCGATAATCCTCTTTTATACACCCTGATCAAATCTCTGTTTATTTCTGACTATTGAACTAAAGATAATTTAGTCCTGACAGGGGCATGCGGGCTCGGTACGGCATTTTAACCTCTCTAAACACTGATACAAAAGGCTTTAAGTACTTAAAACAACTATTTTATTATCGCTGTTTACAGAAATTTTTTATGTACATTGTATACAATTTCCCTATTGACATTGAAAGGTCTTAGTGATAGAAAATAAACAGCGGTATAAAATTGAAGATTATTATAATAACAAGGAGGCATACTAATGGGACTTAAGGACGTTCTTAAGAAGAAAATTGATGAGCATCGCCCCAGAATCGCCAAACTCACTAAAGAGTTCGGTGACGTAAAACTTGGCGAAGTAACAATCGGACAGGCTATCGGCGGTGCAAGAAGCGTTAAGTGCCTTGTTACCGACATTTCATATCTTGACCCGGTGGAAGGAATCCGCTTCCGCGGTCTTACAATACCTGAAGTAATGGAAAAACTCCCCAAACCAAAAGGAAAAGACTATCCTTACGTTGAGGGCTTCTGGTACTTCCTTCTTACAGGTGATGTCCCCACTATGGCTCAGGCCGAAGAAGTGGTTGAAGATTTCAAAAAGAGAGCTCAGGTTCCTCAGTATGTTATAGATGTTCTCAGAGCTATGCCCAGAGACACTCACCCCATGACTATGCTCTCTGCTGCCGTGGTTGCCATGCAGCGCGAATCAAAATTCGCTAAATTCTACGCTGAAGGCTTCAACAAAATGACTGCGTGGGAGTCCATGTATGAAGATTCATGCGACCTCCTCGCCAAGCTTCCCGAAATCGCAGCCTACATCTACAGAATGAAATATAAAGGCGACACACCCATCGCTTCCGACATGAGCCTTGACTTCGGCGGCAACTTCGCTCACATGATGGGCATTCCCGCTCCTTATGACGATGTTGCGAGAATGTACTTCGTTCTTCACTCAGACCATGAGTCAGGAAACGTTTCCGCTCATACGACGCACCTTGTGGCTTCCGCTCTCAGCGATGCTTACTACTCTCTTTCAGCAGGTCTCAACGGTCTTGCGGGTCCCCTTCACGGTCTCGCAAATCAGGAAGTTCTCGGCTGGATTCAGGACGTGTATGCTAAACTCGGCGGAAAAGTTCCCACTAAGGAAGATCTTAAAAAATTCCTCTGGGATACTCTCAACAGCGGTCAGGTTATTCCCGGATACGGTCACGCCGTTCTCAGAAAAACAGACCCGAGATACACTTCTCAGCGTGAATACTGCCAGAAATACCTTCCCGAAGATGAACTCTTCAAGGTTGTGGCAATGATTTACGATGTTGCTCCCGACATCCTCATGGAGCACGGAAAAGCCAAAAACCCATGGCCCAACGTGGATGCTCAGTCCGGCGTTATCCAGTGGTTCTACGGTCTCAGAGAGTACGATTTCTACACAGTTCTTTTCGGTGTGGGCAGAGCGATCGGCGTTCTTGCGAACATCACTTGGGACAGAGCTCTCGGCTACCCGATCGAGCGTCCGAAGTCTGTTACTACAGACATGCTGGAAGCCGCTGCGGGAATCAAAAAATAACTACAATCCTTCACGCGAAACCTATAATTACGGACGGGAAGCCTTCGGGCTTCCCGTTTGTGTTTCTCTATTTAACAACATCAAACTGCACATCCTGTCAGTTTGATGTACACGCTCGCGCCGAACTCGGTTCGGCTTCACTCCGCACGGCGCAGCCCCATCCTTGGGGCTGTTTTGCGTCATTGCGAACCCTGAAAGGGTGAAGCAATCTCTCATTTAATAACATCAAACTGCACATCCTGTCAGTTTGATGTACACGCTCGCGCCGAACTCGGTTCGGCTTCACTCCGCACGGCGCAGCCCCATCCTTGGGGCTGTTTTGCGTCATTGCGAACCCTGAAAGGGTGAAGCAATCTCTCATTTAACAACATCAAACTGCACATCCTGTCAGTTTGATGTACACGCTCGCGCCGAACTCGGTTCGGCTTCACTCCGCACGGCGCAGCCCCATCCTTGGGGCTGTTTTGCGTCATTGCGAACCCTGAAAGGGTGAAGCAATCTCTCATTTAATAACATCAAACTGCACTGTCCTGTCAGTTTGATGTACACGCTCGCGCCGAACTCGGTTCGGCTTCACTCCGCACGGCGCAGCCCCATCCTTGGGGCTGTTTTGCGTCATTGCGAACCCTGAAAGGGTGAAGCAATCTCTCTGGATATTTCAGAGACTGCCACGTCGCTTCGCTCCTCGCAGTGACATTGTAATACGTCATCCTGTCAGTCTGAGGTTATTGAAGAACAGAGGACCACCTTCCTTACGCTCCTATTCCGTAAATTGATATTGATCAATTATTTTTCGTTAATTGTAATATATATTACAAACACTTATTTCTGATAAAGGTGACGCCGTGAAAAATATGTCTATCAAAACAAAAGTACTCTCGGCACTGTTAATCCCGTTTATTATGCTTACTTTTTACACTGCTTCCGGTCTGTTTCAGGATGCGGATGTACTGACGAAAACCAAATCTCTCAGACATTTTGTGGAGTTCTCAGTCTCATCAAGCGCTCTGGTGCACGAACTCCAGAAGGAGAGAGGGCTTTCCGCAGGCTATCTCGCAGGCGGAGAACAGTCTTTTCTCAACAGACTGAACACACAGTACGAGTCCACGGATGACGCTCTGAAAAAAGTGCGCAGCGCCCTGAGCGGCGGATCGTTCACCTCCGGAAACATCCGTCAGGCAATGAGCGGGCTTGAAAACCTCTCCAAAATGCGCAGAGAGACAGCAGATAAACTCACGGATTCCGCGCAGGTCATAAATTACTACACCGAAATCAACAAACTGTTCCTCGACGCTGTTTCGGAGGCTGCTGCAGGCGTAAATGATCCTCAGCTCGCCAAGGACACTATAGCTTATACAAACTACATGAGCGCTAAAGAACAGACAGGGCTGCTGCGTGCAGTACTTGCTTCCGCCTTTGCGGACGACCGCTTCGGTGACGGCATGTACGAAAAATATCTCCGTCTGACAAGCGAAAGAAGCGCCTACCTCACCTCGTTCGGGTGGACTGCCCGCACAGAGTTCAGGCAGAGCTCTGATGCCGCCGAAAGCTCCGACTTCAGCCGAAAAGCCTCAGAAATGGAGAAAACAGCCGCAGTCAAAGGACTTGAAGGCGGATTCGGTGTCGATGCGGAAGAGTGGTTCAGCCTGATTACGCAGAAAATAAACGCAATGAAGGAAACGGAAGATCTCATAGCCCTTTCCATGAATACATACATGAACTCCGAAATCAGCTCAGCCAAACGTCAGCTCACTCTCACAGGCGCAGCGGCGCTGGTCGGTCTTACAGCCTTTGTGTCCCTTGTGTATATTCTCCTTCTTTCGGTTATAGGCAATATCCGCATGCTGATCAGTCTGACTGCTCAGCTTAACGAAGGTGACGGCGATCTGACAAGGCGGATAAATGTCACAAACAAAGATGAAATAGGCGAACTGGCGGCGAATGTGAACTGCTTCATAGAAAATATCCAGTTTCTGGTGAGCGGTACGGCAAAGTCAGTATCGGTGGTGGCTTCGGGAACAACGCAGCTCGCAGCGGCAGTGGAGGAGCTTTCCGTAACCTTCAGCGACCAGTCAGAGGAAGTCAGCGGAATAGCCGCCGCCATGAGCGAAATGAGCACAACGGCTGTTTCCATAGAGGAGAATATCAAAGATGTTGAAAAAGCAGCGGAATCCGCCACGAAAAGCATCTCTGACGGACGCGCCGAACTGGACAGTATTGTGCATCTGATAACAGCAGTAAAAAATGACAGCGACAGTCTGGCGAAAACAATAAAAAGGCTGGGCGAAACCTCCCACGAAATTGGAGATATTGTAAAAGTCATAAATGAGATAGCCGATCAGACCAACCTTCTGGCACTCAACGCCGCAATCGAAGCCGCCAGAGCCGGTGACGCAGGAAGAGGCTTCGCTGTGGTTGCGGACGAGGTCCGAAAGCTCGCCGAAAAAACACAGTCTTCCACAGGAGAGATAATCAGTATAGTGACACTGTTCAAAACGGAAACGGAAAACGCCATCAAAGGGGCGGAAGCGGCATCAGGAAACATTGAGAAATGCGTTGCTCAGTCGGAAAGCACTAAAAACGCATTCGACAGAATAAATGAGGCGGTGTCGGATGTCACAGGAAAAAACAGTATAATAACTCTCTCCGTCAATGAGCAGTCCGAAGCGATTCAGCACACAGGGCACAGCACAACAGGAATCTCCGCCGGAATAGAGCAGAGTGCCGCCGCTGTTAATGAAATAGCCGAAACCCTCAGTGAACTTGAATCCACAGCGGAGTCACTAAGACAGTCCATCGAACAGTTCAGATACTGACCCAAGGGGGCTTTGTCTTTCTTTACAGCTTGCTGACAGAGCCCTTTTAAAAGTAAGAAAGTATATACTTTTGAACAATCCTGTTCCTGTCTCAGTCACCAGTCCTGCAAAGAGGCATTGCCCTCCATCAAAGTTTAAGGCTTCAAATAAACTTATATTGCATTATCCGGCTTATGTTTTTATAGTGAGGATATGAAAATAATCCTTATTATTCTTGGTTTTATGTCACTCTTTCTCGGCATAATAGGCGTTTTCCTTCCTGTTATGCCCACTACCCCGTTCATACTTCTGGCGGCGGCGTGCTTCGCCCGCAGCTCTGAAAAATTCCATAAGATGCTTTTAAACAACAGATATTTCGGAAATATTGTCAGAAATTATGAAAACGGTCTCGGCATAAGCCGCAGAATAAAGATCCGCGCTCTCACCCTGCTGTGGTTTTCGCTTATTTTTTCATCCGCGATCTCAGGCAGCCTGATTGTGTTTCTTGTCCTCACTGCCGCAGGTACGGGCGTAAGCTGGTATATACTCAGCCTGCCCACATTTACGGATTAATCAGCCTCGCCTTGTCTTAAGCAGCTCTTTTATTTTATCAAAATCGCTGGTTTCTCCCTCTTCGCCTCTTTCAAGAACGAAGTCCGAGAGCAGAGAGTTATTCTGCACGAATACAGGCACATGAGCCTTACGCGCCCATGCCGCCGTTTCGGCGTCAACCTCTGAGTCACCCGTCACGGCGAAAACGAAGTAATATGACGAATCCACATCGCTTTCCTCTGCCCACCTCTGCTCAAACTCAATCCGCCCGAACCTGTGAAAAAGCTTTATATTTTCGGTACATGCGGGTGAAATCACCTTAATTTTCGGGTCATGTCCGAGAAAAGAGACAAGCAGCGATTCGGCTTCCGCACCTCCCCCTGCCACAAGAATTTTTTTATCAGTAAGATTGAAAATAAACGGAACCATACAAGGAGCCTCCCTTTTGTCAGAAAATATTATTTCTCACTATGCACTTCTCGCTCAAAACACTGAGCGCGCGATCCGCTATGATATATTCGGAAAAATCAGGCTTAAGCTTTAGCGGCATCTGAAGCAGATTACGCACGGGTTCACTCGCTGTCTCTCCATGGAAGGGGATTCCGGCGAAGAGATATTCCCCGCTGATGCTGATCGGGTGGAAAAGCCACTTTTCTCCGCTGAAGCGGAACTTGGAGCAGGCAAGCCTCTTACCGCCGCGCACCACTGACTCGTAATCGCCCAGACCGAGACCGGAGAAGATCCCCGCCTCAGAACCGCTTTCAAAGCTGAATCTGGTTCCCAGCATGGAAAACCCCGTGCCGAAAGCCACAACGGATTTCTTTCCGAACAGCTCTTTCAGCTTAATGTCAAACCCTCTCTTTTCAAGAAAAAGCAGGTCTCCTCTGGGGTTCTCGCTGGAGGGAACAATGATTATATTGCATTCGTCAGCCTCATGGGGCTCGTTTATCAGGGATACGCTGAAATCCATGGACATGAGAAAAGGCGCTGTGTCATTGCAGTCCGTCATGAACGGGAGATTTATCACTCCAGTCTTCACTCCGTCCGTATTGCCGAAGATGCACAGATCAGGCAGAATCTCAGCTTCCGGCAGGTTTTCAGGCACTGCGGCTATCACAGCCAGAGGGGGTTTGGAGAGAAAGCTCCAGCTTTTTTCCGAAAGAAGAGCGCCCTTCATAAGTGCCCGGAGATCATCGGAAGCCTTATCCCACACAGCCTTGACAGACACGCTGCTTCCGCAGAGAAAAACTCCTCCGCATATAAGCCCCGCCAGTTCCTCGCCCCACTCGCCGCAGTCAGAGTCCAGAACAAGAGCTATGCGGTCGTAATCCGCACTTTTTGAGATTTCCTCAAGGCGTGCCGCCGCCTTTTCATAATCTTCCGAATCGGGAACCTTCCCCGCCTTCAGGCGGAGCGACATCAGATAAGCCGCATTTATGCCGCATGCGAGAGACAGCATAAACGCATCCGCCGGAACCCCTGCTCCGCACAATGTGTGAGACATACGGGGAGAGAACGGGACGGGGATGAACGGAAAAACACTCTCGCCGCCGGAGGTCAGCCTGCGCAGAACAGCAGCAAGGGGTACAAGTCCGCCCTCATCACATATGAGAAAAGTAAAACCCTTATAAACCAATGGAACACTCCTGTTTAACATATATAATTTAAAACAGAATCGGTAAAAGAACAAACCATATTGCCCGATTATTCTCTTTCTGGTAAATTCTGATCATGGAAAATTCATCAATAATTATATTTCTTCTCGGATTCGCGGCAGGTGCCGGAGTCTGCGCGGTTTTCTTCAACCTTCTGTCCGGAAAGCAGGAAGCCCTCAAGCTTGATGCTGAAAAAACAGTGACCGCAATGGCGGAGCAGCTTAAGCTGAGCTTTTCGGGACTTTCCCTTGAGGCGCTTTCCCGAACCACCGCAGAGCTTATGAAGCACATGGAAAGTGAACGAAAGGCAGGGGCTGCTCAGCTTGACGGAAAAAAAGCGCTTATAGACGCGCAGCTCGAAAAAATGACCAAGGAGCTCACTGAGGTTGAAAAGCTTGTAAAAGAGTTTGAGAAGGACAGGGAATCCAAATTCTCAGCCCTTTCCGAGCAGATACGCCACACATCCAGAAACGCAGAGGAACTCTTTCGGGTTACATCATCCCTCAAGGAAGCGCTCTCCTCCACAGGCAAACGGGGGCGCTGGGGCGAACGCATGGCTGAGGACATACTGAAATCAGCCGGATTCATGGAGAATGTCAACTACTACAGACAGAAAACCCTGAAAACCTCCGGCAGCAGACCGGACTACACCTTCATAATGCCGAACGGCGCTATTCTCAACATGGACGTGAAGTTCCCGCTGGAGAACTACCTCAAATATCTTGACGAAACGGAGGAAGCGGCGGCAAAAGCACGAACCACCGCCTTTTCAAAGGACGTTAAGGAGCGCATAAAAGAGGTGTCAGGCAGAGATTACATAGATCCTGCGGAAAATACTCTGGATTTTGCGATGCTGTTCATCCCCAATGAGCAGATATTCGGGTTCATGATGGAGAAATGTCCGGATGTTCTGGACTTCGCCTTTGAAAAAAAGGTCGCCCTTACCTCGCCTGTTTCGCTGTTCTCCGTGCTTGCGGTGATAAGGCAGGCGGCAGAGAACTTCCGCCTTGAGCAGACCTCGTCCGAAATACTCGCCATTATGGGCACATTCCGCAAGCAGTGGGATCTCTTCACCGGAAAGATGGAAGGTCTCGGCAAAAGGATAGAGGATGCCGCAAAGGAATATGAGCTTTTAAGCGGAACCCGCCGGAGAATGCTTGATAAGTCCCTTGAAAAGCTGGATTCGCTGGGCTTGGAAAAAATAAGCGCGGACAGTCCGGAAGAGGACTAGACAAGCAATGGGACTGTTTTGAATTATTGCGAACCCTGAAAGGGTGAAGCAATCTCTGTCTTGCCACAGAAAAGGGCACGTCCTGTCCCTTTTCTGTACACGCTCACGCCTTGCAAAGCAAGGCTTCGCTTCGCACGGCGCAACTCCGTCCATGGAGTTGAATACGTCATTGCGAACCCTGAAAGGGTGAAGCAATCTCTGTCTTGCCGCAGAAAAGGGCACGTCCTGTCCCTTTTCTGTACACGCTCACGCCTTGCAAAGCAAGGCTTCGCTTCGCACGGCGCAACTCCGATACTCAGCCCCAAGTTATTTTGCCGCCGTTAAAGCCGATAATAGCCATGACAGGGAGATTCAGGAACAGAAGCCCGTTGTAAAGGTTGGAGACTCCGGTTCCTGCGGCAGAGATAGCCGGATCGCTGAATCTCAGCCACATTTCAGCCGTGCACATCAGAAGCAGCAGGGCAGAGAAAGCTATCTTCGTTATAAACACATTCGATGTGGCGTAGTGATAATTAACCCACCAGCTGAAAAAGCCCGAAGCTATTGTAGGAATGAGGGCAGCACCGCCGGCAGCCATGCAATGGAACGCTGTTGTTTCAAAGCTCGGCTGTCCCGTGAACAGAAACATTGCCTGCATAAACACCGCAAAGCTCAGAAGCCCCATGGGGAAATGTATAAACATCGGGTGCGGATGAAGTTTTCTGTAAACATCCCTCAGCATTGCCTTAAATTCATCGGAAGATACGCTCTGCACCTGCGCCACCGATTCCGTGAGCGCCTCAACTGGCTGTATCCTTGAAAAAACCTCGTCGGTGTGGGGAGCTTTCTCCAGATCCTCGGTGAGATCCCTCCCCGCGAAATGTCTCTTAACGTGCTGACCGCTTTTCCACAGTCTGCTGTCAGTCACATCGTAAACATGACCCTTGTAGCCGATATATGCCCTGCGCCCTTCTTTTCCGTCAAACTTGCTGAGTTCTTCCCTGTCCAAATCCGTACCTCCAAAAAGGCATGCTCCGAGCCTTTACCTCAGATTTACCTTTTGGCAATTATCATTTAAACTATAAGAAAATATACCAGAATGCAGAATCAAGTTCCACCGCAATCGGTCTGCTTGACAAAAACATTCAAGGCATCTACATTTTATTGAACACACAGCGGAGTCGCAATGAAAAAAATCAGCATTGACAATGCGGAAGGTCAGGTTCTCGCATATGACATCACAGAAGTAAGCTTAGAGAAAAAAATAAAGAACCGTGCCTTCAAACGGGGGCATGTCATCCGCGCGGGTGACATAGAGTACATGAAAAACCTCGGGCGGAGAAATATCTTCGTAATGGACGGAAACGACACGGATGTTCATGAGGACGACGCGGCACGCATAGCAGCTCCTCTCGCCGCGGGGGAGAATATCACCTACGATAAGGAAACCAGCGAAGGCAAGGTATCTTTCTATGCCGAAACTGACGGCATATTCCATGTGGACAGGGAGAAGCTGCTGGCGGTGAACAGCCTTGAAATTCCCTCAATGCCTACCCTCCATGACGGATTTCCGGTTAAAAAAGGCGCTCAGGTAGCCGCTTTCAGGATAATCCCCCTCGTATGCAGCGAAGAGCTTATGAACTCCGTTCGGGGCATCCTCGAAAAACCGATTTTAAGCGTTAATCCTTATAAAATAACTAAAGCCTGTATACTCGTCACCGGAAATGAAGTTTACGAAGGGCGCATCAAGGAGGGCTTCATACCGAAGCTTTCAGCCAAGCTCAATGCGCTGGGCGTGGAAGTGGTCGCCACTGCAATCGCTCCCGATGAGAAAGAACATATAACCGGTGAGCTCAGGAAAATGCTTGAAGTCACTGACCTTGTGCTGACCACAGGCGGAACCAGCGTTGACCCTGATGACGTCACCACAGACGCCATAAAGGACGCAGGGGTGAGAATAGTCTGCAAAGGCAACCCTATCCAGCCGGGCAACAACTGCTCCATAGGCTACATAGGTGAAAAAACCGTTGTCTGCGTGCCTGCGGCGGCTCTGTTCTTCCATGCGACAGCTCTGGATATTTATCTGCCCAAAATACTTGCAAAAGAAACGATAACGAAAGAATATATTGCAAATTCCGGTCACGGCGGTCTGTGTCACTTCTGCGAGAAGTGCCATTACCCCGTCTGTCCGTTCGGGAGGGGCGGCTTATGATAAGCTGGCAGGAAGCCAAGGCTATTCTCAACAGCCTTACAACAACTTACGGCACTGAAAAAATTTCGGTCAGGGAAAGCTGGGGCAGGACTCTGGCGGAAGACATCACGGTGCCGAGGAACTATCCCGATGTGCATAAATCCGCAGTGGACGGCTACGCCTTCAAACACGGACGCAAAACCTACAGACTCACCGGAGAGGTCGCTGCCGGAGCGAAAAGCGGTCCTTCCGTGAAAGAGGATGAGACAATCTTCGTCATGACCGGCGGCACAGTCCCCTTCGGCGCGGACACCGTGGCAAGGGTTGAGGACTGCGAGGATCAAGACGGAGTTATCACTATCCCCGGAACAATTCCCGCCGGCGATTCTGTGAACCTTGCCGGAGAAGAAGCGAAAAAAGGGGACGCTGTAATAAAAAAAGGCGTGGTGATAGACAAGGGGCTCTACCCTGCCCTGTTTTATCTGGGCAAAGCAGAGATTGAGGTATACAAAAAACCCCGTGTCGCAGCCTTTGTCACCGGAGATGAAATACTTGAGGTTGAAGAAAAATTCGCCGAAGGGATGGTTTTCGACACCAACAGGCGCATCCTTGAAAGCTGCCTGAATTCAGTTGGAATAACGCCCGACTTCTTCGGTCCCATTGGCGACACAGAGGCGGAGGTGGCAAACGCCTTCAAGGAAATGTGCAAAGACCACGATATAATAATCTCCTCCGGCGGCGTTTCCAT
The DNA here is from genome assembly GCF_004087915.1 of Geovibrio thiophilus. Classification (NCBI taxonomy): domain Bacteria; kingdom Pseudomonadati; phylum Deferribacterota; class Deferribacteres; order Deferribacterales; family Geovibrionaceae; genus Geovibrio; species Geovibrio thiophilus. The sequence continues at coordinate 2,417,034 of NZ_CP035108.1, forward strand.
GGGGAAATACGATTTTGTCAAAAAAGTGTTTAAAGAGCACGACTTTGAACTTTTCATAGAGAGAACGCGGATTAAACCCGGCAGCCCGCTTATGGTCGCGAAGAGAGACAATAAGCTTTTCCTCGGTATGCCCGGCTATCCGGCGGCGTTTCTCACCAACTTTGTTTTCTATGCTGTGCCGCTTTTCAGAAAAGCGCTCGGCGTAACCGATTTTGAAAACAAAATCCACAAGGCAATCCTCAAAACTGAGATGAAGGCAAGAAAAGGGCGCATGGATATAGACAGAGCGACGGCAACAGTGGAAAACGGACGCTACCACGCCGCAGATCCGGGCTCGCAGCTCACATCGCACTTCATAAACTTTGCTTCCGTAAACGCTCTCGTGCTCATTGATGAGGATTCAAACTCTCTCCCTGCCGGTTCGGAAGCGGATATGATACTTATTCCGTAATAAATCAAACCGTCTTCGGCAAAGACGGTTTTTTTTTATTTTGATTGTCATAGAACAACAGCGACTTATTGATTTTTTTGCTGTAAAATCAGGTAAGACCATTTATCCGAAAAGGGGCGGGGCGGCAATACTATGGCAGAGTACGATTTTGTTCTGGACATGGACTTCAGTATACTGAGAATTTCAGCCGAGGCTGAAAACAAACTGGGCTACACTCCTTCTGAAATATCAGGAAAGCCTTTCATAGAGATGATCAAAACCGAATACCGAGACAGGACAGTCTCAGCCCTTAAAACCAAAGAAAAAGATTTTTGCTTCATTCTGGGCTCAGATGATGTGCAGCATTTCATTGAGCTTGAACCCTGCACGCTCCCCGACGGCACAACCGGAGTAAAAACCGTCAGCCTCAACCCCCTGACCAAAGAAAAAAGCGGAGCTTTCAGCTGCTTTGCCGAATTTATTGAAAATATTTACGACATATACTATTCGGCAGATATTTACGGAAATATAACCGCCATCTCCCCTTCTGTTTTCATCTATTCAGGCTTCACGCCGGAGGAGCTGATCGGCAAAAATCTCGGCTCCGAACTCTATGTATATCCCGCTCTGAGGGAAACTTTCAAGGAACTCATAGGCAAACACGGCAAGGTCACTGCTTTTGACGCACCGTTATTCAGGAAGGACGGCAGCATCTGGTGGGTGTCCACATCCGCTCATTTCATTAAAAACATAAACGGAGAGATAATCGGTGTTGAAGGCATAGCCAGAGACATAACCGACCACAAGGAAGGACAGGAAAAGCTGTTGAGAGGAATCGAGACGAGATACAAAACCCTCTTTGAGTCGGCTACTGACGCAATTTTCATATTTGATCTCAGAACAAAGCGCATAGCGGACGCCAACGCCGCCGCACGGAAAATGACCGGATATTCCCTTGAGGAACTGCGGAAACTCATGCCGGAACAGCTTCATCCTAAGTACGAGTTTGAAAAGATTCACAGCTACATAGTACGCAAGCGTGAGGAGTTCGGACTGAAGGAGACGGTAAGGCTGGATTTCCTGAGTAAGCACGGAGATATTGTACCAGCGGAGCTCACGGCGTCCGTAATAACCGAAGACGGTCGGAAATTCTCCATAGATGTCGCCAGAGATATTTCCCAGCGGCTCGCCACCGAGAAAAAACAGCGGGAGCAGGAACAGATGATTGTTCATCAGTCTAAGCTCGCCGCCATGGGGGAAATGATCTCAAACATCGCCCATCAATGGCGCCAGCCGCTGAGCAAGATGACGGGCATACTCACAAACCTTGAGATGGGCATCAAACAGGGAAATCTTGCCAGAGATGAGGCGGAAACACTCATAAAAGAGGCTTTTTCAACACTCAAGTTTATGTCTCACACCATCGACGATTTTAAAAACTTCTTCAGCCCGTCTAAGCCTGTTGAAGAGTTCTGCATAAACACCGCGCTGGACGAAGTGCTTTCCATAATTGAACCGAACCTGAGGTTTCACGGCATAAGAGTCATGATAAAAGCACAGGAAAATGTCTTCCTCAGAACCTACAGAAGCGAGTTTTGTCAGGTTCTGCTCAACATTATTCAGAATGCGAAGGATATTTTATACCTGCGCCGGATAGCGGAGCCTAAGATAGATATACGCATAACCTCAGGGAGGGGGAAAACAGTAATCCGTGTTGCTGACAACGGCGGCGGCATAGAGCATGCGGCTATGGGGCGGATTTTTGAGCCTTACTTCACCACCAGACCGGACGGACAGGGCATCGGGCTGTATATGTCGAAGATAATCATAGAGAAAAACATAAAGGGAACAATAACCGCCAGAAACACTTTTGAAGGAGCGGAGTTTACTATAGTTTTATAGGTCATTCACAAAGGCATAAAGACTGAGACTGCCACGTCGCCTTGCTCCTCGCACGCAGTTCACTGTCATTATTCGGTAAACAATCTCATTTATCTGGAATATCAAATTCGTACAGCCACAAACATGGGGCTGTACGAATGTTGTACCTCAAAATTACAAATCGGCTATCCTGAGAACTATCTTCCCGAAATGCCTGTCCTCTTCCATGGTTTTGTGGGCTTCGGCGATTTCGTCGATGGGGAAGACCTTGTAGATTATAGGCACTATGCTTCCATCGGCGAATTTAGGGAGCGCTCTTCCTGTAAATTCCTTAACTATCTCTCCTTTTTCTGAAACAGGTCTGGAGCGGAGAACAGAGCCGATGATCTGCTGGCGCTTCACCATCATCAGAGCAAGGTTCAGCTCCGCCTTGATGCCGCTTGTAACGCCTATAATCACCAGTCTGCCGGCATAAGCCAGAGAGTTCATATTGGGAGAAAGGTATTTTGCGCCAACGTGATCGAGTATCAGGTTTACGCCCTTCTTATTGGTAAACTCTTTTACCATATCGGAAAAATCGGACACTTCACGGAAGTTCACCGTGAGGGACGCGCCAAGTTCCTTAACTTTCGCTTCCTTATCGGGAGCAACGGTGACTATGTATTTTGAATTCGGAGTCAGGGCGTTTGAAAGCTGAATAGCAGCAGTATTCACACCGCCGCCGCCGCCGTGGAAGATCGCCGTCTCGCCGTCCTGAAGTCCGCCGATCATGAAAACATTGAGAAAAGCCGTGATGTATGATTCGCATACGCATGCAGCCTGCTCAAAGCTCATATTGGCTGGTATCGGCATAAGATGTTCGGCGTATGCCACGGCATACTCCGCATAACCGCCGCCGCCGACAAGAGTCATGACACGATCCCCGACCTTCCAGCCCGTAACTTTTGAGCCGAGCTGTTCTATTACACCGGCAACCTCAAGACCGAGTATCTCGGAATCCCCGGGAGGGGGCGGATATTTTCCTTCTCTCTGCACAAGGTCCGGTCTGTTTATTGAAGTGGCTGCGACTCTTATCAATACCTCGTTCTCTTTCGGCGCAGGTTTCTCAGCCTCGCCAACCTTAAGAACATCAATTCCCCCGAATCCGTTCAAAAGTACGGCTTTCATAACGCTTCCTCCGGTATTTATTTAAAGTATTGTTTGATTTTTAGCACGGGCAGGAAATTTTATAAACAGAAATCTGCTCGGTTTACGTTACGGTTTACTCGGAAATGGTAAGAACAAGCTTTTTGTTCGCTATGCTGTCATCCCCGCCGTCCGGATCGTTTCCGTCTCTCACCCAGACACTTAGATAATATGATCCGCCGCTGCCGGAGGGCGGTGTTCCGATTACACTCACATTATCGCCCGCAGTCCATGCTGACTCACTTTCGCTGCGGCAGTCGGAGGAGGCTGTGACATGGCTCCCCTTGGCGGAAAATTCCAAGCTGGCTGAGCTCTTAAGAGGAGTATCGTCCAGACACCATCTGTAGCGCCCGCCTGCTCCGCTATGGGGCACACCGCCGTCGGCAAACAGCTTCGCCTCGTACGGTCTTCCGGTATATGCCTGAGGCAGCTCATTATTAAGGATTCTCAGACTTTGACCGGCGCACCCGCTGCGTGCCTGAAGCTCGCCCAGCGTGACCCACTCCGTTATATCGTCATAGGCTTCGATCCTTGTTCCGTCCGCAGGGTAATCGTCCGCCGCGTCTCCCTGAATATAGATGCGTATTATTCCGGCTTCGTCCGCTCCTGTCTGTATATTGGCGTTTGCTCCGCCTCCGGCGGTTACGAAAGCTATGTTCCTTACCGCGGTATAATCCGTGCATCCGGCGTTTCTGCACCTGCGGAGCTCGAAGGAAGCGGTCTTTCGGCGGCAGACGGCATCATTCGATGTCAGTGCCTCGTCATAGATATAAGCCACAGACCTGCCTCCGAAATCATGTGAATAGGAAACCGCCGGAGCGAACCCCTCTTTCACAGGGAGTACTCCGTTGACATTGGAATAGGAAAAGAGTGAATTTTTCGCTGAGACAAGTCTGGCAGAATCGGTTTCCGCTGATTTCTTTTTCACGGCAAGCGCAAGGAGACTGCTGCCCGAAGCAAGGGCAAAACCTATTATAACCAGTACGATAGCAAGCTCAATAAGGGTGAAGCCCTTAGTTTCTGAACGCATTGAAAACCAGTCTCCCGTAACGTTAATTGACTGATACTGTTTAATTTTATAATAATTCCTATTCGCTGTCACCCTATATGAGGCTCATATGAATGCCGCTGCCGTCCCTGAAAAGGGCTTTTCACTGATAGAACTGATATTTGTCATAGTCGTCATAGGCTTTCTCGCCTCTTTCGGCTACGGCATGATGAATAATGCGAAAAATTTCTCCTCAGAGAGAAACACGGACGCCGCACTGAATGAAGTTCTGCTCCGTGCCTCTTCGGAAGCGGCGGCTGCCCGCCGTATGCCGACCCCGTCATTTTTCGGTGAAATCAAAGACGGCTACGGAAGAAACCTGCGGATAATGACCGCTGATTCCGCCGACATCTGCTCAGGCTCAGGCGGCATACCCGTTACACTGTGTCGAAACGCAGACTGCACAGAGAAGGAAGTCTTTGACGGAGCAGCCGTTTTTGCTGTTAGCGCCGGAGAGGACGGAGTATTCACAACAATTGCAGACCAAACCGCCGTAACTGTCTACCCCGCTTCGCAGTCCAATGACGACAAAACCGGATGGACAGGCTTAAACGAAATAGCCCGGCACGCAAACTGCGGAGAGGCGTTTAAAATCGTCACGCCGCAGCTTCCTCCTGTTTACAGCGGCAGCCTCTACACCGCAGAGATTCAGTCTGTTCCCCCGGCAGAAAAATGGTGTGCGGAATCTGATCCTGAAACAGCCGCTATGCTGAATATAAGGACTGACTGCTCTGATGAATCTTCCTATACCGAAGGCAGCTCACTGTTGATCTCATCCTTCGCTGATGTGTTCAGCACGCCGTCCGTCCGTGAAGTCAAGGCTTACGCTCTCACAGGCGGGCGCAGGGCATCGGCGGTATACGCTGTGCCGTTCTATCAGGCGGGCTTCTCCCCTCCTCAGGATCATGGCTTCAGGCTCCGCACAGACAATCTGTCGATCAGCAACGCAGAGGGCGGACAGGGAGAAGGAATATCTCCCGCTGAGGACGAAAACGGAGACACAACCGGTTTTGAGGTGGAGGGAAACCCTTCCGCTAAATCTGTGTGCATGTGGATAAACAATACATTCAGCCTCAATGAGGTATTCAGGATGTATTATGAGGTCAGAACGGGCTACAGCGACAGCGATCCTCTCAGCACCGAATCCTCCTTCGGCGGCTACGGGCTGATTGTTTATCCGGCGGATCAGGCAGGGGAAAATATGAAATGCGGACTTTCCGGCTCATCCGGTCTCGGTTACGGAGGCTTAAGCTTCGACGGACTGGGCTTCGTTCTGGAAACAGACCTTTACCCCGACAGAAATCTGGATTTTTCGCTGTATCCTTCACCGAATCACCTTGCTGTTATCCCCTGCGCTTACCCTTCGGGCAGCAAAAAAATATGTCTCGGAGCTCATCTCAGCTCCGTGGTGCCTTCATGTCCGGATGATTCCGGCTGCGCCGAACCTGATTCATCATCCGTAAACTGGCTGGAGGATAAAGCGGTTCATCCGATGCGCCTTGAGATACATTCAGGCTATGCGGACGGAGCCTGCTCCTCCAAATCCGCCGATGGAGATTATATGCTTGTCAAGGCATGGACAGACTGCAAGCTCTGCTCTGAGCTTTCGTACAATTACTCCGGTGAAAAACCCTCGGTTTCCCAATGTATCCCCTCGGGCGGAGGGAGAATGAAAAGCTTCCGGCTGGGCTTCACCTTCGGAGGAGAAACTGGCTCGCTGCTCTCCTTTCAAAACATGCTGCTGTCAATCCGGTAGCGGCATGAAGCCCTGCGTGACTGTTCAGACGCTTTTCATAAAAATTATTATTAATCCTCTTGCACCCCTAAAATGAGCGGTATATGATGGAATATTGCGCTCTTTTTGCGGAGGAACTATATGAAAAAAACGCTGCTCCTTGTTTTCCTGCTTTTTTCCGCTCTCCAGATCCATGCGGGTATAACCGTAACCGAAAAACTCACCGACGGTCAGTCTGTGAGCTATTTCCAGAACGGTCTTATCGCCTCCTTCTCTGACGGAAAACTGGACACGCTGATCGATATTAGGAAAAAAACCGTCTACACGGTAGATTATGAAAGTGAAATGCTCATGTTCGGAACCTTTGACGACATGAGGGAAATGCAGAAGCTTGCCGCTGCACAGATTCAGGATATTACAAAGGATGACTACTACAAAAAGCAGCATGAGGAAATCAAAAAACTCAAGGTGAAGACCGAGCCCAAGGGCAAAGGCTCATACGCAGGATACCCCTGTGAGAAAGTGCTGCTTTCACTCCCGTCTCTCAACATCTCCACTGAGATATGCTACTCAAAACAGCTTCTGGACGAAATAGCCAAGGAAGTTGACATAGCCGCCTTCCTCAGCATAGTGAACAATGCTCCTCCATTTTTCATGAGCCCGGAGGAGGTTGTGGAAAACGAAATCACAGTGTACGCCTCCAAGGGTTTCAGCCTGTATGAGAAAACCCGCATGCCCGACTTCAGCGGCGGCACAAAGGAAGATGTTACCGAAGTGACGTCTGTTTCAAAAGGCAGTATCCCCGCTGACAGGTTCCAGCTTCCCAAAGGACTCACCACGGTGAAGATGAAGGATCTCATGACGCAGATAATCAATCAGCAGTAAAAAAACGAAAAAAAACGGGCGCGCTCCGGAAGGAGCCGCCCGTATTATGATTCTGTGCTGTCCGCAGCGGTTCGGGACTAAGCGTCCTTTCTCCTTTCCAGAGTGATGCCGTGAGAACCTAATTCTTCGAGAATAAGCTCTTCAACAACCGCAACCTTTCCCTGAAGCTCAGGGCTGAGATCGATGCCGCTTTCGAGAGATTTGGGGATTATGCCCAGAAGCTTCACGCTTTCGGGCACTTTCCCGCGCACTTCGCTGATGAGCAGAACTTCCTGCAAACCTATCTGGTGGGGAGACATCTTGGCGGGAATCTTGTTGAGTCTTATGTCATCAAGACCGTATGTACGTATCTCCCCGGGCTCACCGTCTGCATCAAGAGTGTCTATGATGATGATGTGCTCGGCTTCCTCCAGCTTATGGGTGGCAAAAATGCCCATTGTTCCGCCGTCATAGAGTTCCACGTTCGCGTGTGCCCCGAATTTTTTCTCCATGTGTTGGATCATGTGCACGCCGAAACCTTCGTCACCAAGCAAAATGTTTCCTGCACCGAATACAAGTACGTTCATATGTGCTCCGTATAAATCATTGCGGAACAAACCGCAACTTAAAAAAACGGGGCAGGCTCGTCACCTGCCCTGCTTTGTCTTTATTATCTTACTTTTATGTTTGTAAGTTCTTTTCCTTCGGGGTCGATTGAGTGCACGGCGCACGCAATGCAGGGGTCGAAGGAGTGGATTGTCCGTATCACCTCAAGGGGCTGATGGGCGTCAGCAACGGGGTTGCCTACAAGACTCGCCTCATAGGGACCTGCCTGTCCTTTTTCGTCTCTGGGACCGGCGTTCCATGTCGAAGGCACAACCGCCTGATAGTTGGCAATTTTTTTATCTTTAATAACGATCCAGTGTGAAAGTGTTCCTCTGGGAGCTTCGTGGAAGCCTACGCCTCTGTATTCTCCCATGGGCATTTCAACATGGTTCGCGTACGCAGTTTCGCCTTTTGCAAGGTTTTCAATGAGCATATCAAGGTATTTAAGTGATTTGTCAGCCATTACAACAGAGCGGATTGCTCTTGTAACGTGTCTTCCCATGGTGGACTCAAGGTCGCCCACGCTTATGCCGAGAGTTTTAACCGATGAGTTGACAAGGTCAACAACCTCTTTGTCCTTGTTGTAGTAAGATGCAAGGATCTGAGCAACGGGACCTACCTGCACAGGCTTGTCGGCGAGTCTGGGCGCTTTTGACCATGAGTATTTGCCGTTTTCGCTGAAGTCTGTGTAATTGGGCTCGGTAACGCCTTCAAAAGGATTCTTGGGCGCGCCGTCCTCGTACCACGCGTGAGCGACGGATTCGGTAACGTTATCAATAAGGTAAGCGTCCTTGTGATCTTTAAGGACTCTCATTTTATTGAACTCGCTGTTGAAAACTATTCCGCCGTTCATGTCGAACTTAGTCATTTTTTCATCAAGAGGAAATTCCGGTACAGCAAGATAGTTATTCACGCCTTTGCCGTATTTGAACCAGTCCTTGTACATAGAGCCGATAGCCACGACATCAGGAAAGAGAACTTTTTTCACGAAGTCTCTTGTTTCGGTCATGAGAACACGAAGCTGAGCGAATCTCTCCATGTTAAGCGTTGCCTGATTGTCCACGTTAACGGCAGTGGCTACACCGCCGAGGCAGAGGTTCTGTATGTGGGGGTTTTTACCGCCGAGAATAGCCACAGCCTGAGCCGCTTTTCTCTGGTAGTCAAGGGCTTTAAGGTAATGAGCAACAGCCATAAGGTTCACTTCGGGGCTGAGTTTCATTGCGGGGTGCCCCCAGTAGCCTGAGCCGAAGATGCCGAGCTTGCCTGTGGCAACGAAGCTTTTAAGCTTTTCTTTTACAGCGGCGAATTCAGTAACGCTGTTGCCGGGCCAGTCGGAAAGGCTCTGAGCTATGGCAGCGGTTTTCTTGGGGCTGGCTGAAAGAGCGGAAACAATGTCCACCCAGTCAAGAGCGGAGAGGTGATAGAAATGCACTATATGATCCTGTACGGAGTGCTGAGCTATCATCATGTTTCTTATGAGCTGACCGTTAACTGGAACGTCAACGTTCATAGCCGCTTCAAGGGAGCGGATTGAGCTTATAGCGTGTACAGTGGTGCAGACACCGCAGAATCTCTGCGCGAAAACCCATGCGTCTCTGGGGTCACGCCCCATAAGGATCTTCTCGATCCCTCTCCACATCTGCGCAGAGGACCATGCCTTAGTAACCTGACCGCCGTCCACCTCAACATCTATTCTGAGGTGTCCTTCTATACGGGTAATAGGGTCAATCGTTATTCTTTTTCCCATTATTTAATCTCCTAAAAATATTAAGCGTTCTTCTTGTGCCCTTCAAGGTTGGGCATGATGGGGAACATTTTCACCAGCACCATGTAGCCGAGGATTTCAAAAGCCACGAGACCGAGGGTTATGAAAAACTCAGGCAGTGAGGGGAAATATTCCCATCCCTTAGCGGGGTTGAAGCCGATGATGTAAACGCTGAACCTGTACCATGAACCGCCTACGCAGAGCATAACGGCGGATACGAAGACCCATCTCGGCGACATTCTGAAATGCTTCCATGTCAGCATGTAAGCACCGCCGGCTATGAGCAGTGTTTCGACGAGGAACATTTTTGAATAGTAGTCTCCTGAAAAAGCCGTTGAGAGGTGTCCTCTGTGATAGAGGTCTGCAAAGCGGATAATAAGCCATGCCGCAGTGAGGTAGGGAACAACTTTAGCTATTACCCTTACCTCTTTCTCAAACGGTCTCCCGAAAACAACAGATGACAGTGTGGATTCAAAAATGATCACTGAGTAGCCTATGTACATGGCGTTTATGAGGAAAAGGATCGGGAGAAAGCCCGTCTGCCATATGGGGTTCAGTTTTGACCCGGCGATAATCATCATAGAGCCCAATGAGGACTGGTGCATAGTGGGAAGCGTGATACCCAGAACTATGAAGAAGATAAGTATCTTATCAAGCTTAGGGTATACTTTTCTGGCATATTCCTTGAGTTTCGGAAAACGGGGATTCTTGGAGTGCACGAACCTTTCCAGAATCGCAGGAAGAAGCTCAATGGCAAGAACCACGTTGTACGCCATAACGCAGACCGCAACCTCAAACATTACCGAGTTTACCTGCCAGCGTGAAGGCATGAAGAAGCTGTAAGCGTTCCAGTATCTTCCGAGATCCACCATAACGGAGAAGCCCGCGAGGGCGTAGCCGAAGAGTGATGTAACGATCGCAGAACGGATAAGGGGGTGATATTTCCAGCCGTTCATGATGTAGATCACGATCGCGAGAGCATAACCGCCGCAGGCAAGAGCCGTACCGGTGGCAACGTCATAGGCGATCCAGATACCCCACGGGAAACCGTCCGAAAGGTTACTCACAGCGCCGATACCCATTACATAACGGAGACCGATGCAGTAGAAGCCGATTACCGTGAAGGCAAGAAGCACCCAGAAAGACGGGGTGAGAATCTTCTCACGGTGTAGTGCCATATATTCATTACTTTTCGGAACCATGTTTATCCTCGTGTTTGGCATCGTGCCCGTGTCCGTGACCATGGTGATTTTTGCGGTTCTTAAGCGCTACGAAAGCGAGGAAACCGTAAAGAGCCACAGGCGCTACGAAGCCTTTGTAAATCGTGTGCTGAATGTTTTCGGAGAAAGCTGCGTTTGAGTCATGCTCAAGCTCTCTGAAACCGAGATTGTCGAAAGTTTCACCGGCGATATAGATAACGTTTGTTCCGCCGACTTCAAACTCTCCGTATATCTCTTTCTGATATTTATCAGGGTTTTCAGCAATCCTCTTTTTAGCTTCGGCAAGGAGGAAGTCCCTTTTGCCGAAGATTACCGCCTTCGTGGGGCAAACATCACAGCATGCCGGAATGCCTTTATCCTTAAGGTTGGTAAATTTGCAGAGGTCACATTTCACTATTTTCGGGAAAGCCTTGGGCCATTCAAACTTAGGAATGTTGAACGGGCAGGCAACCTGACAATAGCGGCAGCCGATGCAGATGTCTTTATCGTAGAAGACGATGCCTCTGCCCTTTTCCTGCTGCATTGCGCCAACAGGGCAGGCGGAAACGCATGAAGGCTTGATGCAGTGCATGCACTGGTACTTCACGTATGAGAAGTCACCTTCACCGTCTTTATAAAGTTTTATTATGTTTCTTGTCCTGTAGTCGAGGTCTTCGGGAGCGTCCCAAAGTCTGTCAGCGTCATTGGGCGCGGGAGCCGCGTCCATATCGTTGACATTTTTACAACTCGCTACGCATGCCTTACAGCCGACGCAGAGCGTGGCATCGTAAAGCATACCCACGGCTTCTTCATTTGCGGCGATGGGAGCAGAAGCTTCCGCCGCCAGCGGAGCGGCAGCAATTCCTGCGCCGCTGAGAGCCGCGAGTTTTATAAACTCACGCCTCGTCTTCTTCATCATTTTCCTCCTTCGGAAGGTTCGCAGCCACCATTGCGCTGGCACCTATCGCTGCGCCGCCTATGAGACCGACTATACCCGTAGTGAGCGGGTCAGCGCCTTTACCCCTGCTTTCAGGGTTGGCATTAGGGTAGAAATCAGGAGGAGTGGGGTGATGCACCTGAACTTTATCGAAGATGGAAAGATGGAACATAATATCAGGCTCAGTACAGCCTATGCAGGGGTGACCCACGGAAACAGGCCATACGCCCACGTCATTGAATCTCTGAACGGAACAGTTGGCGAAAGTCGCGGGACCTTTGCAGCCGAGCTTGTAAAGGCAGTAGCCGAGTCTGTGACCTTCATCATCGAAGTTTTCGGCAAATCTGCCGGCATCGAAGTGAGGTCTTCTTTCGCAATGCTCATGGATTTTCCTGCCGTAAGCGAACATGGGTCTTTTCTTGTCGTCAAGCTCGGGAAGCTTGCCGAGAGTGAGTATGTAAAGAACGGTGGCGAGCAGGTTATAGGGACTGGGAGGACAGCCGGGAATGTTGATTACCGGTTTGTCTTTTATAAGACTGTCCGCTGAAACCGCCTGAGTGGGGTTGGGAGCCGCAGCCTGTACGCCGCCGAATGATGAACATGTGCCGATGTTGATAACCGCGGCAGCGCCGGCGGCAGCCTCAAGGAGAGAATCCTTGGCTGTTTTGCCTGCGACTTTGCAGTAAATACCGTTCTCAGCGAGAGGCACAGCGCCTTCTACTATGAGAATGTATTTTCCTTTGTTCGCTTCCATTGAATCATGAAGCGATTTCTCAGCCTGATGTCCGGAGCCCACCATGAGAGTTTCATGGTAGTCGAGTGAAATCATGTCGAGAAGAAGGGCGGCAGGTGTCGGGTGGTCAGACCTTAAAAGCGACTCTGAACAACCTGTACACTCCTGAAAATGGAGCCAGATGACGGGCGGACGGTTATCGGACGTTGCCGCATCTGCTATTGCCGTATGCATTGAATAAGGAAGTCCCATCAAAGCCGTGACCCCTACGCTGAATTTCAGCACGTCACGTCTTGAGACATTAGCCCCGAAAAGGCTGTTTCTGCTCATACTACACCTCTATTCTTTAAACCTAACCTAAAGTTAGCACTGTACAAATTACTAGTGCGTAACAGAATACCAAATAAATGAATTAAAACGCGCTATAGTTGCATACTAATTTTTTTGATGCAAGCCATAGACTAATCCTATAGCGTATCAAAATTGCGTTTGAATTTTTTTCCGCAAATACCCCCGGCAAAACAGTGCAAGGGAGTTTTGAGCATCTGATTTAAAGTTATGAGCAAAATCAGCGAAAACGGAGAGAGAGGCATGATCTGCTGAAATCCTTTTTTCAAGGGGGTTCAGCGGATAATTTTGAACTGCCGGCTGCTAAAACGATAATAATAACTATCAACTCATCTAAATCATCTGACCATTTTTTCTCACAGGAAAATATGTGTAAATTTTTTGAATAAAATTTATCGGAATAATTTCTTAAAACACGATTTTTTTAAGCTGTGCATTTAGAAAGTAAAATATAGGTCAACTGATTGACATAAACGGTTCATAACTCAGCCGAGATCGTAGCACGAAAACCATTGCCCGTATTACAATGCACCGTATATTTCACCATATGAAACCGTACTTAACATATTACTTAATTGATACAACAGCTGCTTCCAGATACTTTACCTGAAGGGCGAGGTATTCAAACAGAAACGGATATTCGCAGTCGTGCCCGTTCTTAGCACACTCGGAAATCTCTCTGGCTTTCTCCGCGATCCGCTTCAGGCGCAGGTTGCTGGCGGCTCCGTATATGCTGTGCGCCACTGCGCCTATCCTTGCGTAATTGCGCTCAGCTAACGCATGTTCAAGATTTTCGTACTGTTCTTTAAACTGTTCGATAAAATTGTCCAGCAGTATAATAACGTCTTCTTTTTTGAGCCTTAGACCGTCAATGACATCTGTAATCAGCTCTCCGCCCGCCCCCATGCCGGATGTTGGGTACGCGCGCTTCTGTCTCATTGTTTCAAGACCGCCGGCTGATTCGTCCAGATATTTATGGAGAAGTCCGTGGAGTTCAGCAAAATCCAGAGGCTTGGGCAGAAACTCGTCCATTCCGAATTTGCGGAAATTTTCATCCACAAAAAGCCCTATATTGGCTGTGAAAGCCGCTATGGGAGTTCTTTCCCTGTTTTGTCTCGCCTCCAGTTTGCGTATTTCCGCCACTGCCTCACACCCGCTCATAACAGGCATGTTCTCATCTATCAGAATGAGATTGAATTTATCCGCAGTGAAAGCCGTTACAGCCTCTTTACCGTTTTTCGCCCATACATATTCAAGCTCGTATGAACCGAGGATCAGTTCAACAAGCTTTGCAGTGGTCTCATTGTCATCCGCTATCAGCACCTTTCCCCTGAACGCTCCGGCAGGGCTTTCCTGAGAGGCAAGGCGTGTGCCGCCGTAGCCTTCGGGAAGCAGGAAGTCATTTATATCCAGCGAGAAGAAGAAGCGGCTGCCCTCCCCCTGATCACTTTCGAGCTCAAGCCTTCCGCCCATCATATCAACAAGGCTGGAGGATATAGCAAGTCCCAGACCGCTTCCGCCGTGGCTTTTTGTTGAAATATCCTTATCGGTATCCACATAAAAGCGGAAGATCCTCTTCTGGTTCTCCTTAGGTATGCCTATGCCGTTGTCTGTTACGCTGAACCGCACTTTTTTCTCGCTCTCCAGATACTCAGCCCTCAGCTCCGTCCTGCCGCCGGCGGGGGTGAATTTCAGGGCATTGCTGATCAGATTGCAGAGTATCTGCTTCAGCCTCAGCGGGTCTGAAACCATATAAACAGGCAGGGATTCATCCTTATTCAGTATGAGCTCTATATCCTTTTCCCGCGCCTTTATCCTGAATGTGGATATAACCGCCTTGAGCTCATGCTCAAGTCTGAACGGCATATAGCGTATCTCCATCCTGCCGTTGTCTATTTTGGAGTAGTCCAGTATGTCGTTTATGACGGAGAGAAGTCCGGCGCCGTTCTCCCTTATTACGGAGATCAGCTCTTTTTTCTCAGGAGCGGTTTCCATCTGTCCCAGAATATCCAGAAAGCCAAGCATGCCCCCCAGCGGGGTTTTGATTTCGTGGCTGATGTTCGCTAGGAAGTCGGATTTTGCTTTCTCCGCAAATACCGCGGTGTTTACGGCGTTTTCTAGGTCTGTAACGTCATTGAGCGTTACAAGCATATAAGGAGGCTCACCGAAGTTCAGCTTGGACGCGCGAACCTTATAAACACGGACTATGCCCTTCGGATCGCGCATTTTGCATTTCTCGTTTATTATAATGTCAACATCATCAAAACAACCGCCCTCCAGATAGCCCTCCTGAGATATGAAAAGCTCGCTGACGCATCTGTGCTTCCCTTTAAAATCCCTGAGATCCGCGAAGCCGAACAGGTCGAAGAAGGTTCGGTTTATCTTCACTGCCCCGTCAGACTCGGAACGGAGAATCACGATACTCTCCTGATTATCCAGAATTACCGATGACAGCTCTTTTTCAAAATTAAGCTCAGAGGAGGTGGTGCGAACAAGGGTTGTGAGAGCTTTCAGCGAACGGTTGGAGCTGCGCTTCCGTTCTGTCTTATGCCGTTTAAGCGCATCCTTGGATTCGCTGAGAGTGATAAAGGTTGTGGTGATGTTGAGCAGCTCGTTGCAGCGGTTTTTATGAAAATACTCGCCGTAGGTAAAGAAGCCTGCGGAGCTGCCCATTGAGGAGAGAAGCCGCAGCTCCGTCTCCATACCGTATTTCAGGAAGAATCTGCGCCCCGAGCAGGTGTATATGAACACACATTCCACCGGAACCTCGCTCATGGCGTCATATTTCACATATGCGCCTGAATCGGCGAAATCCAGATTGCCGAACCCGAAGCGCACACGGTTCCCAGTTTCAAGTCCGCCAGCGAAAAGCACCGAACCGTCATCGTATTTGGCGACAGGGCTTCTTGCCACCTCTATGCCCCTGCGGAAGGTGATGAGAGGGAACTCAATACCGGCGTCAGGCAGTCCGTCCGCAACTTCATGCCCCAGATAATGGCGGTAGATCTCCACAGCGGGAGTGTCATTTATGGTGTAGACCCTGCCCCCTTTAGCGGAGGTGACTGTCATCATTTCGCCTACGGGTTCCCAGCTGAAAAGATAGTCTGTGTTCAGAATCAGCTCATCACCGCTGAGCGCGGCGCAGACCACGCCGCAGTCGCAGAACTCCTCATCCGTAAAAACAAAGGTTTCCGTATATGAATAGTCGTCCGCTGCTTTTCCTCCTGCTATCTGAACATGCGGGGCAGTCTCCGCCAGACGTGCAATCAGCGCCTGACCGTCGCTTTTCAAGCCGTCGGTAAGGATGATCAGCCCTTTTGTTTTTTCATCTATTATATTCGACGTTATTTCATCCGCTGCTCTGACCATGTCGCTGCCAGCGAAGAAGAATGATTTGACTTCCGAGAACTCAAAATCAGCAATGGAGACAACCACGGAGCCTTCGAGAATTTTCCCTTCCAGAACCTCACCCGCGCTTGTGCACCCTATTACGCATGAGTTTTCTATTTTTCCGGCAGCGGCGGCAATGGCTGTTATCTGACGCATGCTGCCGCTTCCGCCGAATATCTGCACAAGCCTGTGCCCTTTTTCGTAAAACTCTGTGTCCGCAAGCTGTCTGCGCAGTTCTTCCGTGTCTCTGCAACTGAAATTGAAAACCTTCATGCGCTACCCTCGGGCTGTCTGACGTTTTGCCGCATATACAAACACAAAACCGTTGTCAAAGCTTGATTCAAATGCAACAATAATAGATTATAATGTCTAATAATTATTAATACTAGGAATCTTGGATGGATTTTTTCTTTAACATTATCGCGGTTGACGACAACAAAGTTAATCTCATGCTTATAGAGCACTTGGCTGGTGCCATAGGACACAGGGTCAAAAGCTTTTCCAACCCTGTGGACGCACTGGAATATGTTCAGACAAACGAAATTGATGTGGCCCTTGTCGATTACATGATGCCGAAAATGAACGGCATCGAGCTCACCAAAATGATTAAAGCAATCCAGCCTGATGTGCCCATCATAATGATTACCGCTGTTAACGATGACAATACCGTAAAAATCGGGGCTTTTGAATCCGGCGCCACGGAGTTTCTCACCAAGCCCATAGACACCACGGAGTTTAAAGCGCGCCTGAACAATATCCTCACCATCAGAAAATACAGAAAAATGCTCAGCGAACGGGCACTCCATCTTCAGTCCGAAGTGGAAAAGGCGACAGAGGTTATCCGTGCCAGAGAGTTTGAGGCGCTTGCCCTTCTCGGACGTGTTGCTGAATACAGAGACGAAGAAACCGGCGAGCACATTCTCAGGGTTGGAAACTACGCCAGAATCATTGCGGAAGGGATGGGCTGCACGCCGGAATTCTGCGAACAGATTTTCCATACCGCTCCTCTTCATGATATTGGCAAAATCGCAGTGAGCGACACGATACTCAACAAACAGGGGAAGCTCACTCCTGAAGAATTCCAGATAATGAAAAAGCACACTGTCTTCGGATGCGACATACTGAAAAACGCTGATTCTCCCTACATACGGGGGGGAGCTGCAATCGCCGGATGCCATCACGAAAAATATGACGGTTCCGGCTACCCCGAAGGGCTGAAAGAGGAGGACATTCCGCTGGACGCACGGATTGTGGCTCTGGCGGATGTTTTTGACGCGCTCACATCCAAGCGCCCGTATAAAGAGGCTTGGCCTTTTGAACAGGCTGTGGAGTATATTCTGGGAGAAAGAGGAAAGCACTTTGACCCGAAAGCCGTTGACGCATTTATGGAAGGCATAGACAGGGTTGTTGAGGTATATAACAACCATAAACACGTGTGAATACGAATAAACCGAGACTGCCGCGTCGCTCTGCTCCTCGCTGTGACATTAATTGCCGTCATTGCGAACCCTGAAAGGGTGAAGCAATCTCTCACATAATAATGTGAAACTGCGCAGCCCGATCCGTGAGGCTGTTACCCCAGCCCTGCCAAAACGCCGCCTTTGGCGAAAAGAGAATCCACCCTTTTCTGCACGTCCTTATCCATCTCAAGAGCCGGAGCATGGTGAGGCTTTATGCGTGCGTCTATGACCAATGAGCCGCGGCACCCGAAGTGCTTGCTCACGGTTTCAGCCTCTATGCCGTAAACATCGCTAGCGGGGTTTGACCTTGTAAAACTCACCCATAGGAGATTTGATAAATTCCTTGCCGTAAACTCGCTGTCGTCAGCTATTATAATAAGCGGAAAGCGGTTTATGGGATGCTCCGCATCGAAACGGCGGACGAAGGCGTGCATCCTCTCATCCTCCATTCCTCTGGGGGCGTCTGCCTTAGTTCCCTTAATCACAAGCACACCGGGCATTGCGACTCTCGGTTCTGAAAAGCCGTCGGGCAGATTAAGCCCGTTCTTTATCTCCGTCGGAAGTTCACGTCTTTTTTCTCCGCAGGCGGCTATAACAAGCTTTGAACCCTCATTCAGCCCGCTGCCGGAGTAGTCCAGAGTATCTATGGTCGTGGATGTCTGAAAATGCAGATCCCGCCGCCAGTCCGCCCTTTCAAGCATATGGACAAGAAACGCCTCCGCATCATTTATATCAAGTTCCTCATTGTCGAAATAATTAGAAATAAACAGATATTTCGCCAAAGAGAGCTGTCCCTGCCCCAGCACGGCATTAGCCTGAGTGAGAAGCTCCTTCGGGCGGGGATTGTCCTCATACGGCGCGTAACGTTCGCTGCCCACGGCAAACAGAAGCGGATGCACACCCGCGGCGTCCACGGCATGCACAGCCTTTACCCCGGGCAGAACCTCGGGTATCAGTCCGCCTGTGAGTTCATGTATGAACTCCCCGAAGCTTGTATCCTCCTGAGGGGGTCTGCCGACACTAGTGAAAGGATATACGGCATTATCCCTGTGGTACACGGCATCAACCTTCATCACGGGAAAATCATGCCTGAGACTGTAGTATCCTATATGATCACCGAAGGGTCCCTCCGGTTTGGTTTCGTTTCCGTAAATATGACCTGATATGCAGAAATCCGCCTCAGACGGAACGGGAAGCCCGTTCGGGGTTCTGCCGTATCCTATGCGTCTTCCGCCGAGAACACCCGCAAAGGCAAGCTCAGGCATGCCCTCAGGCAGAGGCATAACGGCGGCAACGGTCAGAGCCGGAGCGCCGCCGATAAAAATATTCACAGGGAGAGGCTCGCCCCGCCGCAGAGCCTCCCTGTGGTGAACGCCTATTCCTCTGTGAATCTGGTAGTGAAGCCCCGCCTCATTTTCAAGGTATTCGTTGCCCGAAATCTGCACTCTGTACATGCCGAGATTTGAGGAGCGAAACCCTCTTGAGGCGGGATTTTCGGTATATACAAGCGGCAGGGTCACAAAAGCCCCGCCGTCCATAGGCCATGAAACAAGCTGAGGAAGATCCTTAAGAGTGCATATGTTTTTGAGAACAGGAGAAAAACGTTTTCCGGACGGAAGCAGCCTGTAAGCTCCCGCAATTGCTTTCAGCAGTGAAGGAAAATCTGCAGCAGCCTCCTTGGGGCTGATTTTCATCTTAACCATAGCCTCGATAACCCTGAGACTGTCCCTGAAAATATATCTTGTTCTCTCTGTTGTTCCGAAGAGATTGCCGAGCATGGGAAACCGGCTCCCCCTCACATTGGCGAACAGAAGTGCAGGTCCGCCCGCCTCGTATACGCGCCGCTGAACGCAGCCTATTTCCAGATGAGGATCAAGCTCCGCGTCAACCCTGACAAGCATTCCCTTTTTTTCAAGGTCAAAAGCGCATTCCGAAAGATTTCTGTATCCCATGCCATCACCGAATTATTTTTTTTCAGGCTCTATTTAACAACATTCAGTCCGTTTCAGTCAAAAAGTTTTTCCTTAATAAAGAGGCAAACGCATCCGCAGCGGCGGACGGTTTTACGTCCCTGCGGTATATGTAGTTGGTTTCAACCAAGCTGAAGTCCTCTTCAATCTCCTCAAAAGGCACGCCGTACTTCCTCAGCACCTTCTCAGGCATGCACGTGACTCCAAGTCCGGCGCTCACGCAGCCAAGTATTCCGTCCAGCGTGCTGAACTCAATAATCTTTATATTCTGTTTCCCAGACGAGAGCGCCCACTTCTCCGTCACGTCCCTGTAAGAGCAGCCCTTTTTGAAAACAATCATAGCGGACGGCGACTCGATCTCCTTTTTCACGCCGCCCAAAACAGCGGGAACCCTGCACACATGGACAGACTCGATATTCTCGTTTCCTCCCACGCTTCCAGTAAAAGCTCCGTCCAGTCTGTATCCGATAATATCCTCCACAAGAGCTGATGAGGCGTCTGTTTTGATAGTCAGTTCCACCTCCGGATATTTTTTTTTATAGGCTGCCATGGCGGATGGAAGGCATTCGGCAAATGTGGTGTCGGTGAGTCCGATGCGCACCTCGCCTTTGCACAGGGGTTTAAACTTAAATTCCGCGTTTATTTCCGCCGCCGCGGACATAATCTTTTTTGCGAACGGCAGGAGCCTCTTGCCGTCAGATGTGATTTCCACCCCTCTGCTTTTGCGGTAAAACAGGCACACATTAAGCTCGTCCTCAAGCTTCTTGAGGCGGGCGGTAACATTAGACTGCACCGTATTGAGCTTTTCCGCAGCAGATGAAATTGTCCCTGTCCTGTAAACCTCCAAAAAGATTTTCAGTTCGTTTAAATCCATACATCACCATAAAATAAGCATATTTTGTGATATATGATATA
This sequence comes from Geovibrio thiophilus, assembly GCF_004087915.1. Lineage (NCBI taxonomy): Bacteria > Pseudomonadati > Deferribacterota > Deferribacteres > Deferribacterales > Geovibrionaceae > Geovibrio > Geovibrio thiophilus. The sequence continues at coordinate 2,437,500 of NZ_CP035108.1, forward strand.
TCTGCGGAGTAATATTTGTTATCACTTGTGTTGATGTAAACTCATGATAATATCGCTAAAAATGAAGTTTTTACTGAGGACGGGGATATTTTTCACATATAAGAGAACAGTGTCTGCGTGCTGTAAAAAACCGGAACGGTTCAAAAAGCGGACGCAGAAATCGCTCACGGGGATAAATAAACAATATGAAATCTACAGCCGTCCTCCGGATAAAAGTTCTTTGCCTGCTTATTAGTTTGCCTCAGGTTAAGTATATCCCCTGTTTGTTTGAAAAAGGAATTAAATCTGAGGAAAATTTTCCATTTCTCAACAATATAATCAGAACCAAGGTAAAATGAACGGCAGAAGGATTTTTCGGAACAGCCGGATGTATGAGCGTAATTACGTACATAAATTATCCGCTGAACCGCCTTTAATGGTTGTATTGGTTCAAGTATATGATAATATCGCAGAAAAGGGAGGCGTGATGAAGCATTACGGGGCGGTTCTTCTGGGCGGGGCGGCGGCAATGTTTACCGCTATGGGCATCGGACGTTTTGCCTATACTCCAGCGATCACATTCATGCTGGAGGCGGGCGCACTCAATACAGCTCAGGCAGGTTTCATAGCCTCCGCCAATTTCGCCGGTTATCTCGCAGGCGCAGTGTACTACAGCATCAGTCCGCCCAAGAAGCGCACATTTGAAATATCACTGGCGCTGAGTGTGCTCACCACCGCGGCTATGCCTGTGTTTGACGGAATGCTTTGGTGGAGTACCATACGCTTTTTCTCAGGCTTTTACAGCGCCGCTGTTTTTGTATGCGCGGCGGAAAAAGTTTACACCGCCCTATATGAGAACATGAAACAAACCTTAGGCGGTTTTCTTTTCAGCGGCATAGGGGCGGGAATCGCTTTTTCCTCATGGGCAGTACCCTTCGCCTCGCACTACGGCGGCTGGCGTGTGTCATGGTATTTCATAGGCGCGGTCTGCACCTTAACCGCTCTGACCGCTGTGTGGCTCTCAGGGGGCAGATCTGCTTCCGCGCGCAGAAGCACGGAGGTAGATAATCGCGGTCTTTTCAGCCCGCCGATGCTCCTTCTGGCGTTTGCCTACCTTCTGGAAGGTTCGGGATACATAATAGCCGGGACATTTCTCGTGGATATAATAAAGCTGTCATCCGGCTCTTCAGGCGCAGGATTCACAGGCTGGGCGCTGGCAGGCGGAACTGCGGTTTTCTCAAACTTCCTGTGGTCATGGGCAGGGCACAGATTCGGTCTTTTCAGGGTACTCTTCCTACTGCTGATGCTTCAGGCGGCGGGAATGCTCCTTCCCGTATTCAGCAATTCCATATCAGCCGCCTACCTCTTCTCAATAATTTTCGGAGGAACATTCCTCGGCGCCGTAACCCTTGCCCTTGCGTGCGGGAGGCATATAATGCCCAAGGGGAACACCGCTCCGTTTCTTACCGTATTTTTCGGAATAGGACAGATAATCAGTCCTTGGATAGGCGGTCTTATGGCTTATAAATCCGGCAGCTTCGCCGCGCCCCTGATCTTTTCATCTGCCAATATCATAGTCGGGGCGGCGCTTACCGCCCTTGCCGGAACAGTATACATAAGGAGGAAAAAATGCCGTTCGTAAATATCAGAATCACCAGAGAGGGCGCAACAAAGGAACAGAAGGAAAAACTCATCAGAGGGGTTACAGATCTGCTTGCGGACGTACTCGGCAAAAACCCCAAGACAACATTCGTCATCATAGACGAGGTTGAAACAGACAACTGGGGTGTCGGCGGGGAATCCGTCACGGAACTGCGGAAGAAGCAGTAAATTAAACGGGGCGTCTTCTGCCCCGCGTTTTTTAAAACCTGTTGAGACGTATCTTGTGTTTCTGAAGATAGTTATCAGGATGAGGCTCAGGCGTTTCCGCTGCGTAGCCAATGGCAACCATCGCCAGCACAAGGTAGCTGTCCGGTATGCCCAGAAGCCTGCGTACATAGTCCTCTGACTTGGTTCTTTCGTCTTTTTCCCTTTCCCTGAGCTGAATCCAGCAGCTTCCGAGTCCGAGAGAAACAGCGGTATAATGCAGAGTGACCGCGGCTATGGAGCAGTCCTCAACGCACATGTCGCTCATGTCCCTGTCTCCGGTAATGACATAAATCAGACCGGCGTCCTTGGCAAAGGATGAGCCGTGTTTTTTTGCCTCCGCAAGTTTAGCTATATTCTCTCTGTCGTCCACGAGGATGAATTCCCAAGGGTTTCTCCCCCTTGAACTGGGAGAGCGGAGAAGGGCTTCGGAAAGTATATCCCTTTTCTCCTTTTCCACAGGCTTATCAGTGTATTGCCTGACGCTTCTTCTTTTTCTGAGCAGTTCTATCATATTCTGTCCTCCCTATGCTATATGATGATTATCACGGTATTAAGTTCCGGCGCAATATAATAAACATCTGAATTTTCTCCTGACGGAATACCTTAACCTATAATAAAATATACACGCAGACCTCCGGGTGTTCCGCGAGAACCCCGCATACTGAGCAAATCATAGCTAATATATAGTTAATTATTAATACCAATAGATAAATACTTACAGAAGCAAAAGACTGAAAAAAGCAATATCAAAAGCATAGCAGGATTATAAGTTACCAAATTATCACATTTAAGCAGAATAACAGAAAACAGGCGGCTTCATGAAAGCCGCCTGCCTAATATCAGTTGGAAAATCTGTAGTCCAAGGGTTTTATCTCGCCGATATAGGTCTGCACGCCATATCCGGCTTCTAGCCAGCCGACTATTCCGCCTTTCATGTTTACGGCGTTTCTGTAGCCGAGCTCATTGAGCAGATGTGTGGCGAAAGCTCCTCTGGCGCCGGTCTTGCAGTAGACCACAATTTTATCATCAGAGTTAAGCTGACCGCCTGCGACCCACTCAAGAAGCCCTCTTGGGATTTTTTTAAGAGTTCCGACGGCGATAACCATCCCCTGTTCCTCAGGCTCCCTTATGTCAAGCATAATAAATGCTTCACCTTTGGCGCTCATTTCAGCCACCTCGGCGGGGGAAACCTCTTTGATTGATTTTCTCGCCTCAGCGAGCTTCGCCTCACGGGTTTTGACCAGATTCTCAGGAGCCGAAGCATGGGCGGTGACGCTCAGGAGCATTGCCGTGAGCGCAGCGGCGACAATTAAAATCCTGTTCATACGGTACCTCCAAATAAACATATGTAAAGTATAAACAGTGTGACACGGAGGCGTCAAGCGAAGTGTGATATTTTTATCACTCATACTGATAAGAAACTGATGAGCCGGATAAAAAAAGGACGGATAAAAAATCAGAAAATTAAAATGAGATTATTGCGCTTTGCATTGATGAAGCCCTGAAAACAGCGGCTTGAGTCTGCCAATTGAATTTATATGAAGTCAGGGTGTTCTTTCAGTGTATGAATAGCGGAAGTGCTATAGAAAAAAGAAATACCTTAAACAGCAAAACCTAAATAATCACTAAGCTTTAGAATTTTCAATCAGCTTGTCGTGCTCGATGCACCCAAGCAAACTGCTTTTGATGTGACCGGTCTGAAGCACAAAAAGTGTTTTTCTTCCTTCTTTGTAAGCTTTCAGCAGTCCTGCATCCTTCATCAGATTAACATGCTTTGTAATATTGGTTCTTTCGCAGTCGAAGGCTTCTTCGATCTCGTATCCGTAGCGGGGTCTCTCGCAAACCATTCTGGCTATGAGCAGACGCACAGGGCTTGCAAGCGCTTTGAATATTTCGAGAACATCGTCCAATTCTTTGTCGTTAAGATCTCTTAATGCCATATTATTTCTATATGTTATATATATAGGATAGTCAATCATTTTGTCATGTTTAAAAATATAAGATTAATTGATAGACATGTTCAATTTTAGTTATTATACGCCGTAATCGTGATTAAATTGTCACTTTTTATTGACACTTTTTTCTCACGGAACTAATCTACCTTTAATGTTTATTTAAAGTTCAAACATGCGTTAATTCGCATATAATCTTCAAACGAGGGAATCCATGACAAAATGCAGAATCTCCCGAAGACGTTTTATTCAGGGAACGGCCTCAGTGGGCGCAGCATTGGCGTCCATGTCATCTTTCCGTCTGCTCACAGGCAGCTCACCCGCCTCTGCGGAACCGCAGCAGGGAGTAACATACGCTCAGAACTGGTGCGAAATGTGCTTCTGGAAATGCGGGCTTACTGCAAAAGTTGTCGACGGAAAAGTGAAAAAACTCGAAGGACAGCCTGACTGCCCCAGCAACTACGGCAAACTTTGCGCAAAAGGAAATGCAGGCGTATTCCAGCTTTATGATCCGGACAGACTCAAGACTCCTCTCATAAGAGACGGCGAAAGAGGCTCCGGCAAATTCAGAAAAGCGACATGGGAAGAAGCGCTCACATATGTTGCGCAGAAAACAAACGAACTGAAAGAGAAATACGGTCCGGAAACCTTCAGCATCTTTGCTCACGGTTCGGGCGAACACTCTTTTGTTGAGCTTGTTGAAATCATAGGCTCACCGAACTACTGCATACCTTCCTACGCTCAGTGTACGGGCAGCCGTGACATAGGCTGGGCGCTTTCGTACGGAAAAGCCGTAGGCGGCAAAGAACCCGTGGACTCCCAGAACTCCAAGTGCATCATGCTTCTGGGCAGAAACATTGTCGAGGCGCTCCATGTGGGCGAAATGCAGGATTTCGTGGAAGGCGTGGCAAAAGGCGCGCACGTAATCTATGTTGATCCCCGCTTCACAAAGACAGCGGCAAAGGCAAACCAGTACATGATGATTAAACCCGGGACAGATTCAGCTCTGCTTCTCGGCATGATTAACTACATAATAGAAAAAGAGATCTACAACAAAAACTTTGTAGACGGCTACACCCACGGCTTTGACCTGTTTAAGGAGCATGTGGCGGAATACACGGTTGAGTGGGCATCACAGATAACTGAAATCCCTCAGACGGAAATAATAAAAGCCGCTGAAAAACTCTGTGAGGCAGCTCCCCACTGCTATATTCACCCGGGCAGAAGGCTCACCAGATACGGCAACGACACCCAGTTCACAAGGATAGTGGCATGCCTTAACATGCTCATGGGCAACTGGGAAGTGCGCGGCGGAATTTACCGCACAGTCGGTTTCAAATATGACGCGCCGCACATGGTTCACTTTGACAAACCCTATGCGGACAGGGCGGACGGCGCCGGTTCCGAAGAGTTCCCTCTCGGACCGAAAAACCTCGGTTTCGCCAATAAACTCATGGAGCATATAGCCAATCAGGATGTCTATCCCCTTAAGGGCATGTTTGTATACGGCTGTAACCCGCTTCACCACCACGGCAGTACGGAAATGGTGAAAAAGGCTCTGGAGAACACTGAGCTTCTTGTCACATGTGAAATTTATATGACAGATACAGCGTGGCTTTCAGATGTTATCCTTCCAGAATCCACATACCTTGAGCGTTATGACCCCGTAATAAGTACCGGACGCAGAAAAGGCTACATCCAGTTCAGAGAGCCCGCCGTAAATCCCGTATTCGATACTAAAGGCGGATGGGAAATAGCAGCACAGCTTTCTGCCGCCATGGGACACGAAAACGAGTTCCTTGACGTGAGGGAGTACAACAGACTGGCTTTTGAGGCACTCGGCATCACAGAAGAATACATGAAGAAGCACGGAGTCTGGGTGGCAAATGAGAGCACACCCTATCCTGTTGAAGACGGAGAGGAAGAGCCCTCCTTCAGAACTCCTTCGGGAAAAGCCGAATTCTACAGTAACCTGTGCGAGCATTTTTCCTACCCGCCGATGCCTTCATACGAAGAAAACCCCGTTCCGGCGGAAGACGAGTTCAGGTTCCTTTTCGGCAGACTGAGCTTCCACACCCACGCACGCACTCAGAACAACGCATGGCTTCTCGCACTCCATAAATCCGAAGTGCCCCTGTGGATACACACGGATAGAGCGAAAGCACTGGGGATTAAAGACGGAATGCAGGTGCGCCTAGTGAAGGAAGGCTTCAAGAGCAACCCCTGTACGGCAAGGGTTGTGGACTACATCCATCCTCAGGCGGTGTTCCTCCCCTACGGCTTCGGTCATGAAACCAAGGGGCTCACGCGGATCACAGGGAAAGGAGCCAGAACCTCCGACTTCACTTCAAACCTCACAGACCCCATAAGCGGCGCCGCAGGCTTTCACAACGGCTTCGTGAAACTTGAAATCGCTTAGGGAGGCAGAAAATATGTACTCAGCAGATAAAACAAAAAAATTCGCAATGGCTTACATAGTGGACAGATGCGTGGACTGTAAAGCCTGCATGGTGGCATGCAAGGCGGAATGGCAGATTCCGGACAATGATTTCCGTACGCATATAGACACCGGCATAGCCCCCGCCGCAACGGAAAGACTCAGCATGCACTTTCTGCCCCATCAGTGCAACCACTGTGACGACGCTCCCTGCGTTACGGTCTGCCCCACAAAGGCAAGCCACAAAAGGGCGGACGGCGTTGTGGACATCGACAACCGCAAGTGTGTGGGCTGCCGCTACTGCATCCCCTCCTGCCCGTACAACGCAAGGTTCTTTAACAATCAGCTTGGCGTAGCGGACAAATGCACCTTCTGCCTTCCAAGGATTTATGACGGTCTCATGCCCGCGTGCGTGACCACATGTCCCGGCAGGGCAAGGGTTTTCGGCGATATAAACGATCCTGAAAGCGAAATCTCCAAGGCTCTCAAAGACGCCGCCGACAACAGGTACAGGGTCTGGACGCTCCGTAAGGACTTGGGCACTGAGCCGAATATTTATTACATCCAGAAGTAGGAGGACAAAATGGAATTTCAGACAGGTTTCCATTGGTACATAGCGGTCTATCTGTTCCTCGCGGGTGTGGGCGCCGGCTCCATTGTTGTGGCGTCCCTTGCGGACATGTACGACAGACAGAAATATTTATCATTCATAAAAGCGGCAAGCGTGATAGGCATGCCCCTTGTATCCATAGGTATATTCTTCCTCTACATCGACCTCGGTCAGGGGATGTACAAGCCGTGGCTTCTCCTGCTGCTGTTTGTCAACACTACCTCCGCGATCATGTGGGGTACGCTTATACTTACTATCTTCACAATACTTTCGCTCCTTTACGGTGCTTACAACCTCGGCATACTAGACTGGTTCATCAAGAAAGCTGGATTTCTGAAAATCTTCAAACCCCTTGCCGCAAGCGGCTTCATGAACTGGGCGCTGATCATCACCGGCATACTCACGGCGGGCTATACAGCGGTTCTCCTCGGTGTTCTGAAGGCTATCCCCTTCTGGCATCAGACTGCGCTGCCGATCCTTTTCATAATCTCCGCCTCGTCCACAGGGATTTCAGGCGCTATGGTGGTAAAGGAGCTCTTTTTTAAAGAGGAGGCTCATCTGGCGAAAATCGAAACCACGCATTTCTACCTGATAATGCTTGAGATACTGCTGCTCATAGGCATGCTTCTCATAGCCCTTCAGGGCGTGCCTGAGATGAAGTTCTCTGCCCTTGCCCTCCTCACCGGAGAGTTCGCGGTTGAGTTTTGGGTGTTCCTTGTGCTGCTCGGTCTCGTGGTTCCCGCCGTGGTGTTCGCTTTTGTTGAGGCGGGCAAGCTCCATGTGAGCGGCGGCAAGCTGGTTTTCTTTGAGCTGCTTGTTCTCGCCGGCGGATACTTCCTGCGTCATCTTATTCTCCACGCAGGTGTTTACACTCAGAAATTTACAGACTATATTATGATTCATTACTAAATCAGACAGCCGCGGGCGGGCAAACCCCGTCTGCGGCATCACTTTTTTTCGGGACTGTTTGAATGACAGAACAAAAAAACATCTCCAGAAGGGGATTTTTAGGTCGGCTGGCAGGACTTGCCGCTTCCGCCTTTTCCCTCTGGTTTATTTACAGATTCCTTACCCCCGAAAGCTCGGGCGGCGAAATACTGATTCAGGCACAGGAAGCGGACGTTCCTGAAGGCGGAGCCGTTATCTTTCCCGATAAAAACACAGCCGTAATGCGGATGGACGGCGAAATAACCGCCATGTCGCTCGTGTGCACCCATCTGGGCTGTACAATAGCCCTCGACGGAGACAGGTTCGCCTGCCCTTGCCATGGAAGCATATTCGCCCTCGACGGCACAGTTGTTCAGGGTCCCGCCGAACGCAGGCTCGATACATACAGAACAGAAATAAGGGATGGACAGATAACCGTTTACAGACAGGTGAACGCGTGATTAAGCGTTATCTTATTCATCTTTATCCTAAAACATTCAGCAGGGCTGCGGTAAACGGAACTCTCCTTATGGGCGGGCTGATAACCGCTCTCTTCCTCAGCCTGTGCGTAACGGGAGTTCTGCTGCTTTTCTACTATTCACCCGAAGCATCGTCCGCATACTCATCCATCATTTACCTTGAGGAGAAGGTGTTCGGCGGACGCTTCATCCGTGCCCTGCATCTCTGGAGCTCACACATACTTCTCATAACCATCGCACTGCATATGGTGAGAACAATATTTACGGGCACATACACAGTCAGGGCATCCAACTGGAAGCTGGGCTATATTCTCTTCGGTCTCATGGTGTTTGAAGCGTATACCGGAGTTCTGCTCCCAATGGATCAGCTCTCATACTGGGCTACTAAAACCGGAATGGAGCTGGTGAATATTCTCCCCTTCGGTGAGTACATACGCAAGCTGCTCACACCGGATGATGTCGGCGGCAGGCTGACGCTTATAAGATTTTTCGCCATGCACATAGCGCTTATTCCGCTTGTGTGCGTGTTTCTCATATCCGCCCACCTGTACAATGTCCGCAGGGACGGCGGTCTGCACCCTAAATCAGACACGGCAAAGACCAAAAGCGACCCGTTCCTCTTTAATCTCACATGGTTCATAGCGGCTGCGGCAGTCACAGTCCCCGCTGTGCTGGCAGTTGTCTCAGGGGCTCCCCTTGAGGAGCCGGCAGATCCGGCTCTGCCACCGAACCCTGCGAAAAGCGCATGGTTCCTGCTGTGGATTCAGGAGATAGTAAGCTGGAAGGCGTGGCTGTTCAACCCTTTTGCGGTGCTGTTCGTACTCTATTTCTTTCTGCCTGATTTCCGCAGAAAATATCAGCCGGAAACCTCAGAATGGTTTTCTAAAAACGATGCTTCCGTCTGGGGGCTGACACTGTTTCTATGCGCTGCCGTCCTTGTGCTTACGGCTGTGGCAATGTTTTTCAGAGGTGAGAATTGGTCGCTCGTGCCCTTTTACTTCTGATTTTTATCACGCTCCCCTTCTTTCCGTCCTTTGCGTCGATGTGCGTGAAGTGCCACAAGCCCCATTATGAAAAAACTGGCTCGTGCGCCGTCTGCCACAGGGGCAATGAGGATACAGCCCGCAAAAACATAGCCCACGGCGGACTGATAACGAAAAAGTACGCCGACTTCATCATAAACGGGAAAGCCGTTGAAAACGGAAGCAAAACCGCAGACAGCGCCCATTGCAGAAGATGCCACATCACAGAGGGCAGGGGGAACGATGTCGCCCCTAATCTGGATACGGAAAGCAGGCGCAAAACCGCCGAAACACTCAAGGAAAAACTGATAAAGCCGACCGATTACATGCCCGATTTTCATATGAACGATCCGACAGCGGAAAATACGGTGAAATATATCCTCAATGCGGGAGGCTCCGCGAAAAGCGTTTCCAGAACAGCGCCATATGTGGTTTTCATCACTCAGGGAAAGAAAAGCGTTTTCGAGGAGAAATGCGGCGGCTGCCACAGGCTGCTCACCCGTAAAAGAGGCGGAACAGGTCACGGAGACACAGCGCCGAATCTGTCCGGACTGTTCAGCGGGTTTTATCCCGCTGATACAGTAAAGGCGGAAGGAAACCGCTGGAACGGAGAAATACTGGTGAAATGGATTAAGAACCCGCGCAGGATAAAGAAAGAGGCGCTCATGCCGCCCGTCCTCCTCACTGAGGAGGAGGAGAAAAGCATAACGGCGGAGTTCGCAAACTGATTTAAACTTTTCAGGACAGTCTTTTCCTGATAAAGATCCAGCTTATCATCACAAGCACCGCTACTGCGGCAAACAGCAGGTTAAAAACCTCAAGCCGGTGACCGTGGGTTCCGGACACCGCGAACATGCAGAGCGCACCGAACATAAGCTGCGTGAAAACCATGAAAGATGACGCTGAGCCTATGTCCGTATTAACCTGCTCAATTATCAGGTTGTTGCTCAGGGGTCTGTTCATGCAGATGAAAAACGTGGTCAGGAACGTGAAGCAGGTGAAGAAATACCACGCTGAAAAACTGAAAAGCCAAAGCCCGCCTGCTGCAAAAACCGCACCGCCGAGACATATTGTTATCAGCTTATTCGGCTTGACGTATTTCAGCATCCGAGTGCATACAAAAGCCCCGAACATGGCTCCGAAAGCGTTAAACGCAAACAGAAAACCGAACTTGGTCTCGGAAAATCCGTTTATGCCTATGTAGTAAATAGGCGAAAACGCTATAAAAGCGTACAGCGGTCCGGCGGAGAGCCCCAAGGCAAGATTTGTCCGCATAAACTTCCAGTTTGAGAAGACATTGCGGTATCTGAAAAAAACCTTGTACCATTCTCCTCTGTATCTATCCTGAATTGTCTCCCTAAACAGGAACGAGACAACAAACGTGCAGGCTACCATGGAAGCCTGAGTGAGGAAGATATATCTCCATGAGCCCAGCCCGAGAAGGAATGCCCCAATCATCGGCGCCACCATCGGCGCAACAGCCAGAACCGTTCCGAGATAAGCGAGCGCCTTTCTGCGCTCCTCACCCTCGTACTTGTCTCTGCATATCGCCATAACCATGGCTGACGGAGCGGCGGCGCCCATCCCCTGTAATATGCGGAAAGCTATGAGCTGCCAGACATTGGCGCTGAGAGTGCACAGAACGGAGGAAACCACAAACAGGAAAAGCCCGCCCATAAGAACCGGACGCCTGCCGAATTTATCGGACAAGGGACCGTACAGAAGAAGTGAGGAGCTGAAGCTCACAAACCACAGCACAAGGGAAAGATTCACCAGATGCTCTCCGACCCCCCACTCTCTGGCAATAACGGGAATCGCCGCCAGATACATATCCGTAGCCAGCGGTGGAGTGGCTCCTATCATTGCGAGAAAAATTATGAAAAGTCCTCTGTGCTTGTTAATATCAATCATTATTGTCATTCAATCACCTATGCGAATTTATAACTATGCACATATGTTTTCATATTTTCAATGCCTATTACATTTTTTTACACTCACTATAAGCAGATGAATCAAAAGCATTGACTTTCTTTACTCATACGCTATATACATTTATACATAACGACTTCAAAGAGGTAGAGCTTATGAGAATACTCCTGATAGCAATGTGCTTACTTATCAGTGTTTCAGCCTTCGCCAAGGATGTCACGGTCTTCGGTGCGGCTTCAGTAACAAACGCTATGAACGAAATTATCGCAACCTACAAAAAAGAAAAAGGCGTTAACGTTATAGCGTCCTATGCTTCCTCCGGTCCCCTTGCGAAGCAGATCGAAAACGGCGCTCCCGCCGACATTTTCGTGTCTGCAAACATGAGCTGGATGGATTATCTTATTGAAAAAGGCAAAATAGAGGAAGGAACAAACATACCCTACCTCGCCAATAAGCTCGCTTTTATCGCTCCTGTTTCATCTCCTACAGGTAAAATAGCAAACCTTGACGGCGCCGCGGTGAAAAAACTCATCGGCAGCGGAAAGTTCGCAATGGGCGACCCTGAGCATGTCCCCGCAGGCAAATACACTCAGAAAGCTCTTGAAGGCTGGGGAATCTGGAAGGATATTGAATCTCAGGCAGCGAGAATGCAGGACGTAAGAGCCACACTCGCCATGGTTGAACGTGCAGTTCCTTACGGCTTTGTCTACTTCTCTGACTCAGCGATCAGCGACAAGGTGAAAGTCATTTCCCTTGTGGACGATTCTCTCACAGGGAAAATCATATACCCCATGGGAATAGTTAAAGGCAAACGCACTCCCGAGACAGAAGCGTTTTACAATTTCCTCAAAACAGACTATGCTGCGGAAGTTTTCCTGAAATACGGATTTATCGCGGTGAAATAAAAATGTTTAACCTCTCGCCGATAGAGATTGAGGCGATTTATCTCAGTATGAAAATTTCTTTCTGGGCGGTACTCGTCGGTCTGATCCCCGGCGTTGCCGCCGCTTATCTGCTCGCCCGCAAAAACTTCCCCGGCAAACTCCTGCTGGACGGGCTGATACACGTTCCGCTGGTTATACCTCCGGTGGTAACTGGCTACATTCTCCTCATAACCTTTAACGACAACGCGCCAATGGGTAAGCTGCTTATAAGCATCTTCGGTTCGGGCATAGCCTTTTCATGGAAGGGCGCCGTGGTTGCCTCTGTTGTTATGTCCATGCCTCTTCTGGTGCGCAGTGTGCGCCTTTCCATAGAGAGCATAGACAGAGGGCTTGAGGAGGCAGCAAAAACCCTCGGCGCTAAAAGATGGCGGGTTTTCCTCACGGTCACCCTTCCCCTTTCGGTTCCCGGGATAATAACCGGAACAGTGCTCGCCTTCGCCAGAAGCCTCGGCGAGTTCGGAGCGACTATCACTTTCGTCTCCAACATTCCGGGCGAAACAAGGACACTCCCCGTTGCGCTGTATAACCTTACCCAGACCCCGGGCACTGAGGCGGCTGCGCTGAGGCTCTGTCTTATCTCAATCGGGCTTTCCATCGCCGCGATAGCCGCGTCCGAATACCTCTCCAGAAGAGCGGCTCTCAGGCTGAGGGGAGCGGTTAATGCTTGAATTCAGCGCCATAAAGCGCTATCCGGCATTTACGCTGGATGTCAGCTTCAAAATGAACGAAGGTATGGTCACGGGGCTTTTCGGACGCTCAGGCTCCGGTAAAACAAGCATAATCAACATTGCCGCCGGTCTCATAAACCCCGACGAAGGTTATGTGTCGCTGGACGGCAAAGTCCTCTACGACAGCAGCAACAAAATAAATCTCCCCGCTCCGGCGCGCAGCTCAGGCTATATCTTTCAGGACGGCAGGCTTTTCCCTCATATGACAGTGGAAGCCAATCTCCGCTACGGCATGAAGAGAAGCATGCGCAACGGGCATAAAGCAGGCTTTGACGATGTTGTGGAGCTTCTGGGAATAGGCGATCTGCTGAAACGCAGACCGCACAGGCTCTCCGGCGGAGAAAAGCAGAGGGTGGCTATAGGGCGCGCCCTTCTCTCGTCACCGGATTTCCTTCTGATGGACGAGCCTCTTTCCGCTCTGGATTCTCACCGCAAAGAGGAGCTTATCCCCTTCATAGGGAAGATGGTGCAGACTTTTAAGCTTCCAGTGCTTTATGTAACCCACTCGATAGATGAGCTTTTCAGCCTCTGCGACAACGTAGTGCTGATGAAAGACGGCAGATGCACCGACTTCGGAACTGTGGAGGAGGCTGTATCCCGCCCGGCAAACAGAGAAATACTCGGTCTCAGCGGAAGAGTCAGCGTTCTCAGGGCTTCGGCTGTTTCGGAGAAAGAGCCTTCAATCATCACATTTGAAAACGGCAGACTCGGCATCCCCACATCGAAATACGCAACAGGCACGGAGCTTCGCGTCGCTGTTCACTCGGACGACGTAACCCTCGCGCTGAACAAGCCCACGGGCTTAAGCGCCAGAAACATAATGAAAGGCATGATAACCGCCGTGGACAGCAGCGATGACGGCGCAGTTGCCGTAACTGTGGATGTGGGAGTTCCCGTTTACGCCACTATAACACGCTCAGCGGCATCGGAACTCGGCATAAGAACGGGAACAGAGGTCTATATAATAATGAAAACCATCGCCCTCTCAAGGCTCAGCGTGCCTTTTATACATTAATTACAGCCACGGACGGCAGATAAGCCTGCCTTCGTTTATGTTCCCTTTCTCACCACATCCCGCATCTGGAGCAGAACAGACAGAATGATTATTCCCAGACCAGCAAAAAATGAGGCGTTGACCTCGCTCATTTCCCTGAAAATCACCGCCGCCAGAATAATCGTATAAACAGGTTCAAGATTGTATGAAAGATTTACTGTGAAAGCAGAAATCCGTTTCAGGGCATAAATCTGCAAAAGCTGCAATCCGATTGTGCAGAATACGGCGAGTATTACAATGAAAAACATATTCCGTGCATCGGGGATGACTGCTCCGGCACCAAAAAAATACAGGTATGCGGGAGCAAGGAATGAAAGAAAGACCATACCGCCCGCTATTTCATAAAAAGTGAGCAGCGGAATATAGGAAAACTTAGGGATAACAAGCTTGTTGAACGTGATAGCCAAAGCGCAGACAAGGGATGAGACTACTCCCAGACCTATGCCCAGCCTGTAGCGGCTGTCAAAATGGAATATAAGCAGGATACCCGCCACGGCGAAGCAGCCGTAGAAAAGCTCTTTATAATTAAAACGGATTCGGAGCATTAATGGCTCAACAAGGGCGGTGAAAAACCCTGTGAGCGAGAAGCAGACCACGCCGACGCTCACGTTTGATGCCTTGATGCTGCCGTAAAAGAGCACCCAGTGAAGGCACATAACAGCTCCCACGGCGCCCGCCTGCAAAATCTCCGCAGGAGAGTACAGTTTGAATTTTCCGACTGCTTTCAGAATTATATAGAAGCACAGAGCAGCGACAAACACACGCCACCAGACAAGGACTCCGGCATCCAGAGTGATCAGACGGCCGAAAAGCCCTGTGAAGCCCGCTACAAAGATAGAAAGATGGAGCGCTATGAATGCCTGTTTCATAAGTTTCGGAAAAATCTGCCGGAAGGCAAAATGAGACTGATTTTGTAAGTTTTCATACACGTTTATAGCATCGGCGCGAAACGCTTGCAAATCATTTCATATTATCTGAAAATTATTTAATTTTATGGTGATTTTTTCTTAAGAAAGGTATAAAGATCAGGTTATACACGCGGGCGTAGCTCATCAGGTAGAGCGACAGCTTCCCAAGCTGTAGGTGGCGGGTTCGAGCCCCGTCGCCCGCTTTCATCACATTAAAAAAGGGCGCCCTCCCTTCAGGGCGCCCTCTCTTTATGGAGGTCAAAACCGGATGAACAAACTTCCGGTGTTGCGCACTTTATTATTTCCCGGCAATAACCTTAGCCCACTCGGGGATAACGCCTAATTCCACGCCGAAAGTCGGAACGACTATAAGGTAAGTAACCGCCACAGTGACAATTATGCCGATTATGTTAAGCCCGAAGCCGCTTTTCACCATCTGCGGGATAGTGACATAGCCCGAACCGAAAACAATGGCGTTCGGAGGTGTAGCCACAGGCAGCATGAACGCGCACGAAGCCGCAATCGCCGCGGGAACAGTGAGCAGAAGCGGGCTCTGCCCCAGACCGACCGCAACAGCCGCGAGAATGGGCATAACCATTGCCGCAGTTGCAGTATTGGATGTGAGTTCCGTAAGGAAAATAATAAGAGTTGTGACCGCAATTATCAATACAAATATGGGCGCATGCTCAAGAAGTCCGACCTGCATACCAATCCAATCCGCAAGCTTCGTCACCTTGAAGCCGTCCGAAAGCGCAAGTCCGCCTCCGAAAAGTATTAGAACGCCCCAAGGCATTTTGGTAGCCCAATGCCAGTCCATTACAAATTCGTTTTTCTTCATATTGATGGGAATAAGAAAAAGCACCAGACCGCCCACCATGGCGATAGCAGCGTCAGTTACCATCTTGGGCTCAGGGAAAAGAAAAGCGAGCTTTGCCCTGAATATCCACGCAAAGGCTGTAAGGGCGAACACAAGGGCTGTCCAACGTTCGCCGGTGCTCATGCTCCCCATCTTTTTCAATTCAGAATCGATAAGCTCCCTGCCGCCGGGAACCTTTTTCAGCTTCATAGGGTTAGCAATCTTGATAAGCCAGAGCCAGCAGAGCGGAAGAGTGACAAGCACAATGGGTACGCCGACAATGAGCCATTTTGCGAAGGTAATCTCATAACCGAAAGTCTTGGAAAGGTAACCGGCAAGAACGGTGTTGGGCGGAGTTCCTATAAGAGTAGCTATACCGCCGATTGAAGCGGCATACGCTATCCCCAGCATGAGGTTAAGACCGAAAGCGAATTTCTCTGGCGAAAAATCTATAACTTTGTCGAGACCTTCTTTTTTCCCTTCCTCGACAACATGATAAATAATAGCAAGACCGATGGGCATCATCATAACCGCTGTGGCGGTGTTGGAAACGAAAGCGGAGAGAACGGCTGTAGCCGCCATGAAGCCGAAAATAAGTCTGCTGGGCGAAAAACCGACTGTTTTCACTATATTCATGGCAATTCTGCGGTGGAGATTCCATCTCTGCATGGCAAGCGCGATTATGAAGCCGCCCATGAACAGGTAGATGAGGTCACTGGCGTAAGGTGCTGTCGCCTTGCCCGTGGGCATTATGCCCAGAACCGGAAAAAGCGGTATCGGAAGAAGACTTGTAGCGGGGATCGGAATAGATTCACACATCCACCAGCACGCCATGAGGAACGCTACTGCCGCCATTTTCTGCGCTGAGGGTTCCATGCCGGCAGGCGCGTGAACGGCAAGCATAAGAAAAAAAAGAACAGGTCCCAGAATCAGCCCTATAAGCTGGCGTTTGGTGTATTCACGGGGTTCATCCTCTTTTACTCCGTCCGGTCCGGTCTGAAGTCTGCGGACATGTTCGGCTGGCGCCTGCTCCATCTCATCAGCGAGATCGATGCTTTTTTCCTCCTTTTCATCAGCGGATGAAAAGTGTTGGTTGTGGAACTTACTGAGTAATGCTTTGGGACTATAAAGCACGAGTGCCTTTGTCTCGTCGTGCCAGTCCCAAAGCCTGCTCCAAATAGCTGTCATCATAAACCACTCCTGAACAAAACTTAATGAACTGGCGCTACAAAAGCAACAAACATACCATTTACTTGATAATCTTATGATATTTTATTAATAACACCTCTAAACACCTTATAAAAAAGGGATAGAAATTTTTAAATCCATAACGGGATATAATCTTGTTATAATCCCGAAGCATATTAAAACATCATAATACGGCGGAAATTCGCCTTTTATCGATCATTTTTATTGATAAATATTTTGTAAACAAGAACTAACTCACAATATAATGAAATGGCTGAAATTCGCCTATTATCTTAAATAGAACATCAAGGTATTAAATTCACATGAAATATTAACTTAAAAAATAAGAAATGAATGTGGAATTAAGGTATTTTAACAAAATAAACTGATTTGTTTTATTTTAACTATCTATATTTTATAACAAGGTGTCTTTTGTGTCTCATTTCTGTCGATTATTTTACGCATGTGCAAATTTCCGCCACCAGTCCGGTAAATTCCCGGAGCCGTGATTTGGCTCCGGGATAAGATGATGCGGCAAATTGCCGAAAAAGTCTTATTTTGTAACAGCTTCTGTCAGAACCGCCCAGTCGGGAAGAACACCTATTTCAACACCGAAGAAAGGGATAACCAGTACATAAGTTACTATCACTGTAATAATTATGCAAAGGATGTTCAATCCGAAACCGCTTTTTGCCATCTGCGGAATTGTCACATAACCCGAACCGAAAACAATCGCGTTCGGAGGTGTGGCAACAGGAAGCATGAATGCGCATGAAGCCGCAATAGCCGCGGGAACAACTAGCAGAAGCGGGTTCTGACCGAGACCGATTGCGACTGCTGAGAGAATAGGCATGACCATGGCAGCAGTCGCCGTGTTTGACGTAAGCTCAGTAAGGAAGATGAGAAGCGTTGTGACCGCTATAACAAGCACCAGTATGGGCGCATGCTCAAGAAGCCCTACCTGAAGACCTATCCAGTCAGCAAGCTTGGTAACCTTGAACCCGTCAGAAAGGCAGAGACCGCCGCCGAAGAGTATGAGGACGCCCCAAGGCATTTTTGCCGCCCAGTGCCAGTCCATGACGAACTCGTTTTTTTTCAGGTTTATGGGAATAAGAAACAGTATACAGCCGCCCACCATGCCTATTGCCGCATCCGTAACCATTTTAGGATCGGGGAAGAGAAAGTTAAGCTGTGCTCTGAATATCCAAGCAAGAGCAGTAAGGGAGAAAACAAGCAGGGTCCAGCGTTCACCGGTGCTCATTTTGCCCATTTTTTTAAGCTCTGCCTCAATAAGATCTTTGCCCCCGGGAACCTTTTTAAGCTTCATGGGGTTTGCGACCTTGATAAGCCACAGCCAGCAGAGAGGAAGAGTCACAAGTACAAACGGAACGCCTATTACAAGCCATTTGGCGAAGGTTATTTCGTAACCGAAGCTTTTTGACAGATAACCGGCAAGAACAGTGTTGGGAGGCGTGCCGATCAGGGTGGCGATACCGCCTATTGATGCGGCATACGCTATACCGAGCATGAGGTTGAGACCGAAAGCGAACTTCTCCGGCGAAAAATCTATCACCTTGTCGAGCCCTTCTCTTTTACCTTCATCCACGACGTGAGCGATGATGGCAAGACCGATGGGCATCATCATGACCGCTGTCGCTGTGTTGGAAACGAAAGCGGAGATTATGCCTGTGGCGATCATAAAGCCGAGTATAAGTCTGCTGGGAGAGAAGCCCACAACCTTGACTATGTTCATCGCTATTCTGCGGTGAAGGTTCCACTTCTGCATGGAAAGCGCTATTATGAAGCCGCCCATGAAAAGGTAGATAAGGTCATTTGCGTAGGGAGCTGTCGCCTTGCCCGTGGGCATAAGTCCCATTATGGGGAAAAGAGGTATGGGCAGAAGGCTTGTCACGGGAATGGGCAGTGATTCGCACATCCACCACGTAGCCATAAGGAAAGTGATTGCCGCCATTTTCTGCGCTTCAGGGCTCATGCCTGAGGGTGTTGGGATAAAAAGCATAAGAAAAAACAGTGCAGGTCCGAGAAACAGACCTATTTTCTGCCTTGTCGAGTATTCTCTCGGTTCGCCCTCTTCGATCCCGCCGGGACCGGATTTGAGTCTGCGGGCGTGCTCCGCCGGGGCATCGGACATTTCGTCCGCAAGGTCAACACTTTTCTCCTCCTTCTCGGTTGCAGACGAGAAGTGTGTGTTGACAAACTTTTTGAGCATTGCCTTGGGGCTGTAAAGCACGAGAGCTTTGGTATCGTCGTGCATGTCCCAGAGTCTGTTCCAGAATGCTGCCATCATATAAAGCCACTCCTAAATGAAAGTTATAAAACCGTCATATTTAAAAGCAACTCACATACCAGTTTATGAAATTTCTCTGACATAAAATATGAACAACCGCTGAGAGCCTTGCGGGTATGGGATTAAAGGATTTTCAATGTTCGCAGGAGTTATAATTCCGTTATAGAATACGGACATATTATGGACATAATCAGGGGCGGAAAACTGCCATCGGATTCGGCTATAGGTGTTATAAGTTCCCGCAAATACAGGAAAATCGGTTTTTCTCATACCCTGTGGCAAATTTCCGCCTTTTCAGAGCAATAGAACAAATACCGCAGCACGTTGTAAAATATTATTATCTGCGGGCATAAAAATATCGTATTCAAAAAGCTGAAACCGCTGCGCCGCACTGCTCCTCGCAGCGGCATAACCTACTGTCATTGCAGATGAAGCAATACAATCTCATCTATTTTTATTTCAGATTCCAAGTTTGCCGTCGGTCTGTTTCTTACTTATAAAAGCGGTTTAATGATCATTGTGCTCTATCTTATACTTCTCCAGTTTATAACGGAGTGTTCCCCTAGCCGTTCCGAGAAGCTTAGAGGCCTGAGCCACGTTGCCGTCGGTCATGCTGAGAGCTTTTCTTATTATCCCTTCCTCGTAACGTGATACAGCGTCCTCAAGCACAAGCCCTTCCGCCGGAACCTCAACCCCCGCCGGAGCCTCCTTCTTTGGCTTGTTCCCTTTTATCTCCTGCGGGAGGACATCCTCGGTTATCACCTCGGCGTCGGTCATGATGCAGATCCTCTCCACAACATTTTTCAGCTCACGCACATTCCCCGGCCACTGGTATTCCATGAACAGGTTGAGAGCCGGACGGGCAACGTCCTTCACCTTCTTCTTGAAGTCGGCGCTGAATTTTTTTATGAAAAAGTCAAGCAGGTTGGGAATATCGTCACGGCGTTCCCTGAGAGCGGGAAGGCGTATGGGAAAAACGTTGAGCCTGTAGTAGAGGTCTTCCCGAAACTGCTTTTCGTCTATGGCTTTCTTGAGGTTTCTGTTTGTAGCGGCGATAATCCGCACATCTATATCAATATTTCTGGTGTTGCCCAGCCTGCGGAATTTTCTGTCCTCTATGACACGAAGCAGCTTAACCTGAAGGCTCATGTCCATCTCCCCTATCTCGTCAAGAAACAGAGTTCCTCCGGATGCCTCCTCCAGAAGACCTATTTTACGGGTTTTCGCGTCGGTAAAGGCTCCTTTTTCATAGCCGAAAAGCTCGGATTCCAGAAGATTATACGGGAGAGATCCGCAGTTTATCTCCACAAAGGGCTTTGCGCTGCGGGGGGAGAGGTTGTGTATTGCTTTTGCCACCAGCTCCTTGCCTGTGCCCGACTCACCGGTGATCAGCACTGTTGCCGTCTCATGCTTCGCCACTTCCTGAATCTGCGAATAGATGCGCTTCATCTCTTCGCTGGCGCCGACAATCTGCATTGCCGCGGAGAGAACACCGCTCCCTCTTTTCAGATGGCGAACCTCCCTTCTCAGTTCCTGAGTTTCAAGGGCGAGACGGACAATGAGGTGAATGGCGTCAGCCTTGAAGGGCTTCTTTATATAGTCATAGGCGCCCATTTTCAGCGATTCCACGGCGCTTTCAACTGTTCCGTATCCGGTTATAATAATCACGAGAAGCTCGGGGTCAATGTCTCTCAGAGTTTTAAGAACATCAAGCCCGCTGGTGGAGCCGAGATTGAGATCAAGCAGAACAAGGTCGATCTCCTCCTCCACAACTATATCAAGGGCGTCCTCGCCGCTGTGGGTTATGAACACCTTGTACCCGTCAGCGCTGAGAACCCTCTGGAGGTTTTCGCAGATGAAAACCTCGTCATCCACAATCAGTATCTTTTCCATAGTCTTATGCCTCTCTCCCCTGAAAAGCCGTAAAGTGAGTTATATACAGCAGGGTGAGAATTTACGCCATCTATAATATTTTACTTGAGATTGCCTTCAAAAGGGAAAAAGAGTATGAACCTGCTGCCTGTTCCCTGCCTGCTTTCCGCCTCTATCTTGCCGCCGTGTTCGGAAACTATGTTATGGGTTATGGCAAGCCCCAGACCTGTACCTTCCGCTTTCGTTGTATAAAACGGCTCGAAGATATTAGGCAGATCCGCAGGGCTTATTCCCACTCCCGTATCGCTGAAGATCAGCTCTATGCCGTTTTCCGTTTTTTTAGCGGAAATGCGGAGACCGCCGCCGCTTTTCATTGCGTCCAGAGCGTTGGTGAGCAGGTTCAGAAACGCCTGCTTTATCTTGTCCGGGTCTATGTTTATCATCGGCAGATCAGGTTCAACATCAGTCTCAAGAGTGATCCGCTGTCTTTCGCACTGCTTCTTCACAAAGAAGAGAGTGTCGGACAGAATATCCGCCATGTTCGCCATGCGAAGCTTGGGCGGCACTGCGGAGGCAAAATTAAGAAGCCCGTCCACAAGCCCCTCAAGCCGCTCTATTTCCTTAAGCGAGCGCTGGATAAGCTGCCTGTCCGCGTCGTTTTTCAGGAGCCTGTCGTGCAGATCGTCCAGCATGAGGCTTATTCCGGTCAGCGGGTTGCGTATCTCGTGCGCCAGCCCTGCCGAGAGCCTGCCCATGGAGGCGAATCTGTCCATCCTCGCCATCTGCTTCCGCAGACCGACCCTTTCGGTGAGATCCTCCACAGTAATTATGTTTCCGTCCGCATGCTCCATTACCATGGGCAGACCGGCTATTCTCAGGTGCATGTTGCGTCCGCCGTCCTCGGAGTCTATGTATCGGCTCCAGCGTTTGGTGCGCCCTTCGGACTGAAACTCCCTGATCACCTCCACGACCTCCGGCTTATGCGCAAGCGCAGCCTCCAGAAGCCCGCCCTCCGCTGACTTCGCCAGCCTGAGAATCGTCATGGCGGGTTTGTTTATGAAGGTTATGCGGTTATCCTTATCAAGGGTGAGGATCCCCGTCTCTATATTCTCAAAAACCGTTGTTTTGAAGTTCTGCTCCCTAATCACCGCCTCTCTGGAAGCCTCAAGCTTCTGCATGGACTCCATGAGGCTCACACGCCTTTGCTCCAGCTCACGAGCCATATCATTAAAAGATCTGGTAAGCTGAGCCACCTCATCCCCGCCGGAGACGTCAACATTGGGCACTGCGCCGTCTTTGGTGACACTCTTTATGGCGATATTCAGCCGCTCTATCGGGTTAGTTATGCTCCATGAAAGCCTGTAGGCGACAGCAAGCACCATCACCGCCATTACAGTGACAAAAATAGCCATGCTGCTCACGAACTTGTCAAGCTCGCCGCGGATAACGTCAGAGATTCTCACAGCAGGCATGTGGAAGCGGCTGATCTCCGCTCCTATGGTCACGCCGCCGAAGACGCCGTGCTCCGAGTAAGCCCCCGAAGCATAGCGTATGGGAGCGTAAGCCATTATCTTTCGGGAGCCGCCGACATTGGTTACATCCACAACGCCGCCCTTGCCCTCAGTAACATCTGACGCCGCCGCGGGGTAGTTTTCATGTATGAAGCCTGTCTTGAACAGATTAAAGGGGACATCCCCCGCCTGAAGCCTTGCAGCGCTGTATTCCCCTCTGGTTCCCGTGAGAGTTCCGTCGGAGTTGTACCCTCTTATATCCCACTGCTTCGGGTGGGTGATTATCCAGCCTTCGTCATCAAACATAAAGGAATAGTCGGCGCTTTCGTAGGATGCCTTCCTGCTGCTGTCCTTTCCGTCCGGTGAGATGTGGCGGGTAAACTCCATGAGGTGCAGATGATCAAGAGAGATAACGGCAACGCCTTTCAGACTGCCGTTGTCATCATAAACTGCTCTGGCAAAACGAATAACTCCTCTAAACCAAGTATCGCCGCCATTTTTTTCGACTTCTTTTTTATGGATAAACCAGCCACTTACCCGTGAAACGTAAACCTCGCCGTCGGGAAGTTCCAGCGCGCGGACAAAATAGTCTTCGGTTTTATATGTGGTATTCGCAGGAACCGAGACATTCCTCAGTTCATTCGCAGGCACTCCGTCCGTAAGGCGGATGCGCTCAGTTCCGTCGGGATTGATAAAAGTGAGCTCGCTGTAAAGCGGAACATCGTGAAATTTTTCTGTTCCGTTGTCCCAAACACGGACAGTGCCTCTGTGTCTGTTATAGAAGTCGGCGTATTCCGCTTCTTCGGCATCAAGAAGAACAAAGCTGTTCAGGTCGTTCTCTACACTTCTGAGAAAGATCGACACAGTATCCGCAACTGTCTGCGCACTGAGAACAAGGGATCGGGTTGCCTGAGCCTCAAGAGCGGAGGAAGCGCTTTTGCGCAGATACTGCTCCACAGAACTGAGGTTCCGCGCGGCGTAAAAACCCAGAACCGCCAGAGGTAAAAGCGAGAGTGCCAGAAACGCTATAAGAACTTTTTTGTGCAGGCTGTAAAATTTCATGGGATACAGAATATAACTTCGGAAGCGGAAAATAAACCCAAAAGAAAACAATTACTATATAAGGCTACAGCCAAACATACATAACTTTATACCGCTATATTCGCATCTGCCCTTAGTTTATAATACCTTATCCATTGAGATTAATAAGGATATTATTATAAACTATTTATAAACAGGGATATTATTTTTTTGTAATAATTCTTACAATTACTGTGTTTTCATGTATAATGAATCTGTCAGGAAATTTATTGATTGTTTTCCTAAAAAACAAATGTAACGGATGCAGGAGTATTTGAATGACCAGAATTATGCACGAAAAAATTGAATCCATCTACAAGCAGGTTATAGCCAGAAACCCCGGAGAGTCGGAGTTTCATCAGGCAGTGAAAGAGGTTCTGGACACCTTGGGACCAGTCCTTGTGAAGCACCCCGAGTACGCCGAACAGAAAATCATCGAGAGAATATGCGAACCCGAGCGCCAGATAATCTTCCGTGTTCCTTGGGTTGATGACAAAAACGAAGTGCAGATCAACCGCGGCTTCCGTGTGCAGTTCAACAGCGCCCTCGGACCTTACAAAGGCGGGCTGAGGTTCCATGAATCGGTTTATCTCGGAATCATCAAATTCCTCGGCTTCGAGCAGATCTTCAAAAACGCCCTTACAGGTCTCCCCATTGGCGGCGGCAAAGGCGGTTCGGACTTTGATCCCAAAGGCAAATCCGATCACGAAATAATGCGCTTCTGTCAGAGCTTCATGACCGAGCTTCACCGTCACATCGGCGAATATACCGATGTGCCCGCAGGGGACATCGGCGTGGGCGGACGTGAGATAGGCTATCTCTTCGGTCAGTATAAAAGGCTCACCAATCGCTACGAATCAGGCGTTCTCACAGGAAAAGGGCTCTGCTACGGCGGCTCCAAGGTGCGCACGGAGGCAACAGGTTACGGCGCTGTTTTCTTTGTGGATGAAATGCTGAAAACAAGAAAAGAAAGCTTTGAAGGCAAAACCTGCGTTGTTTCAGGTTCAGGAAACGTTGCCATCTACACCATAGAAAAAATTCACGAACTCGGCGGCAGGGTCGTTGCACTTTCCGATTCCGGCGGCGTGATTTACCATGAAAAGGGCATAGACCTTGAGCTTGTTCAGCAGCTTAAGGAAGTTGAAAGAAGAAGAATAAAGGATTACTGCGCATACCACAAGGACGCTGTCTACCGTGAAAAAGGCAACATATGGGAGATACCCTGTCAGGTTGCCATGCCCTCCGCCACTCAGAATGAGCTTAACGGCAAAGACGCGCAGATACTCGTCAAAAACGGTCTCCTCGCCATAGGTGAAGGCGCCAACATGCCCACCACCCCCGAAGGCGTTAAGGTGTTCATTGACTCGGGCATTCTCTACGGTCCCGGCAAGGCTGCAAATGCCGGCGGTGTAGCCACATCCGCCCTTGAGATGCAGCAGAACGCAAGCCGTGACTCATGGAATTTCGAGTATACGGAAGAGCGTCTGCGTAATATAATGAAGAATATCCACACGGACGTAATGACCGCTGCGGACGAATACGGCTCACCCGGGAACTATGTGACAGGCGCGAACATCGCAGGCTTCAAAAAAGTCGCCAACGCTATGCTCGCCATGGGAATCATATAACTTAAAACATCCAAGGGGAGGTCTTTCACGGCTTCCCCGAACCTTTTAAGGATGCGGATGAACGCTAAGCAGGAAAGGGTAAAAACCGGTCTC
Source organism: Geovibrio thiophilus (assembly GCF_004087915.1). Classification (NCBI taxonomy): domain Bacteria; kingdom Pseudomonadati; phylum Deferribacterota; class Deferribacteres; order Deferribacterales; family Geovibrionaceae; genus Geovibrio; species Geovibrio thiophilus. The sequence goes on from NZ_CP035108.1 coordinate 2,462,874, forward strand.
AGCGGGCTGGATTCTGTTATCGACAGCCTCCGCATCGGAGACAATGTGGTGTGGAATGTTCCGTCCTTTGCGGAATACGCGGCATTCGTGCGCCCTTTTATCCGTCAGGCGCAAAAAGACGGCAGAAAGCTCTGCTATATCCGCTTTGCCGACCACCCTCCTCTTATCGAGAATGACGAAGCTGAGGTTTTCAGCCTTGAGGCGGACATAGGCTTCGGTCAGTTCGCCGAACATGCCTGCCGTATAATAAAGGCTCAGGGCAGGCGCACCTTCTATATTTTCGACTGTCTTTCGTATCTGCTCTCCTCATGGGCTTCCGACAACTCAGTGGCAAACTTCTTCCGCATAATCTGCCCCTATCTCTACAAGCTTGATACCGTGGCGTTTTTCGCAGTCTACAAAAACCATCACTCCTTTGAAACCATCAGCCGCATACGTGAAACCACACAGGTAATGATTGAACTCTACAATGACGGAACAAGCCTTTATGCCCACCCTCAGAAGGTTTTTGAACGCACAAGCCCCACAATGTTCCTTCCCCACAGGTTTGACAATGCTGAGGTTTTCACCCCTGTGAAGAACAGCCTTGAGGCAACAAGCCTGTTCCGCACACTCTGCACTGCGCCGGGAGCCGGCATAAGACGGGCAATGGACGCTTGGGACAGGGAATTCATAAGGGCGGAGGCTCTCCTCGGCACTAACAAGGAAACTGAAAAAAACGCGGCGAAGGAGAAGCTGGTCAGCATGCTCATGGGAAAGGATCAGCGGATAATCTACCTCATAAACCGTCATTTCAGCCTGTCCGATATGCTGGAGATAAAAAACCGCATGATAGGCACAGGCTGCATAGGGGGCAAATCCGTCGGTTTTCTTCTGGCGAGAAAAATTCTTGATAACAGGCAGGGCAGACCATATGAAAAATACATGGAACCTCATGATTCCTTCTACATAGGCTCGGATGTCTTCCACTCGTTCATAGTCCACAACGGCTGGTGGGGGCTCCTTATGGAACAAAAAACCCCCGAAGGCTATTTCAGGGCGGGCAGCAGACTTGAGAGGCTTTTCCCCGAAGGCGGGCTTCCTCCCGAGATAAAATCAAAGATAAAGGAGATGCTGGACTATTTCGGTCAGTACCCGATAATCATACGCTCAAGCAGCCTTCTGGAAGACGGTTACGGAAACGCCTTCGCAGGTAAATACGAAAGCTTCTTCTGCTCCGTCATGGGCACTCCTGAGGAACGTTATGAAGACTTCTTCCGCTGCATGAAGCTCATATACGCCAGCTCCATGAGCAGAGACGCTCTTGAATACAGACGCAGCAGAGGGCTTGAGGAAGCGGATGAACAGATGTCGCTTCTGGTGCAGAGAGTGTCGGGCAGCTATCAGGATCACTTTTATTATCCCCATGCCGCAGGAGTGGGGCTGTCGTATAATACTTATGTATGGAACAGAAACATAGATCCTGAGGCGGGAATGCTCCGCATAGTCATGGGGCTGGGAACAAGAGCTGTAAACAGGGTGGAAGGAGATTACCCCCGGATAGTTTCCCTCTCCGACCCTGAACTGATCCCTCTTTCCGACATACACAACAAAATGCGTTACTCACAAAGGGATCTTGATGTTCTGGATGTCCGCAGGGAGGGCAAGCACTGCGTGTCACTCATGCAGATAACTAAGGGGGAGCTGAACTTTGACCTCAACGAATTCGCCCTCAGAGACTTTGAAACCGAACGCCGGCTTGAGGAGCGGGGACGGCTTAAACAGCATATATGGATACTCACCTTTCAGAAGCTTCTGCGGGGCTCCTTTCCGGAAGTCATGAAAAATATGATGAATATTCTTGAGGCTGAATATAAAAATCCGGTAGAGATTGAGTTCACCCTCAATTTCACCGAAGGCTCCGAATATGTGATAAACCTTCTGCAATGCCGCCCAGTACAGAAAAGCGCCCGAAGCGGCGCGGCGCACAAGCTCGGGGATACGCAGCACAACAGGATCCTGCTGGAGTCAAACGGTCATTTCATGGGCGGGAACGTGCATATGCCGGTTCACTGGCTTGTATTTGTGGACGCCGAAAAATATTCAGCCCTGAGCCTCACGGACAAATACACCACAGCAAAGACAATATCAATAATAAACAAAAGCATCCGTGCCCTCGGCAAAAGCGCTGTCCTTTTCGGTCCGGGCAGATGGGGCACAAGCACCCCCTCCCTAGGTGTGCCGATTGTTTTCGCCGATATAAACAGCTTCGCCGCAATCTGCGAAATGGAGTATGACGCAGGCGGGCTCTATCCTGAGCTCTCGTTCGGTTCGCACTTTTTTCAGGATCTGGTGGAAAACGGCACATTCTACATGGCTCTCTTCACGGGAAAAAGAGAAAGCGTAATAAATTTTGATGAAATAGCGCGTTTTAAGGAAATATCCGGAACGATTATAGAAGCAGAAGCGCATGTGACTGATGCAATTAAAATTTATGACACCGGAGGGAGAGCTTTCCTCAACTCCGACATAGAAACCCAGAAAGCCGTCATACTCGCCTGAGCCTATCCGTGAGACTCTTTGCACTTCTTAACAATCACCCATAAAGAAATGTGCCATATTATTCCTTAGCAAGCAAAGGGAAGGTGGAATTTATGGAGCGAAAACTATTTCTGCATCTGTTTTTAAACATTTCAAAGCTTCTTGAAGACCGGATCCGTGAAGACCTTGACCCAATGGGCATCTTCCACGGACAGGGGAAAGTTCTTGCCGAGTTATACAAGAATGACGGCATGACTCAGATAAGCATAGCTAAAACCTTGGGCATATCACCCGCCACTGTCACCAACATGGTGAAAAGAATGGAATCGGGCGGACTGGTTAAGCGCCACAGCGACAAACACGATGACAGAGTAATCCGTGTTCACCTCACCAAAGAGGGGAACAGGTCGGCGGAAAAAGTTATCGAAGTATGGGAAAATATTGACAGCTATATAAGAACTCTTATGCCTGAAACCGATCTTGAATCACTCCACAAGGTTCTGAACAAGGTCAAATTCGGTCTGGGCGGAGCGGATGAGGGATGCGAATCCGGCTGTAGGGAATCAGTTTTACAGTCCTGACTTGATAGCAAAAATCCGCACATCCTGTCGGATTTTTGCACACGCTCGCGGCGGGATGAACCCGCCTTCGCTTCGCACGGCGCAGTTCCTTCCATGGAACTGTCTGCGTAATTACTAACCCTGAAAGGGTGAAGCAACCTCTCGTCTTGATAACATCAAACCGTACATCCTGTCGGATTTTTGCACACGCTCGCGGCGGGATGAACCCGCCTTCGCTTCGCACGGCGCAGTTCCTTCCATGGAACTGTCTGCGTAATTACTAACCCTGAAAGGGTGAAGCAACCTCTCGTCTTGATAACATCAAACCGTACATCCTGTCGGATTTTTGCACACGCTCGCGGGTGAATAAATCGCCCTTCGCTTTGTAGGGCGCAACTCCATCAATGGAGTTGTTGATGTTGATCATCGGCGTTTAATGCACTGCCGAATATCATATCTGTCAGAGCTATACAAAGTTCGATATTCATAGGAATTTCAGATGCCCGCAAGCGGCAGGCAGGCAAAACAGCATCACAAACAGAAAGATCTATACACAAAAGTGCTTATTATAAAACAACTTTTACTTCCCGAAGCAATCCTGTACATCTGATCAGCAGCAGTTTTTATTTTCTCTCATCCGCACTTTCTCCACGCTTTGTTATTTGTTGCCTGTGGGCAATAAGTGTGTTAACTTAGTTACATACTTATAAATAGTGACTGACAGTAACTATAAATATGTATAATTACATCTGATAACCAAATAAAGGCTGCTGCCTTAAATTTGAGAAGGGGAAAAATGTTTATTAAAGCTGACCTGCACAGGGTGTTTGACGGAGTCCCGGTTGCTGTTCATTCCATTAATCCCGAAGGCGTTTTTGAATACGTCAACGCCAAATGGCTTAATCTCTTCGGCTATATGGAATCTGAAGTCCTCGGAAGGCATTTTGCTGATTTACTTCATTCTGATTACAAAACTAAGGCAATAAAGAAATTCAGGGAATTTGCGGAGAAAGGAGAACTGGAAGAACTGCAAATGAAATTTATCAAAAAGGACGGCGGTGAACTGAAAATATCCATACAGTCATTCGCAGTTTATGATGATAACGGTTCCTTTGTCCGTTCGTACGCATTTCTGGAGCCATGCAGAGTCCAGCCGGAGCGGGCTGATGAATATCCGGCGCCCTCCTCGGCTGATGTAAAAAATGAGTTCGTGAACGAGCTGCTTGCAGCCATATCCCACCACTGGCGTCAGCCGCTGAACGCCCTCGGGCTGAACATACAGAACCTTTCCGAATCGTTCTCATCCTCCGAACATGAGGAAATGTTTAAAGAGTTCGAGACCCTCAGCATGTCGATAATACTGGAAATGTCCGAGACAATAGATAGCTTCAAAGATTTTTTCAAGGTTCATGAGGAAGGCTGGTTCACGCTGGCTAAGGCTGTTGAGCAGACCTTATGTATGTATGATTCGCTGCTTAATGAATCCGGCATAACAGTCTGCGTCACATGCAACTGCGAAGAAGGACAGACGACCTTCACTGCCGATCATAAACCTCTTTGCGGAGGCTTCTGCAAGCTGGCGGCGGGAAGCGAGATCAACTTCAAGCAGGTGATGATGCACCTTCTGAGCAATGCCGTAAACGCCATCAGACGCTCCGGACAGATCCGCGGAAGAATAGCGATAAACATAGCAAACTACAAAAACAGGAAGACTGTTGAGATAACAAACAACGGCGGCGGTATAAGCGAAGACATTCTGGAGAGAATCTTCGAGCCCTATTTTACCACTTCCGAAGTGGGACAAAACAAGGGACTGGGGCTTTATCTGGCAAAAACCCTTGTGGAAAAATCCCTTAACGGAAGCCTCATCTGCTCCGCTGAAAAAAGCACTACCACATTTACCATTGTGATGTAGCAGTCTATTCCAGCCGCCGTCTGAACAGAGCTCCGGCAAAAGCAAGGCAGGCGGCGGCGATAGCTGCAACGGGCAGAGTGTTCGCAAGCACATTCGCCGCGCTCATGTCTTTCAGGTAGATCCCTTTCAGCACAATGAGGAAGTGCTTCAGCGGATTAACCTGCATTAAGGTCTGAAGCCACGGAGGCATGTTCTCAAACGGTGAGGCGAAGCCGGACAGGGCAATTGCCGGAACCATGAATACAAAAGCGCCCAGTATCGCCTGCTGCTGGGTTTTCGCAAGAGAAGAGATGAAAAGCCCTATCCCCGTTACGGAAAGAGCGAATACGAACAGAGCAGCATAAAGCATCAGAACCGAGCCCCTGAACGGTATTCCGAAGATGAAATAAGAAAACAGAAGAATAAAGCTTCCCTGAGTCATCCCCACAGCCATGGGCGGAACGGTTTTCCCTATGAGTATCTCCCACGGCATGAGCGGTGACACCAGAAGCTGATCAAATGTTCCCTGCTCCCTTTCTCTGGCGACCGAGAGCGAAGTAAGCACCAGAGTCCCCACCATTGTGAGTATTCCCATCAGCGAAGGAACAATAAACCACATATAGATAAGGTTTTCATTATAAAAACTCCGTCCGCTCACCACGGCGGGAAGCGGTGCAGCGCCCGCCTTTTCTCTCAGCTCATCGGAATATTGATTAATCACAGAGTTTATATAACCCATGACAATCTGCGAGGCGTTGGACTTGCGCCCGTCCAGAAGCACCTGAATCTTCCCCTGCTCCCCCGCCTCTATCCTGCGGGAGAAGTCCTGCGGAATGCTCACAACTGCGAGCACCTTCTGTTCGTCCGCAGCCTTTACCGCCTCTTCCGGACTGTTGAGGAAAATCATGCGGCTGAATGTTTTTGAGCCTGCAAACCTCTGCACCAGCTCATAGCCGTGCTTTCCTCCGTCAAGATTGTATATGCCGAGGGCTACATTCTTCACCTCAAGCGTTGCGGCGAAAGAGAATATGAAGAGCTGAATAGTCAGAGGCGCTATGAGCACAATGCGGCTTTTCGGATCACGCCATATGGCATGTATCTCTTTTATCATCAGCGCTTTTATTCTTACTATCCTGTTCATTTTCATGCCCTTCCTCAATCGAGAGTCTTTTTTGTTTTCGCCGCGATTATAATGAAAAATACCGAAGCAACGGCGGCTATGGCGGCGGTGTTGGCAATCAGCAGACTCCGCACATTCCCTGCCAGAAAGAGAGTCTGGAGAACCGTCACAAAATAACGCGCGGCGAAGAGGTACGTCAGCCCCCTTATCGCTGCGGGCATGGAGCTGATCTCAAAGATGAAGCCCGACAGCATGAACGCCGGCAGAAAAGCGCTGAGAAGAGCAATCTGCGCAGCCACAAACTGATTTCTCGCAAGGGTCGATATAAGAAGCCCCTGTCCCAGAGAAGCAAGCAGGAACACGGCGGAAACACCCGTGAGAACCATAAAGGAGCCCCTGAATGGAACACCATATAAGAAGACAGATACAAAAACACACAGAGCCATGGAGCCCATGCCGAGGATAAAATACGGAATAAGCTTCCCGAGAATTATCTCAGGGACTGTCACCGGTTTTGCCATCATCGCCTCCATCGTTCCCCGCTCCCACTCTCTGGCGACAACAAGGGAGGTAAGCATGGTTCCGATCAGAGTCATGATGATAGCGATGGAGCCGGGCAGGAGAAAGTTACGGCTTTTGAGCTCCGGATTAAAGAGAAAGCGGGGCTCGGCGGCAAGGGGCATGCGGATTTCAAGCCCGTTCTCCTGAGCATACTGTAAAAGCCACGTCTGCCATATTCCCGACGCATAGCTGTGAACGAACGAGGCCGTATTCGGTTCGCTGCCGTCCGCAATTACCTGAATAACAGCGCTTTCTGATTCAAGGGCGGATTTGGCGCTGAAATCCTGCGGAATGATTATTATCCCTCTTATCCTGCCTGCGTCCAGTTCAGGAATAAGCTCTCTTCTGTCGTTTGCGGTGTGCGCATTGAGAAACTTTGAGCTGATGAAAGCGGCGGCAAGCCGATCGGCATCAGTCCCGTGCCCCTCCATGGCAATACCTATATTTATCCTTGTAGTGTCAAGATTTATGCCGTTTCCGAAGATGAAGAGAAGAACAAACGGCAGAACAAACGCGATAATTATCGAGCTGGGATCTCTGACTATCTGATAACTTTCCTTTTTAACAAGGGCACCCACCCTGCGGAGATTCACAGCTTCCTCCCTTCGTCAAAACGCTTTATCAGCTCTATGAAAGCATCCTCCAGAGACGGGGAAGGCAAAACGCCCGAACGGACAGACTCCTTAAGCTGATCCGGTGTGCCGGAGGCTATGTTCTCGCCTCTGTAGATAAGCCCTATACGGTCGCAGTATTCCGCCTCATCCATAAAATGGGTAGTGACCATCACCGTAACCCCCTTTTTTACCATACCGTTGATGTGATTCCAGAACTCGCGCCTTGTAACAGGATCCACGCCGGAGGTGGGCTCATCAAGAAACAGCACGTCCGGCGAGTGCATCACCGCGCAGGCAAGTGCAAGCCTCTGCTTAAAGCCCAAGGGGAGCGTGTCGGCATTCACCGAACGGTATCGTCCGAGATCAAAAATCTCCGTCATCTCATCCGCCGCTCTTTCCGCCTCCCTTCCCGCAAGTCCGTAGACACCGGAGAAAAAGCTCAGGTTCTGCCGTACACTCAGATTGCCGTAAAGAGAAAACTTCTGCGCCATGTAGCCGATGCGGGATCTGGCGGCGGAGGTTGCGGTCTTAAGATCCAGCCCCGTCACATGTGCGCTTCCGGAGGTGGGCTGAAGCAGCCCGCACATCATCTTAAAGGTGGTTGACTTTCCGGCGCCGTTGGGACCGAGAAGTCCGAAGATCTCCCCTCTTCTTATGGCAAAGCTGTTGTCACGCACAGCGGTAAAATCACCGAAACGCTTGGTGAGCCCAAGCGCTTCGATCACTGCGCCGCTGTTTTCCGGTTTTTCATTCATCATATCCGCCAGAGGGGAATGTCCGCCCGGACCTCCGCCGAGTCTGTCTATGAAACCGTCCTCAAAGGACGGAGCGGCAGGCTCCGCATGGATCGAATCTGGAACCTGCGGCATTGGCGCGTCTTTTTTCAGAACAATTCTTATTCCGCTGCCCTGTATTATTCCGTCCGCCACCTCCGCCTTATTCAGAAGCTCCGTAAGAACGGAACGCTTTTCAGCGGCGCACGCTCCGCGAAAAATGAATACACGCCCCTTCATATCCGCCAGAAGTGCCGAAGGTCTGCCTTCAAACAGCATCCTCCCCTCATTCAGCAGGATCACGTCATCGCACTTTTCCGCCTCATCCAAGTAAGCAGTTGACCACACAACCCCCATGCCTCTGTCCAGAAGTGCCTTAACCATCTTCCACAGCTCACGCCTTGATATGGGATCAACCCCGACGCTGGGCTCATCCAGCAGGAGAAGCTCAGGCTCACCGAGAAGAGCACAGGCAAGCCCCAGCTTCTGTTTCATGCCGCCGGAAAGCCTTCCGGCGAGCCTGTTCGTAAACTCCCGCAAAGCTGTAAATTCAAGGAGTCTGCGGAAGCTTTCCCCACGCTTTCCCTTTTCCAGCCCGCAGAGATCAGCGTACAGATTCAGGTTCTCCTGAACTGTAAGGTCTTCATAAAGTCCGAATTTCTGGGGCATATAACCTGTGATCTCCCTGATCTCCGGCGCATCGGTGACAGCGTTCATGCCTTTGACCGTGACCGTGCCGCTGTCTCCGTGCAGAAGCCCGATCATGTGGCGCATAAGGGTTGTTTTACCTGCTCCGTCCGGTCCCACAAGCCCTGTCATGCGTCCTCTGAATATTTTCAGGGAGATATTGTCAAGGGCGGGAGCGGTGTCTGCTGCAAAGCGTTTGGTGAGGTTTTTGACCTCCGCCAGAAGTTCTTCCATATCTATTCCGCAAGTTTCACAGTAACAGGCATTCCCTGCCGGAGAGCTCTGTCGGGATCATCAACGGTAATACGCAGACGGTATACAAGGTCAGTCCGCAGAGCTGTTGTCTCCACGCTTTTCGGCGTGAACTCAGCCTGAGGAGAGATAAAGCCTACCTGCCCGGTGTATGGCTTATCCGGATTTGTATCCGTGTATATTTCAGCCTTCTGCCCCGGGTGCACACGCCCTAACTGGGGCTCGCTGACATATGTCCTCACCCATACGGGGCTGTCCAGAGCGACCGTATAAACCGCGGCGCCGGACGCTATCACAGAGCCTTTTTCCCTTACACGGGTCAGTATGGTTCCGTCGGACGGTGAAATTATTTCAGTATCCGCCAGTGATGTTTCAGCCGATTCCACAGAAGCGGCGGCAGCGTTGTATTCGGCTTCCGCAGATTTAATGTCCTCATCCCTGTAGCCCGCCAGAGCAAGCTCAAAGGATTTTTTCGCCATCGTAAGCCTTGCCCTTGCCTCATCTCTGGCGGCAAGTGACTGATCATGAGTCTGAGCGGACACGGCACCGAGCTTAAAGAGCTCCGCCTGCCGTTTATACGTCTGCTCCAGATTGATGAGCGTAGCCTCACGCTCGCTCACCTGAGCCCTAGCCTCTTCTATCTCCTGCGGACGCAAGCCTTTCGAGAGCTTGGCAAAGTTAGCCGCTGCCGCTTCAAGGCGTGCTGCCGCCACTGCAAGCTGATCCTCATAGGGTTTTTTATCCAGAACGGCGAGAAGTTCTCCCGCCTTCACCCTGTCGCCCTCTTCAAACATAAGCTCCGCAACCCGCCCCGAAACACGGAAGCCGAGGGCTACATCCCTTATGTCTACATTGCCGTAAAGGGTGAGAACGCCTGCTTCCTTCTGCTGTCCTGCGCTGTAAAACAAGAAGCCCGCTCCGGCAGCTGCCAGCACCAGAATTATTATAACTATTCTCTTCTTCATGGTTCAGTCCCGTATATTTCAGCATCCAACGTTGAAACAGCCATAGCGGGAAGAAGCATATCAAGCAGACGAAGGTGCTCCTCCGTATAGTCATCAGTTCCGAGTCTGCGCAGCGCCGTCTCTCTGGCGGAAAGGAATACCAGTACACTCCCTATGACGGCATGAGCCCTGAGATGAGCCTCCGCGCTGTCCGGCTCAATTCCCGTTCCGGCGGCTATAATGCGGCTTAAAAGCCCGTGCGCTTCCTTCATAACCGATTCATACAGAATATCAAACGCCGCCGTCGGCTTAGCCTGCTCTCTGAGGATTATGAGCGACCAGCGTCTTGGACCCTCCGATTTTATCATCATATTCATCAGCCCCGTGACTGCCTTCTTTATACATACTGCCGCTACCTCTCTGCCGGCGGCGCTTTTCTCAAACTCTTTCCGTATTTCCGCCGCAAGCGGGTTGATGTACCCGCCTATGCTTTCGGCAATATGCACCACCGCCGCACGGTAAAGCCCTTCCTTCCCGCCGAAATAATACTGAATGGCGGAGATGTTCGCCCCTGCCTTTTCGGCTATCATCCTTGTTCCCGTGGCGGTGAATCCGTGCTCCCCGAAGAGCTCTATCCCCGCTTCAATGAGGCTCAGTTTTGTTCTTTCGCCTTTATTCTTTTCTTTCATTTCGTTGCCCCGTATATTCATAATCATATTTTAAATCAATCGATTGATTTAATCAAGACTGCATGCAAGATTTTTCTTGCCTTTTATTTTGTTACTATTAAAATAACAATATGACTTCAAAAAATATCCAGTTTTCAATAGCAGTGCACATAATGACGGGTCTCGGCTTCCATGCCGGCGAATTTGTCTGTTCCTGTGATCTGGCAAGGAGTGTCAACGCCTGCCCGAGCTTCGTCAGGCGGATTATCTCCAAGCTTTCAAAGGCGGGGCTTGTGCGCACCACTAGGGGCAAGAACGGCTCCTGTGCACTGGCGAAGGAACCGGAATCCGTCACCCTGCTCGACATATACAAGGCTGTAGAGGCACCTAAGGCGTTTGCTGTTCACGCATATCCGGTTCAGGAAGCATGCGCGGTGAGCTGCAACATGAAGCCCGCTCTGGAAAAAATCCTCGATAACGCTCAGAAATCTTTTGAGGACAACCTGAAACAGACCAGACTTTCAGAGCTTGTTTCTCAGGTAAGCTGATTTTTTTTGTGAATAATTGTTACTTTAAAAGTTACAAATAAAAGGAGGAACAAATGAAAGTAATCGCATTTAACGGAAGCCCCAGAAAAAACTTCAGCACGGCGCTTCTGCTCCGGAAAGCTCTGGAAGGCGCAGAAGCGACCGGAGCGGAAACAGAACTTGTGAATCTTTACGACATTGACTTCAAGGGCTGCGTGAGCTGCTTTCTCTGTAAGGTGAGAAACGGAAAAACATACGGCAGATGCGCCCACAGGGACGGCATACTCCCCTATCTTGAGAAGGCTGCGGAAGCGGACGCAGTCATAATCGGTTCGCCCGTTTATCTCGGCAGAGTGAGCGGAGAAACCGCCTCGTTCCTTGAGCGTCTCGTTTTCCCTTTCATATCATACGCCGACTACAGAACACTGGCACCTAGAAAATCTGCAACAGCAATGATTTACGCAATGAACGTAACCGAACCGGAAAAGAATGAGTATGAATATGACACACACTTCCGCCTGAATGAAAGCTTCATGAAAAGAACCTTCGGCTCATGTGAAACCCTTTGCAGCTTTAACACGCTTCAGGGAACAGAGAAGGATTACGAAAGATTCGAGCTGAGAGGAACAATCGAAGAAAAAATGCAGTACCGCAGCGAACATTTCGACAGCGATCTGAGGAAGGCATTTGAACTGGGAGGAAGACTCTGCCGCGTCTGATTAAATTACCGGTCTGACGCAGTTTCTCCCGCTGCGTTTAGCCTCGTACAGATACCTGTCCGCTTCCTTCAGTATATCTTCCGCTGTGGTTCCCCTGCCGGACTGCGCAGTACCGAAGGAAGCGGTGATGCTCACGGCGTCGGCGAAACGGGCGCACTCTATGATTTCACGGAGCTTTTCCGCAATGCGGAGTGCTGACACCCTGTCCGTATCCGGCAGAAGGATAACGAACTCCTCTCCGCCGAACCGTGCGAGCATATCATTCCTGCGTATATTTTTTCTGAGCAGATCCGCAACGCCCACAAGCACCTTGTCCCCTGCGTCATGCCCGTAGGTATCATTAACGTTTTTAAAGTAGTCCAGATCTGCTATAATCAGCGAAAATTTTCTGTTCATGAGCTCATTCATTTTTATCTGCTCATCCAGAACATCGTTCAGCATCAGCCTGTTAAAAACACCGGTGAGCGGATCGACAGAGGCTATATGCTGGTATCTGTCAATGTCCGATTCATACAGTATTTTTTTGCTCTCCTCGTGCATCATGTAATAAACAATATAAATGAGAGAGATAAAGAAGATGCCCGCCGCCGCGTTTGCAACAAAAGCTATCCTGTCAAGACGTGAGGTAATCATATAATAAAACGGCACGCTCTGCTTTACGCGCAGATACAGACCATTATCCGCTTTATGGAGAGATTCGTGTTTTGAATCCAGAAAAAAATTCACGTTTGAAGAGTTTTCCCCCGAATCAAGCGCGTTTCTCTCCGCTTCCCGCAGTTCAGGGTACCTCACGGAGTCTATTTCAACAACCGTAAAGCTGTTTATAGCCTTGAACATCTGCTGAGCCTTGCCAACAGGAGAGGACGCGACTATCTCTCTGTAGTACTCCTGTTTTTCGGCGGCTTCCTCATCATTCACATAAAAGTGTGTGTCATCTGTTATTCCGCCGTACTTAACCACTTCAAACAGCAATACGCTGTTTCTCTCAATATGTTTCAGAAACAGTGACTTCATCGAAGCAAACGAAATATTAAGGAGAAAAACAAGAATTATTATAGAGAAAGAGGCTGTTGCTGCGTAACTGTATCTTTTGTGCTGTTTCAGCAGGTAAAAACTTTTAAACATCTCGCCAAGCATATGGCTTATCCTGAAACTATCATTGTTTCCGATAGCATGTTTTCGGAAATCGTTCAGAAATGTTAGCTCTTAAGAAATCACATGTCAAGACAAAGATAAGAAAGTTTGAAATAACTAACAACTCCCCATAAGGCAGAAAAAAACGCCGCACTCCTAACGAATGCAGCGTCAGGGGGGGTTCATGAATTTACTTTGTCATACAAGGGATAGAGCTGAATCTCCTCCCTGTTTATGCGGAGCCTCAGTGTGGTGATGATCCTCCCGAGATCTTTGGCATATTCCATATTCAGCTCCGCTTTTTCCATACGGTTTATGAAGCCGAGTATCTCGGCGGTGAGCTTCTTCATCTCATCTGCGAACTGATCGCTGACATTCTTTGCCGCCGGGTTGTTTTTCAATGCGGGATAAAGCCTTGTATCCTCCTTCTGAAGATGTCCGGCGAGAAGCCTTTTTCCCTCAAGAAGTTTCTTGCGCCCGGCATCATTGCCGAGTCCTGTTATCTGAACTTCCTGAAGAAGTTTAAGAAGCTGGAGATGGTCGTTTTTGAGTTCTGTGATTAATGCGCTCATGATTTTTCCTCCATCTGTTTTTTATTAAAATAGTACAAATAGTGGAAATTGTTTTGATCCCGATCAAAAGTTGCGGATTTTTAAGAAATATTGCGGAAGAGGTTATCTGAAATTGTCCGGTCCGTTTTTTTAATATACAGTATTCTCACACTATCAGGGGGACGCTTATGTCATACTGCGACGCTATAAAGACCATGAACGCCGAAAAAGCCGCACTCCACGGCAATTACCACGACAACCACTACGGATTTCCGCTGCATGACGACAATGAGCTTTTCTGCCGTCTGGTGCTTGAAATAAATCAGGCTGGCTTAAGCTGGGAAACAATACTGAAAAAAGAGCAGGCGTTCAGAAAAGCCTACGACGGTTTTGACGTGAAAACCGTTGCCGCATATACAGACAAAGACAGGGAACGGCTTCTTGCCGACGCGGGAATCATCCGCAACAGGCTGAAAGTCAACGCCGCAATTGAGAATGCAAAAACCATTCTGTGCATCCAAAAAGATCACGGCTCATTCAAAAGCTGGCTGGATAAGCACCATCCCCTCACCAAAGACGAGTGGACAAAGCTCTTCAAAAAAACATTCAAATTCACCGGAGGAGAGATAGTGAATGAATTTCTCATGAGCACAGGCTACCTGAGAGGCGCCCACGCTGAGCACTGTCCGGTGCATAAGAAAGTGCTTGAAGCAAAACCAATGTGGGCGGAGAAATAGAAAAGCCGCTCTTTCACGAAAGCGGCTTTAAAAAATATGTACGGGCACTTCCAGAACTCTTTAGGAATATTGATCTGCACGATATATCAGAAGCCGCCTCCTATAAGTAATCAAAACTTCCGATCTGCGCATATATATCTTTTCCAACGGATTGAATATGCCTGACATATGCTGTAATCCCTATTTGTTTTTTATTTAAATCCAGCTTTTTCCTTATATTTCTGCGATGTGTCTGAACAGTGTATTCACTTATGCAGAGAGATTCGGCAATCTCCTTTGTTGTCTGACCTTTAACAACCATTTTAAGGATCCTTTCCTCAGCCTGTGAAAGTTTACTGAGAATCTCTATGTAGGCATCAGAATCTTCGCTTTCGCTTGAAAAGTCTGACAAGACACTCAGTTTCTTACAGATTTTATGGTAACATTCATACTTTTCATTTTCACAGTCAGTCGTATAAATTTTTTTCAATAGGGGCAGAAGCTCTCTTTCAAAGTCAGAAAAAAATGATGTCTGAAAATCTTCATTTTGCTGTCGTATTGTTTCAATAATATTTCTCAATGATATGTTTTTTTCTTCAACGATTCTTTTTTCCCATATAAGAGCCTTTTCAACTTTCTTTAATTCACTTATATCTTTAATAGATAAACAGCAATAACTTACATCTCTCAGTAAAAACTTGCTCAATGAAACATACGTATGTATTTCGCCGTGCGGAAGAGTAAGCCTGAACTCGCCTGCCCACTTATCACCATTATTAAGTCTATGAAATTTCTGTACCAAATGTTTATTATTATTTAAGTCCAAAAACTCGCTGATAAGTCTCTGTATGCTTTCATTGTCACATCCTTTATTAATTTTAAACAATTCACAGGCACTATGGTTGATTTTATTAAGCCTGTTACCGTCTTCAAGAACAATCAAAGCTTCTCCTGTGGTAAAAAACACTGATTCAAAAAATAGTTTTTCATCAAGGAGTTCCTGAGTCCTTTCAGAAATTTCATGTTCAAGATTACTTCTGCGGTAGACTGCTGTTGTAACATCTGCCATAGAAAGGAGATATTCTCTCTGAGTAAGATAATCATCCCCCAAAAACTTGATTCTGAGGTCGAAATAATGACCATCACCGAGATTGATTTCGGTTTCTTTGTACCTGTCGATAAAATGCTCAACAGCACAATCTTCAAGCCTGAGCAGCTTCATTATCTTAACAGACGTGATTTCATCACCGAAAAATGCCTTAGCCATAAAATTATACTGTTTGACATATCCCTCTTCATTAAATGTGAGTACTATGTTATCCACAGAATCAAGAATGTTTTGAATTTTGCATTTTGTAACAGAAAGTTCCGCCGCATTCTCCAATAATTTGCCGGATATATCATTCTTAATCTTGTTGTCCCATTCGGATATAATAACCGTTTCCCCGAAGTTAAACTTGTCAATAACTGTTTTCATCGCACCAAACTTAAAGCTTTCCGGTTCACTGCTTTCCATAATAAGTCTGATGAAGGAGTTATACATTTTTTTGAAGGCTCCCATATACAAACTTAAACCAATGCCTCTCATATGGTGCCTTTGGGCTATAGCAACGAACTCTGACAATGCTTTATTTTTCCGCATACACTCGGTGTAATCACTGTTGACTGTTAAATCAAAATCATCTTCGAGAAAATCCAGTATTATAGCCATCGCCTTATCCGCATCTTTTTTTCTCGCGGTAGAAAGAGATGAATAACTTTCTCTGTTTATGTCATCAATAAGAAGGGAGTAAAATTTGTTTGAATTTTCATAGATAAATTCCCGTATTGTTTTGTTCATCTGGAACCTCCAGAATAAAATATAATAAATTATTTAGGATCAAATACAGAGACGGTTTCCCGCTCTATTAAACTGATCACAGTTTTTATCTGTATTAATTAAGTTAGTACTTTTTTTGTTTTTTTCGAGTTTTTATTGAAATAGGAATCTGCCCCGCCGAAGCGGGGCAGATTCCTATTGTGGCTCCTAGTTCTTCGGTTTAAAGAAAATGGAGGGTACTGTGTCTCCGGAGGTAAGGGTATTACCGTTGGAGTCCTTTGTTGAATCGGGCATACCTACAGCGGTTCTCTGTGCTGTGGGGTATTTCGCGCTGATCTCCTCAACTGTGCCGAAGTCAAGCGCTCTCTGCGGGCATGATGCAACGCAGGAGGGAGCAAGACCGTCGTCAAGCCTGTCCCAGCAGAAAGTACATTTCTGTACGGGGTGAGCAACAGCCCAGCTTGCTTTCTTAACAGGTTCGGACCTGTCGTCTCCGAACTGAGGAGCGCCGTAAGGGCACGCAACTGCGCAGGAACGGATGTTCTGGCACTTGTCGCGGTCTACTATTACTATGCCGTCCTCGGCTCTTTTATAAATCGCTCCCACGGGGCAGGCTGCCGTGCAGGCAGGGTTTGCGCAGTGGTTGCAGGAAAGGACAAGGTTGAAAACCTTAACATCGGGGAAAGCGCCGCTTTCAGTAATATTCAGTTTTCTCCAGCTTGCCTTGCCGGGTTTAACATTATTCCAGTCTTTACATGCCACAACACACGTGTTGCAGCCCATACATCTGTTCTGATCAAAGTAAAATGCCATCTGTTTAGCCATGGTATTCCTCCGCCTATCCTTTTCTTATATTGATTCGAGTGTCGGCACCTAAAGTCATACCCTGACATATTCTCGAAGGACGAAGTTTTGTGAGAACATTGATAGCTCCTCCTATATCAGGTTTACCGTCAGCATTATCACCATTAGCCCAGCCGCCTTGTCCCATTGCAGGCCAGCCTGCTCTTACTCTCTGAGTCACAACTGCAGTTGCATATATACTGCCTCTCGGACTTTCAACAATTACTCTATCACCGGTAAGAATACCTTCAGCAACAGCATCTGCCGGATTAATCCATATCGGTTCATAAACATTATTGTCCCAAACTTCTCCAAGCTCACGTTCAGGATCCAGATACGCACTGTTACCGTCAGCGTCTTTTTTGAAAACTTCATTGATGTAGGCATTGTTAGAGTGTGTAGAGTGAGAACGGTAATAGATGTGCCATCCATTAAGGCAATATGGATAATTAGTTTTGTAACCTTGTGGATCTGCTGCAGAGCCATCTGCAAAAGAACCTTCAAGCATAGGAATAACCATAGGAATAGCGTACACAAATTTCCCTGTTGTTTTCCCATCGTGAAGTGGGCCCTCAAGAGTAACTCTTGCATCATCATTATCGTAAAACCTTGCTTCGTAGTCTTCTACCATAGCCTGAGAATATATTTCAAACTTTCCGGTGGGAGTATAAAGCGCACCAACATGCGGATCCGTTCTGTAGGCGGCAAGCGGATCAGTTATCCCGTATGACGAATCCATATGGAAAAGACCTTTCTCCTTCCATTCATCATAAGTCATTCCTGCGTTGTAAGCTGTAAGCAGAGGTTCAATGGCTTCTTTTCTCCAGTCATCAACAGTTTTGCCTTCGGTGTATTCGCTGAGAACACCCAGTTTATCCGCAATCTTCGCGACAATGTCATAATCAGGCAATGCTTCACCGAGAGGTTCCACTGCTTTATTCATACATATTAGTGCATCGCCGGCAAGCCAGCCTGAGCAGGCACCTTCTTTCTCAAAAGCAGTAGCAGCAGGAAGAACATAATCTGAAAATTTTGCTGATGCTGTCATAAACTGGTCAGCAGTTACAATTAACTCTACATTATTTCTGTCTTTAATAATCCCAGAAACCGTATTGTAGTCACCACATTGATTAACAAGGCAATTTCCGCCAAAATTGAGTATAGCCTTCATTGGAGTGGGAAAGTTTTTAACCTGTCCATCATTCCACATTGATTTCCCAGTTCCACCGTATTTGGCTATATCCGGCCAGAGAAATACAGGATAGGACGATCTGGTTACAGCAGGAGTATAGTCAGGAGCTGTGAGCTTGCTTAAATCATATATACCTGTAAAATCCGCATATGCGTTATTTGTTCCGGTAGGGAATGTAACACCGAAAGATAACGGCTGCCTGTCGGTGTACACTCCGACATGCCTTCCGGGTTCGCCAAAGTTTTTGGTTATGACTCCAAGAGTATAACCATTCAGGGGTAATTGTTCACCTTCAGACTGCCTCTGAAAACCACCGCCAAACCAGAGTGTTACTTTCTTTTTTGCAAAAATTTCAGCAAGCTCTCTTATTTTAGCTGCCGGTATACCGCATATAGATTCAGCCCACTCAGGAGTTTTGGCAACTTTTCCGTATACTGAAACAAGTGCATCCTTAAGATTATCATTCGGATCATCGGCATTGTAGTTGTTGTAGCCTATCTGTGACGGGTAAACAGATACATCTCCGTTAAGCCCTGCCTGAACAAGCCTGTCGTCAGTACCCATTATATAAGCACTGAGGGAAGAACCGTCGGGAACAATATAATCTGTGCTCCTGTCCACATCAGCGTGGTATGTTTTGGCTATTGCAGGATACAGCGTAAAAGCCTCATCATCGAAAAATCCGTGAGTATATCTGAGAATGAACTCAGCATCCAGCCAAGGATCTGCTTTCAATGAACCGTCGGTGTTCCATGTATTTACTATGAGTTCGTGCATAATAGCCTGTACCAAGGCAGCATCCGTTCCGGGAACAACTGCTATGTGTTCACTGGCATGGGATACAACAGTTTGAGAAACTCGCCCGTCAATAACAAAGACCTTTGTGCCTTTTTCTTTAATCTGCTGTATATACCATGCAGTATTTGTTCCCCAAATGCTTTCCGCGAAGTTTCCGCTCCAAATGAACAGTGCATCAGAGTTAAAAGCGTCCTGTCTGGATTTTCCCGGAGGAAAATAAAAATTCTGTCCGAAAAAGAACCAACTTGTGTGTTCAAGTGAAGGCCAGCTGTAGTCGTTGCGGTATGTCATCTGTCCGCCCATGATATTAAGCAGACGTGATGCGCAGGAAGCAGCACCTGCAACTTCCGAACCATCGCCTGAAGCATAATGAGCTGAAAAAGATTTTGCGCCATACAGAGCTTTAAGGCTGGTAAGTTTAGCAGCTATTTCAGTTGCGACCTCTTCCCATGAAATCCTGACAAAACCGTTTACGTCGCCCCTTTCACCGGTTTGTTTAAGAGGGTAAAGAACACGGTCGTTACGGTAAAATCTCTGAGTATTCGACCGGCAGCGTATACATGCTCTCATCTGAGGCAAATCTTCGCTTTCACCGTTGACTATATTCAGATCGGGTGTTTCGTCGGTGACAAACCTTTTGATTACGCCGTCTTTAACATACGCCTTTGTCACACAGCGCCCGCCGCAGTTGTGCGGTGCAGCTCCTGCCACAACCGTTTCCGTGATTGCAGGAGGCGTGAGACGGTTTTCCTCGTCCTCTTCCATGTATGTTTTGCCGCCGTCGCCGGAACCGCCGCAGCCGTATACAGCAGCGGTGGCGCCCACTGCGCTCACTCCCTTAAGGAAGTCTCGGCGGGTTACCTGATTAAGTTTATCTTTAAGACTCATTATATCCTCCTAACATCTAGTACGCATTAGGCGCGTGCGCCGTTTTGTGGCATACAAAGCATGAATTGTCCTGCACAGGGTAGTGGCAGTTGTTGCAGTGTCTGTTCAGGCTCGCTCCGGAGCCGCCCCAGCCCGGTCTGTGGCTGGAAGGGGGAGTTACGCTGTGACACTCTATGCAGCTGTCTTCCTTATGGCAGGTCGTACAGGAGCTTCTGTCCCATCTCGCCTCAAGTCCGTGACCCCTCTTCGTCCATGAAGGGGTATGGCTTCTCGGTGATACTTCCTGATGGCACTGGATACAGCTCACCTGATCGGTATGGCACTCAAGGCATTCCTGCTTGTTCACCCTGCTTGCCGAGCCGTGTCTGTCCATCCATGAAATATCGTGACTGGAGGGTTTATTCGATTCCACGGCAAAGGCATACACAGCAACAAGCAGCATAGCCATTACCATAGAGAGTACAGTTATCTTCGCTTTCATAAATCTCCTCCCTAAAAAATGATGTTAGCCCACAGCTCTGCCGTGTAGTTCTTGTCAAGGCTCGTATCAACATCATCATAGAACTCCGTATCCTCCATGCTCAGATCCGCCATGAGGCTGAGGATCTTCGTCGGCTGATACTGACCGCCTATGTAGTAGCTTCTTACAGAGTCCTTCCTTCTGTCGTTTATGTAGTCATACTCATAACGGCTGAAGGACGTGCCTGCCCATACGTCCATAGTGCGTCCGACCTTCTGGCTGACCTGAACTCCGTACTGAAGACGCTCGTTGTCGTCTGAGTCGGGGGTGTTCTTTACATCCCAGTAGTCTACGCTGAACGATACATATGTGTTCTCGGAGGGGAGTCCGTAAATGTCGAATTTACCCTTGATTCTGGAATAATCACGGTTGTCGAAGTTCTCCGTGCCGCTCACTGCCTTGGTCTCATAGGTGAGTCCAGCGGCGAAGTTCTTAAGGAATGCCTGATATACTCCCGCTTCGTACTTGCTGTACTTGCTCTCCGCGAGAAGGGTATTCGTCAGGGGGTTCACCACGTATGAGTTCTCGTAGTCGACCTCATCAGTAAGACCTTCATATTTCAGCGTGAGGATAGTTCCCGTGGAGACTATCTCATAGGTGCCTTCGGCGTTAACTGTGGCCGCGTCATTCAGAAGAGTGTAGGCGAGAACAAGGTTACCGTTAGGGATAGCCTGATCGAGCCTGAACTTGGTGTAGTCGTCATCTATGTCCGTTACATCGAGACGGACATATTCTGCTCCTACCTTGGTCTGCTCCATCACCTTAACATTGATTCCGCCGCCGAACAGCGTGTCGTCATCAACATCATAGTAGTAGCTCACGGGTTTGCCCCCGAAAGCGTATACCTCTACCATCTCGCCGAGCTTCACTGAAGCGTCCGCTCCGTCAAGCTGGAAGGTGTTCTGATGGGAAAGATAGAAGCGTCCCACGTTCAGGACTGTGTTCTTGATTACGCCGTCAAACTGAGCGTAGCCGTTGTACAGTCTCGGAGCCCAGTCATCATAACCGAGCTGGGTGTCAAGAGCGTCACGGTGATAATAGTAGTAATTATCTCCCCAGCTCTTCTTGTGGTCTCCGTCAATGTCATCCGCGAATCTGGCGAACGCGGCGAATCTCACCGTTCCGTCACCGAGCTTCACTGCGTCCGTGTGGACACGGAGATACTGGTAAAAATCCTGATCGTCTGCGTAGTCGTTCGTACGCAGTCTGTAGCGGGACGTCAGCGTAAGGTAGATCTTGGTGTCCTCTGTAAGACCTATACCCTCGTAGCTCTCCTTGAACTGTCCGGGAGAGACCTGCTGCGTCCGGCTGTCCGGCGTGTTTGAAGCGCCGTTCTCAAATGCCTGTGCCGTGCCGCTGAGAAGCAGAAGACACACAAGCATACAACTAACAGACAGGTAGCGCATACTTCCTCCTATTTTTTTAAATAAGCGCACATTTAGGAGCAATCCGAAATGCTTAAGTTGACTTTAAAGGATAATTAGACTTAAAGCAACGGTTAAAGTTATGTAAGCAGAGGTGGTCCCCAAAATCTGTACAGTATGCTAAGGTGTAAAAAGCATATTGGAGGACCATGCGATGTCAAAGGCCAAACGTACCCGTTACTCAGCGGAGTTTAAATCGAAAGTAGCTCTTGAAGCTCTTCGAGAAGAGCTGACTTTATCAGAATTATCAGCCAAGTATAATGTTCACCCGAACCAGATTTCCAAGTGGAAGAAAGAAGCCATAGAGGGTATGGCATCAATCTTTGCCAACAAGCCCTGCAAGTCTGAAGAGCGAACAGAGTCTGAGATAAAGGATCTTCACGCAAAAATAGGCCAGCTGACGGTGGAACGTGATTTTTTGCAGCGAGCCTTCGGGAAACGGTAAGCATATCCCGGAGGAAGCTTATGATCGATAACGTAAAAAGCAGCCTGTCCATCAGCAGTCAGTGCGAGCTTTTGGGCATCAGCCGCTCCTGCTATTACTATCAAGAGTCAGGCGAGTCGGCGTTGAATCTTGAACTCATGCGCATAATAGATAAGCAGTTTATGGCGACACCTGACTTTGGTTCCAGACAGATGGCAAAGCTTATCAGAAGGTATGGATACAATGTTAGCCGCAAGCGTGTCAGCAGGCTTATGAAGAAGATGGGCATAGCTGCTGTTTATCAGAAGCCCAAGACCAGTGTTCCACATCCGGAGCATAAGACATATCCGTATCTGCTTAGAGATATTGATATAAACCGCCCTAATCAAGTTTGGTGCTCGGATATTACCTACATACCAATGAGAAGAGGATTCCTCTATCTGGTGGCTATTATGGATTGGTACAGCAGAAAAGTTCTCAGTTGGAGACTTTCAAACAGCCTTGATTCTGATTTCTGCGTGGCTGCGCTTGAGGAAGCCCTTGAAAAGTACGGAACACCTGAAATCTTTAATACTGATCAGGGGAGTCAGTTTACCAGCTATGAATTTACGCAAACCCTTAAAGATGCAGGGATTAAGACAGGTGGTACCCATCTTTAGTACAGTTTTTAGACTGAAATAAGGTGGAAACTCTCAGTCATTTTATCATCTTTTTTCCAGATTTGAATCTCTAATCCGTTATAAGCTTCATATGGCGTTCTGTCGCCCAGAGAAGAATGCGGTCTTCCTGTATTGTAGAAATTTATCCAGTCCGCCAGTCCTCGTTTCAGCTCGTGTCCGTTATCAAACGCATGGAGATAGACAAAGCTATATTTCAATGTCCGCCAGATACGCTCAATCATGACATTATCCATCCAACGCCCCTTGCCGTCCATAGAGACCTTAATCCCTGCATCTTTAAGGGTTTGCGTAAATTCATAGCTGGTAAACTGACTCCCCTGATCAGTATTAAAGATTTCAGGTGTTCCGTACTTTTCAAGGGCTTCCTCAAGCGCAGCCACGCAGAAATCAGAATCAAGGCTGTTTGAAAGTCTCCAACTGAGAACTTTTCTGCTGTACCAATCCATAATAGCCACCAGATAGAGGAATCCTCTTCTCATTGGTATGTAGGTAATATCCGAGCACCAAACTTGATTAGGGCGGTTTATATCAATATCTCTAAGCAGATACGGATATGTCTTATGCTCCGGATGTGGAACACTGGTCTTGGGCTTCTGATAAACAGCAGCTATGCCCATCTTCTTCATAAGCCTGCTGACACGCTTGCGGCTAACATTGTATCCATACCTTCTGATAAGCTTTGCCATCTGTCTGGAACCAAAGTCAGGTGTCGCCATAAACTGCTTATCTATTATGCGCATGAGTTCAAGATTCAACGCCGACTCGCCTGACTCTTGATAGTAATAGCAGGAGCGGCTGATGCCCAAAAGCTCGCACTGACTGCTGATGGACAGGCTGCTTTTTACGTTATCGATCATAAGCTTCCTCCGGGATATGCTTACCGTTTCCCGAAGGCTCGCTGCAAAAAATCACGTTCCACCGTCAGCTGGCCTATTTTTGCGTGAAGATCCTTTATCTCAGACTCTGTTCGCTCTTCAGACTTGCAGGGCTTGTTGGCAAAGATTGATGCCATACCCTCTATGGCTTCTTTCTTCCACTTGGAAATCTGGTTCGGGTGAACATTATACTTGGCTGATAATTCTGATAAAGTCAACTCTTCTCGAAGAGCTTCAAGAGCTACTTTCGATTTAAACTCCGCTGAGTAACGGGTACGTTTGGCCTTTGACATCGCATGGTCCTCCAATATGCTTTTTACACCTTAGCATACTGTACAGATTTTGGGGACCACCTCTGGTTACACTCAAAAATCATAACGCCCGTAAAACGTTTCCTTATTCTTTTGAGCATATTTTTTTATCATGGACAAATCTCTTTTCAAAAACTCTGCTACGCCGTCTTCTCTTATTATTTTTTCATACAATCCTTTACGCTCTGCATATTCGGGTCTGAATAGCACAATAGAAAGCATACATCCAATATAGTGAAGGCTGAGTATATTACCAAGATAATCATCAAGAAATTTCTCATCACCAAGGTTAAGAGAAAGAATTTTATCTGTAAGCATAATTGCAAATCTCTTTAAATTCTTGCTGTCAATATCGTCCAAAAGACCATAGTCGAAACTGCGCTTATACTGCAAATCATGAGCAAGCTGGAGCATTGGTTTGTAGAATGATATATTTCCATTATTACAAAACATCTTAGCAATTATCAGTCGCACTATTTCAAGATAAATATTAACAGTATTTACTCCTGTCCATGTATTGGGATAAGGATAATAGAAATACCGCATCGGGATGAACTCACCTTCGGCACGTTGAGCCACTCTTGTGCCTGGATAAGGATTGAGCAGAAACATATTGGACTGTACTCTAACGTTTTTTATATCAGAGCATTGTACAGTGAAATCTATAATCTCATTAATCATCTTTTGTGAACCTAGTTCATCTTCATAAGGAGAGAGTATATATCCTAAAAAAACTTCTTGTTTACATTCTGTTTTTCTATCTTTTAAAAAAAAGATGAAATCCTTAAGAATTCTATATTCATCATCAAGTTCAGCAGTCGAGCGCAAGAGCCTGTATAGCCTTCTTCCAGTAAAACTATCTTCGATCACTCTATCTCTGCCTATAAAAAAAGTGTTTATATTAAACTGCTCAACTAGCCTGTAGAAATCTTCATCCAAGTCGGCAGGATCGACAAAAACATTCATTCCACCAAAGCCTGCATGACTATACACATTTTTCATAAAAGCTTCTGTATTTTGCCTGTTAATACGGCTGAATGGAGCACTGTCTGACAGTGACAAAATTATTTCAGATGGTAATTGTTCTTTGATTTCTTCAACTGATTTTTTAATCATTTTTCCAAGAACAGGAGTGTATTTCCTGTCAGTTTTGGCATGCTCAATGACACAGTAGTCACATCCATTCGGGCACGAATCGTTAAACATTGTTCTTATTTCAATGTTTTCACCTGATACACTTACCATAGGAATAACAGGGTAAGGAAATGTTCCTTTACCATTGCCAGACAATATGCCGTCTTTCAGTACATACATTCCTTTTGATGGAAGATTACCGTAAAATGCGTTCCTTCCATTTTCTTTTAAAATATTGACTGTACCGTCCACAAGCATCGCAGATGCAAACCTCAGAAATGGCTCTCCACCACCTCTGAAAACGGCATCCACATCCTCGTTTTCAAGCGTGTTTTTTATCTCGTCAACAGAAAAAAAATGAGGACCACCTGCAATAATGACCGCGTCGGGTTTGTTTGCTTTGATCTTTTTTGCAAAGTCCATTGCAACAGCATATGTGCTTGTCCAGCAGGATATGCAGTAAAGCTTTGCAGCATGTTCTGCCAGAAAACGTTCAAATGCCTGTTCAACATCAGCAATATATTTGTCTTCCTCTTTTTCAGGGAAAACAACAATATCCTTAACTCCGATTTCATACAGATAGTGAGTCAACGTTAGAGCAGCTATGTCTTCATCAAGCATATGAAAAAATGATGATGTCTCCCTAGCGATAATAAACATCACATCATGTATCTGCATCACATTTACCGACAGATACGCGTCCTATCGTGCGACTACGTAGAGCATTCAAAACGCATAAATCAAGCAATGTATTCTTTGTCTTTTTTATCAATTCCTTCTCTCCTGATTAAAACCGTTTGAGATAGTTCAGATAACATTTATACTCATGTAAACAAACGATAAAACGCTTTTGCAATTGTGTTCAATCTCATCGTAGACCAATCCTTCTGTAAATTACTTCAATTTATAGAAGGATTGGACTTATATTATGCTCTATTTATTGGTGTGGTGTCAACTATTCATTACTATAACTGATTAAATTAACAAGAAACTTGTAATCGATTCTTATAAAGCCCATAGTGAGGTCTGCAAAGGCATTATAAAAGCCATCGTAGTCAGCTTTTCTCAAATCATTTCCAAAAAGATGGACCCATTTCATAAGGTGTTTTTCCATGAATATTTTGTGAGCTTCTAGCTTACCCTGAACTTCAGCCATCTCATTTTCTAGAATAGCATTAAATACTTGCTCGTTCAGCATACTCAAAAAACTCAATTCAACAGCTATATGATCTTCAGGCTCTTTAAAATCCTTACCGATACCAATATTGTGTTTTGCGTAAAATTCTATTACTTCATCACGCTGTTCCTGCATAACAAGTTTATTTGAAGACAGATAAACAGATTCATAAGGATGTGCGTGCGGAATAACATTATTTGGAGAAACATTTAGGAATATTGTCGCAAACTTTCTTGCAAGTTCTTCTATGTACTCATTCTCATCTTTAATACTACTTATACGCTCTATTAATTTTTCAACACCTTTCAGATACATCTCATCTGATGTATTTTCACCCAATTTACGAAGTACAGGAATAAAGCTTATTATCTGTTGTAGATAGGCTACATCAGTTTCACGTGTGTATGCTCGTGACAGAAAGCTGTACATTCTACTCCTTAACCCTACGATATCTTTTAAATTAATAGTTTGTTCCATTACCCTCTCCTTATTGTTATTAAAACTCTAATTCTCCAGAAAAGAAATCTGGTGTCTTTGAAATAAAGTCAAGTGCGTTCTCATTAGTACTCTTTTTGTAAAAGTCCCTCTTACTTTCTTTTTCGGGCGGATTAGCCTAAAAGTTTACTTAATTTTTGAATCTAAGACAGAACACTTATTGTTTTCAATAACCTTATGAACTTTCAGAGTCATCAATTTATGGCTTGTATTTCTGATTATTTCTTTTTTTGCAGGAAAAAGATTTTCTAAACACGCAAGCATAATCTCCCAATAAATTATATCATCTTTTCCGTCAATATTTTTTATTATATTGTATGCTTCATTATACTTGTTTAGTTTCATATATGAATAAGCTTTTTTTAGTATAACACGTTCTATTTCATGTGACTTATTATAGTACTGCATTGCCTCATGATGCTTATCAGCATATGAAAGAATGTCGCCAAATGTTTCTGCAACTATATGAGTTGAATTAGTGCTAATCATACTTTCATAAAGTTTTTCAATTTCATAAAATTTATGCATTTTAGAGTAGAAAGAAATCAGGAGAAGTAATTTTTGGGGAATCCTAGCAAGATGAGTGTAAGGAATACTTTTTAGTGTAAGAAAGAAAAGAAGTTCATTATGTGACTTCTCAAAAACTTCATGATTTATAAAACTGTAATTATGCCATAAATGATCCCCAGAGAGCTGCTTAACATCTTTAATTTTAACTTTATTAAATATTCCGATTATTGTAATTATAACACTGACATCAGAACGATCGTCCAACGAAACTTTTATTGAGTCCTTTACCTTCATCCCTTTCAAATATTCTTTTGGGAAATTATGTCTGAGTTCATTTAATCCTGGTTTTAGATAATGTTTTTCAGGTAGATATTGACCTGCATATTGACAGAATATAATCACACGGCTACTGTTTTGCACTACACCTGATACTGAATACAGTTCCGCATGCCTCAGTAGCTTTTTTAATTCTTTTTTATCAGCAGAAATATTCTGCCTGAAATCATTAATGCACTGCATTATAATTTCTTTATCTTCAAGTAGTGCCCCTAAATGAATCCAGTATTCATAAAAACGTTTTTCTTCTTTTAAAATATCTTTGTGTTCTAAGATAAAATCGATGGTATGAAATATATTCATACAGTTTTTTACATTAAAGTCGGTTTCTGCATTATAGAGTGTCCAAGTAGCCTGTATTTTCTTTATGTCAGATCGTGTCAAACAATCAGTTTCGTATTCGTGCCAAAAAGAAAGATAGCGAGGTATATGTTTGGTGGCAGTCTTAAAACCATATTTTCCAGGATTTCTCCCGTAGACAGATCCGTAAACTAACTGTAATTGTTGAGCACATGAATTTGCATATATAGGTATTCCATAGCCTCTGACGGTACTGATTGTTTTTATTGCATCTTCATAAGTTTCTCCAGGTTGACCATACATAGAGAATAGTTCAACTTTTACACTCAGTGATTGTGTAAAAGTGACAATTTCATGAAATTTAGATAAAGACACATCTTTACACATATTACTAAGTATTTTGTCAGTCCCTGATTCTAATCCGAAACCTATGCAATAAAGACCTGCTCTTTGCATCAGCTTCAACAGTTCATTATCAACCATATCAACTCTAGTTTGGCACCAAAAAGGTATTTTTATACCTCTTTTGATTTTTTGCTCCAACAGTTCAATTGTTCGATCCTTGTATGCTGTAAAATTAGGATCGCCTATCCATAAATTTTCCATACCTACTGCTTCTAAATATGACATTTCTTCTAAAACATGTTCTACAGAGTGAAAACGTATATTTCTATGATTAAATAAAGGAGTAACACAAAAATTACAAAAATGTTCACACCCCCTGGATGTAAAAATACAAGCCGATTTTTTCATACTTAAATCAATAATTTGATTAGTATATGGCGAAGGGTATAAATCAAGATTTTGAGGTAAGCAACTAGGTTGTTTGGTGGCAATGATTTCATTGTTGTCTTTAAACAAAATCCCAGGAACGTTATGGAGCGTATTTCCATTCTCTAATGCTTCAGCAATCTTAAGTGTAGTTAACTCTCCTTCACCTCTATTGCAGATTATGTCAAAATCATAAAGTTCCATAAGCCCATCCACTGGGAGAAAAAGAGCTTGTGGTCCGCCTAATATCAACTTTGTTTCTGGATAATATTCTTTTATAAAACGTGCAAAAAAACGTATACGTTCCATCAAGTAATGATAGCCGGTGAATCCTATGACTTTAGGTCTAAATTCTTGCATTAACTTGTTTAGGCTTTCTAACGATAGGGATGCATCTTTTAAATCGTCAACGATTAAAACATCATGGTTATGTTTTTTGAGATATGCTGCTATGTATCCTTGCAAAATAGGAATAGTATTGGTTGAATGTAATGTATCAAGTTGGTTCATATTAATCAAAACAATGTTCATAGAAATCCTTAAAATTTAAAAAGCACAGGCAGGAGAAAACTACTGAAACTCCTGCCTGTATTTTAATAACTATTTTTTAACAAAAATGATATTGGGTTCGATTCCACTACTGCTAGCAAAGTCTTCATTTGGCATTTGAGTATACTCTACAACACTCTTACCAGCACTAGCCCATTTTGCTCTCAGCTCATCAACAGGACCAGCATCTAAAGCTCTGTTAATACAAGCGGCGACACATGCCGGTTTAAGCCCTTCTTTGATTCTGTCCAGACATAACGTACATTTTGTCATTCTTGGTCTGGTGGGGTCATCCAAGCCATACTGACTAAAATTAGGTGCATAAAACTGTGGTGCGCCCCATGGACATGCTTCTTTACAGCTGCCACACGAAATACAAGTATCATTGTTTACAAGAACAATACCATGAGATTCTTCTTTGTATATAATACCCATTGGACAAGCGGCAACACAAGCAGGGTTTGTACAGTGGTTACAGGCAACTGAAGTAAATTGCAACGAATAAGGAAAAGCTCTTTCGTTGGAATTCACCCTCCGCCAGTCTTCTTTCATATAGTATTTTCTGTTTTGTTCAAAATTTGTTTCTCCTTCACTGTTAAGATAGAAAGATTTATTGTCCATTTCATTAATATCGACAACATAAGTGCCCGAACTATACCAGTCAGTATTTGGGTTCATAGGATCACTATTTATCTTATAATCGCCACGCCTGTCGTCATTCCAGCATTTACATGCAAGCGCACAAGCATTACAGCCGACACATCTAGTCTGATCAAAATAAAATCCCCACTGGCTCATAGTTTACCTCCTATCAGGATGAACTTTGCTAACTTCACAAAGATTACCGTTAAAATGATTATCTCCAACCTGTCCACACAGCGGATCTTTAGGACTGCCGAAGTCTTTGTCATGAGTTAAAGTGTTTTCACAACCACCAATATCGACATGGACAATATGTTTATAATAATCTACTGTTTCTACAGTTTTGGTTTCTACTGAATTCCCCAAGTCTATGTCATACCAAGCTTCGTAAGTTTCACTTCCTTTCCTGTACCACACTCCATGTGGCAGACTCACAACACCTTCATTTATCGTAGGAGAAATCCCCACTCCTACTTTTATGCAGCCCCAGTCATTAAATATGTAAACCTCGTCTCCATCCTTGATACCTCTTTTATAAGCATCACTTGGATTCATAATTGCACGTTTAGGGTAGTCAAACTTGTCGCGTATTACTGAAACATTGTCATAAACAGTGTGAGCCCTATTTCTTGCATGTTTTGTTGTAAACTGCATCGTATACTCAATACCTTTAACGCCCGTATTTTCTTTTTTCATTATTTTGTCATAACCTTGGTAAGGCTCCACATACATTGCTCTTGGTTCTATCCTATAGGCGCCCTCTTGGGTGCTTAGATCACACTTGTCTCTATAGTAATAGAACGGTGAAAAGAATTGGATCTTTCCTGTCTCAGTCGTATAGGGTAGATAATTCATCAAAACTTCCATAGGGTTGGGGATGTTATCAGTATCAATTTCTTTTTGAATTTTACCAGTAATCTTTACTTTTTCAAATGTAGGCTTTTCAATATCTGCTGGTACTTCTGCTGTCTCCCAAGCTTCCTTGCAAAGTTCTTCATCTGTTTTGCCATCTTTGCCGTAAGAAATTGGAATACCTTTAGCACTAAGTTTTTTAGCGAGTTCAATGTCTATATCTACATCTGATCTGGTATCGTACATAGGTTCAACAAGCTTATTTTGAAAATATGTAGCTTCCCCGCTAGTGAAAAAAGGTTTTTCATGGTGTGAACAGGCAGGTAATATCACATCTGCATAAGCAGCTGTAGGTGTCATAAACTGTTCATACATAACGTAATGCTTAATTTTATAGTGGCTGCCTTCTTTTTGTGTAAAAATATTTACTGCTTTGTTTGTATTTGGACATGTATTAAATGAATTGGTGATATGATAGGAACCTAACACCATGTCCACTTCAAGTTTAGCAGTTTCAGGAGAACCGAGATCAACTTCAGAAACGTATTTAACATCTTTGTAAAATTGTTCCTTATTTCTTCCATCCCTGCCTGTAATAACAAGGTCAACAAACTTATTTGCATCCACAGCAATAAATGGATAAGTTGTCCCCTTCCCAAGCTGTGGGTACATAATACCTCCAGGGAATGTCACAGGGTTTGATTCTCCATCACTTGAGTTAACTCCGAGGTTACCGCCCTTTTTAATAGTATGACCGCACATTGCAGCGAGACATATCATCATCCATACATTATGCATGCCGTTATTTGTTTTCTGACCACCATTATTTCCATTTTCCAGAAAGACATCTCCTGCATGTGCAAAAGCATCTGCTAGATTTATTATTGTAGTTTTCTCTACACCAGATAGTTGAGAGGCCCATGTTACAACAGCATCTTGGTTGTCAGGAATACCTAATTCTACTGCTTTGTCAACGCCCAGTTTATCTAGATACTCAACAAATGACATTCCTGTAGGGACATGAATCTCCTGATTGTATAAATTTGCATCAGCTAAAGGATGCTGGTTATTATTAAGTTGTTTTGTAAATGAGAAGTCTAATTTATGCATAACGTAACCTGGATGTTTAGGCGCTTCAACAAAAGGAAAAGGATTTCCAGCACTGTCATTGCCTGCATCTTGTGTCGGATAGAACCCAAAACAATTGGTTTTTATAAAATCATCATTATGCCATCCATTTTTGTAAATGATATAGGCCATTGCAACTGCTATTGCAGAATCAGTCTGCGGTCTTACCTGAATAAACTGGGGGAGATCGTACTCAGGAAACCCAGTAGAAAGAATTGAAGCGGTGTCTGTATATTGTGCGTCTATAGTAACTATTGGTACACCAGCTTCTTTAGCTTTAGTCAGAAAAAAAGTTTTATTAGGTTCTTTTACAGCTGGATCGGCCCCCCACTGTATGATGAAATCAGAATGTTTATAGTTATACACAGAGTTACCACCTGCTAGTCCTGGTAATAGACCAACAGAACCTACAGATGCAAAAAGCATATTTTCAAATGAAGGAGCACCTGTCGGAAGTATTGTAGGACCAAGATACTGAGATAAAGCAGAACCTGCGCCCTCTGCAAAACCCATAAAAGGCATACCCGCAAACATCATCGTATTGTGTAGCCCATTTGGAGGACCAGCAACCATAGGAACATAAGGTAGTTCACCTGTTGCATATCTGGAGTGTACTTCAGAAATCATGTCTGCCACTCGCTCAAGCGCTTCATCCCAGGTTACTCTTTTAAAACCAGTAACATCTCCTCGTTCTTTTGTTTGGACAAGCGGGTATTTCAGCCTGTCAGGTGAATAAGTTCTTTTAATCTGTGCATAGCCTCTTACACATGCTCTTGTTTGCACAAACTCAATAGATTCATCTTTATCAAGTGAATCTTCCCTGGGTATGTCTCCCGCAGAAGTGAGCTTTACGATTTTTGCCTTTGGTGTTCCAAAATCCTTTACATAGAACTTAAACGGGCATCTTCCTCCACAGTTGTGTGGGTGTGTTCCCATTACTGCTGTAAGCTCATTATCAAATTCAAAACTATCTTGATTTGTAACAACAGAACCATACTCATCTGGTCCGCCGGAACCGCCACATCCAAAAAGAGCAGCAGTAGTACTCAAGGCTCCAGCCCATTTCATAAACGATCTGCGAGTGATCTGTTTTTCCGTAAGTTTATCTTTAAGACTCATTATATCCTCCTAACATCTAGTACGCATTAGGCGCGTGCGCCGTTTTGTGGCATACAAAGCATGAATTGTCCTGCACAGGGTAGTGGCAGTTGTTGCAGTGTCTGTTCAGGCTGGCTCCGGAACCGCCCCAGCCCGGTCTGTGGCTGGAAGGGGGAGTCACGCTGTGACACTCTATGCAGCTGTCTTCCTTATGGCAGGTCGTACAGGAGCTTCTGTCCCATCTCGCCTCAAGTCCGTGACCCCTCTTCGTCCACGAAGGGGTATGGCTTCTCGGTGATACTTCCTGATGGCACTGGATACAGCTCACCTGATCGGTATGGCACTCAAGGCATTCCTGCTTGTTCACCTTACTTGCCGAGCCGTGTCTGTCCATCCAGGAAATATCGTGACTGGAGGGTTTATTCGATTCCACGGCAAAGGCATACACAGCAACAAGCAGCATAGCCATTACCATAGAGAGTACAGTTATCTTCGCTTTCATAAATCTCCTCCCTAAAAAATGATATTAGCCCACAGCTCTGCCGTGTAGTTCTTGTCAAGGCTCGTATCAACATCATCATAGAACTCCGTATCCTCCATGCTCAGATCCGCCATAAGGCTGAGGATCTTCGTCGGCTGATACTGACCGCCTATGTAGTAGCTTCTTACAGAGTCCTTCCTTCTGTCGTTTATGTAGTCATACTCATAACGGCTGAAGGACGTGCCTGCCCATACGTCCATAGTGCGTCCGACCTTCTGGCTGACCTGAACTCCGTACTGAAGACGCTCGTTGTCGTCTGAGTCGGGGGTGTTCTTTACATCCCAGTAGTCTACGCTGAACGATACATATGTGTTCTCGGAGGGGAGTCCGTAAATGTCGAATTTACCCTTGATTCTGGAATAATCACGGTTGTCGAAGTTCTCCGTGCCGCTCACTGCCTTGGTCTCATAGGTGAGTCCAGCGGCGAAGTTCTTAAGGAATGCCTGATATACTCCCGCTTCGTACTTGCTGTACTTGCTCTCCGCGAGAAGGGTATTCGTCAGGGGGTTCACCACGTATGAGTTCTCATAGTCGACCTCATCAGTAAGACCTTCATATTTCAGCGTGAGGATAGTTCCCGTGGAGACTATCTCATAGGTGCCTTCGGCGTTAACTGTGGCTGCGTCATTCAGAAGAGTGTAGGCGAGAACAAGGTTACCGTTAGGAATAGCCTGATCGAGCCTGAACTTGGTGTAGTCGTCATCTATGTCCGTTACATCGAGACGGACATACTCTGCCCCTATCTTGGTCTGCTCCATCACCTTAACATTGATTCCGCCGCCGAACAGCGTGTCGTCATCAACATCATAGTAGTAGCTCACGGGTTTACCCCCGAAAGCGTATACCTCTACCATCTCGCCGAGCTTCACTGAAGCGTCCGCTCCGTCAAGCTGGAAGGTGTTCTGATGGGAAAGATAGAAGCGTCCCACATTCAGGACTGTGTTCTTGATTACGCCGTCAAACTGAGCGTAGCCGTTGTACAGTCTCGGAGCCCAGTCATCATAACCGAGCTGGGTGTCAAGAGCGTCACGGTGATAATAGTAGTAATTATCTCCCCAGCTCTTCTTGTGGTCTCCGTCAATGTCATCCGCGAATCTGGCGAACGCGGCGAATCTCACCGTTCCGTCACCGAGCTTCACTGCGTCCGTGTGGACACGGAGATACTGGTAAAAATCCTGATCGTCTGCGTAGTCGTTCGTACGCAGTCTGTAGCGGGACGTCAGCGTAAGGTAGATCTTGGTGTCCTCTGTAAGACCTATACCCTCGTAGCTCTCCTTGAACTGTCCGGGAGAGACCTGCTGCGTCCGGCTGTCCGGCGTGTTTGAAGCGCCGTTCTCAAATGCTTCCGCCTTCATTGCCGTAACTGACAATAAAAAACAGAAGAGCATACACGTAACCGACAGGTAGCGCATACTTCCTCCTTATGGAAATAAACATTTGTATAATGTTCTGTAAGTATTATTGTTTGTAAAAGGAGGAATTAGAACAGTGAATCAAACACGAAAAGAAGTGATTCTTTAGGTATACAATACTTACCATAAAGCATGTTTAGGGCAATAAATTTTGTCAATACGCCAATGCGAAGAGAACATAGAGGTGGTCCCCAAAATCTGTACAGTATGCTAAGGTGTAAAAAGCATATTGGAGGACCATGCGATGTCAAAGGCCAAACGTACCCGTTACTCAGCGGAGTTTAAATCGAAAGTAGCTCTTGAAGCTCTTCGAGAAGAGCTGACTTTATCAGAATTATCAGCCAAGTATAATGTTCACCCGAACCAGATTTCCAAGTGGAAGAAAGAAGCCATAGAGGGTATGGCATCAATCTTTGCCAACAAGCCCTGCAAGTCTGAAGAGCGAACAGAGTCTGAGATAAAGGATCTTCACGCAAAAATAGGCCAGCTGACGGTGGAACGTGATTTTTTGCAGCGAGCCTTCGGGAAACGGTAAGCATATCCCGGAGGAAGCTTATGATCGATAACGTAAAAAGCAGCCTGTCCATCAGCAGTCAGTGCGAGCTTTTGGGCATCAGCCGCTCCTGCTATTACTATCAAGAGTCAGGCGAGTCGGCGTTGAATCTTGAACTCATGCGCATAATAGATAAGCAGTTTATGGCGACACCTGACTTTGGTTCCAGACAGATGGCAAAGCTTATCAGAAGGTATGGATACAATGTTAGCCGCAAGCGTGTCAGCAGGCTTATGAAGAAGATGGGCATAGCTGCTGTTTATCAGAAGCCCAAGACCAGTGTTCCACATCCGGAGCATAAGACATATCCGTATCTGCTTAGAGATATTGATATAAACCGCCCTAATCAAGTTTGGTGCTCGGATATTACCTACATACCAATGAGAAGAGGATTCCTCTATCTGGTGGCTATTATGGATTGGTACAGCAGAAAAGTTCTCAGTTGGAGACTTTCAAACAGCCTTGATTCTGATTTCTGCGTGGCTGCGCTTGAGGAAGCCCTTGAAAAGTACGGAACACCTGAAATCTTTAATACTGATCAGGGGAGTCAGTTTACCAGCTATGAATTTACGCAAACCCTTAAAGATGCAGGGATTAAGGTCTCTATGGACGGCAAGGGGCGTTGGATGGATAATGTCATGATTGAGCGTATCTGGCGGACATTGAAATATAGCTTTGTCTATCTCCATGCGTTTGATAACGGACACGAGCTGAAACGAGGACTGGCGGACTGGATAAATTTCTACAATACAGGAAGACCGCATTCTTCTCTGGGCGACAGAACGCCATATGAAGCTTATAACGGATTAGAGATTCAAATCTGGAAAAAAGATGATAAAATGACTGAGAGTTTCCACCTTATTTCAGTCTAAAAACTGTACTAAAGATGGGTACCACCTGTCTGTTAATAAAAAAGAATGCTATAAGAACAATTGATACTAACAGCAATATGTTAAATAGTGCTATCTCTTTATCTCCAATAATTTTACCAGAAAAAACAATAAGTTGTTCAATTATGATTAAGATAAATGATATTATTAATGACACAAAACTATTTTTAAAGGTTATTGTTGTCTTGTTTATATTTTTCTTTGAATCGTCTATATTTTTAAAGTCACTGATAAATTGATCATCAAAAATAACCCCAAAAGTCTTTTCAGTAAATGTCACCTCATAAACAAACATGTTGCTTCTGAGTTCCCTCCATTCATTATCGATTGTAACAAAAACTTCTTTTGCTATGGGGATATTGCTTTTGATTTTATCTTTTATACAAGAATCGTATATAAGGGTAGCGATAGTAAGAGGAGACCATATTGCTAAATTTATTAAATATATTGAAAAATTACTGATTTTTTGAAATAAAATAAAGTTTATACTAATGAATAATAGCATTGTAACAATTAACATTACAATAATTATTAATTTAGACTTTACGGGACTCCAATTTTTTCTCAAATTATTGATAGAATTTTTTGTATATAATTCTTCTAATTTTTTGCATTTCTCAAAAAAATCCATTTCTAACCCTCTGCCCACTCGTTGCATAATACTGCTGCCTGTTCAAGGACAATACGTGTTGCGTCGTCGCTGGCTTCCGGCGGATAGCCGTATTTGCGGAGAATTTTCTTAACGATTACACGCAAACGGGCTTTCACTGACTCCCTTTTTGTCCAGTCAATGCTGACGTTCTTTTTTACCGCCTGCACAAGCTCAACAGCGATAACCTTCAGTTCATCCCCCATTTTCTTCAGGAGCATATCGCCAAAAGCGGCATTTTCCGTCAGAAGGGCATCATAAAAGGCTATTTCATCATCAGACAACCCAAGACTGCCGCCCCTTCCTCTTTCCTTGTTAACATCATTTGCCAGATCTATGAGATGCTGAATAACCATGGCTGCCTCAATTGAGCGGTTCTGGTAGTTTTTCATTGATTCTTCCAGTTTCTCCATGAAAGAGCGGGCTTTCACAACATTACGCTTCAACCTGATCTTTATCTCATCTGCCAGAAGTTTCGCCAGCATCTCAACGGCAAGGTTTTTGTACGGATACTCTTTCACTTCTGCCAGAAACTCATCGGACAATATAGATATTTCAGGTTTATCCAGCCCCGCTGCCTGAAAAACATCAACAACCCCATTTGCTGACACAGCTTTTGACACAAGCTGCTTTATTGCTGTGTCCAGCTCATCGGGAGATTTTCTTTCTGTTGTGATAGTGTTCTTTATCAGTCCTGCCTTGATCTCCTGAAATAAGCCCACATAATCCCTTATTTCCGCTGTCTGCGGCGCAGGAACAGCCAAAGCAAAGGCACGGGAAAGCTCTGTGACCATCTTTATGAAATCCATCTTACGGTCAATGGAGAGGATATGCTCCATCGCCTCGGCTATACCGTTTAAGCGGTCTTTGTCCTTTTTATTCAGGAGGGTTTCATAATCAAAATCGTGCAGAAGATCGATCACCTGTTCAAATTTTTCTATCATGTATGCGGCAGCTTCGTCTTTGTCGTGGTGTGACTGTCCTTTGCCACCGCTTGCAGTATAGTTTCTCATAGCGTTTTTAAGGTCATCCGCAATGCCGATGTAATCAACAACCAAACCGCCGGGCTTATCCTTAAAAACACGGTTCACACGGGCAATAGCCTGCATAAGATTGTGCCCGCCCATTGGCTTATCAACATACATTGTATGCAGGCAAGGTGCATCAAAGCCCGTAAGCCACATATCACGGACAATAACCAGCTTGAAGCCGGTGTCAGGCTTCTTGAACCTGTTTGCCATCTCTTCCCGCTGCTGTTTGGTGCGTATATGCGGTTGCCATTCTGCCCTGTCCGATGCGGAGCCGGACATGACTATTTTCATAAAGCCTTTGTCATCATCTCCGTCATGCCATTCAGGGCGCAGCCTGGCTATTTCGTTATATAATTCAACACAGATGCGGCGGCTCATGCAGACTACCATGCCTTTTCCGTCCATGGCTGAAAGCCTTGCCTCGAAATGCTCAACAATATCCTTTGCCACAAGCTCAAGCCTGCTTTTAGCACCCACGAGTGCCTCAAGGGCTGTCCATTTTGCCTGTAGTTTTTGCTTTTCGTATTCTTCCTGATCTTCTGTAACTTCTTCAAACTCAGGGTCAAGAGTCGGCTTTGTTTTCTCGTCAAACTCTATCTTGGCAAGGCGTGCCTCGTAATATATACGGACTGTCGCTCCATCCCGAACGGCATCTTCCATATCGTAAATATCTATGTATTCGCCGAAAACAGCGGTGGTCACTTTGTCTGATGTTTCGATAGGCGTTCCGGTAAAACCGATGAATGAGGCACCGGACAGAGCATCTCTGATGTGGCGCGCGAAGCCGTCTATGAAGTCATACTGACTTCTGTGTGCCTCATCCGCCATTACTATTATGTTTCTGCGTGAGCTGAGTTCAGGATGACTGTCTTCGCCTTCCTTCGGGAAAAACTTCTGAATAGTGGAAAAAACTATCCCGCCTGAGGCGACATTAAGCAGTTCCCGCAGATGCGCTCTGCTTTCTGCCTGAACCGGCTTCTGACGAAGGAGATCGCTGCACAGCGAGAAGTTGCCGAATAGCTGATCATCGAGATCGTTTCTGTCAGTAAGAATAACGAGAGTGGGGTTGCTGAGTTCCGGCTTCTGAACAACTTTGCCTGAGTAAAAAATCATGGAAAGGCTCTTACCGCTGCCTTGAGTGTGCCAAACAACGCCAATCCGCTTATCACCTGCGGCAGAAGTTGCTGTTACGGTGCGCTCCAGAGCCTTGTTAACTGCGTGATATTGATGGTAACCCGCCATCTTTTTTATGATTTTGTCGTCACTCACTTCAAACACAATAAAGTTGCGTATTATGTCCAGAAAGCGTTCCTTCTGAAACATACCTTTCACAAGCACTTCAAGCTCAATCATGCCTCTGGGTTCTTTCTCGCCGTTAACGGTTTTCCACGGCATAAATCGCTCCCAGTCTGCGGTCAGGCTGCCTGCTGCGGCTTTATACCCGTCAGAAGCGATAAGGATTTCATTGTAATTAAAAAGGTTCGGAATGAAGCTTTTATAGTTTTGCAACTGTGTAAAGGCATCAAACATAGTTGCCTTTTCATCAGACGGGCTTTTCAGCTCAATTACGGCAAGGGGAAGCCCGTTTACGAATACCACAGCATCCGGTCTGCGGTTTTCCTTTGCCTCGGTGACGGTGAATTGGTTCGCCACCAACCAGTCGTTGTTGGAAATATCGTTAAAATCAAAGAGCTTGATAAGGGCAGTCTTCGCTTCGCCGTCTTCCTGATAAGGAATGCTTATGCCGTCTGTGATGTATTTATGGAACGTTCGGTTATTCTCTATGAGCTTTACGCTCTCAAGATTAAGCAGTTTCTTGATCGCTTCATCAATCTGGTCAATGGGTACAGATGGGTTAATCTGAGTGAGCTTTGTTTTCAGACGACCGAGAAGCACCACCTCTGACGCACTCTCCCGTTCATAATCGCCATCCTCATCATCAGTTTTTGTAAAATCAGGCGCAAAGGCGTACTGGTAGCCCAGTTCTTTAAAGAAATCGATCAAAACCTGTTCGAGAGTATCTTCAATGAGTTTCATCCATTAATATCCTTTTGAAGCCCTTTTAAATCATTTTCCAGCTCTTTTAAGCTTTCTTCTTTTTCTATACGTTTCTGCTCGTCCTTGTACTTCTCGTACTCTATAGCAGCTTTCTCGTCGGCAATTGCTCTGCTGATTTTTCCGGCATGTGTCAAAAGTTCTCTGCCGTTAAGCTGTATGATAGCATCAAGCCGCTGAATCCAGTCTTTCATATACATCGGTGTACGTTGCTGAGCCATTGTCTCGGCAAAGGCAAGATATTGTTCCACAAGCAGACCAAGAAGTTTAATTTCGTCCCCATTAAGATAATTTTTAGAGGTCGTTATGTCGCTTTTTCTAATTGGCTTGTCGCCTTTTTTGCCGTATGAGAGCATTCCCATCAGAGGAAGTGCTGCATCCGCACGTCTGTATACAAGCTCAGCGGCAGTTTGTTCGCTTACAGCCCATATCAGCTTATTCTGCACTATTTTAAAAAACTCAATTGTTTTTTCGTCTTTCGGATCGTAATCAATGCTGGTTCTGTATATATCTTTGATTTTCTGGTAGAAAAACCTTTCAGACAGGCGGATTTCACGGATTCTCTCTTGAAGCTCGTTGAAGTAGTTCATAGAGTTTCCGGTTTTAAACCTGTCATCGTTAAGGGCAAAACCTTTGACTATGTATTCTTTCAGTCTTTTTGTAGCCCAAATTCTAAACTGTGTGCCTTGCAGTGATTTCACTCTGTAACCAACTGATATTATTACATCAAGGCTATAATAATTAGTTGGTTTGGTAGAAAATTCGGTATTTCCGAATTTTCTCATTACATCTTCTTCTATAAGTTCTTTTTCATCAAAAATATTTTTTATATGCTCATTAATTGTTGATTTTGCCTTACCAAACAGCTGCGCCATCTGATCTTGAGTCAGCCACACGGTATCATCCTGAAGCCTGACATCAATTTTTATGTCTCCATTTTCAGATTGGTATATCAGCAGGTCGGAGTTATTTTTCATGCGCATCTCCGGCTAAAATGTATTCACACCCAAGTTCTTTAAAGAAATCGATCAAAACCTGTTCGAGGGTATCTTCAGTGGGTTTAGTCATAGCAACCTAATCTTCCATGAGTGTGTTAAGTCTATTTTTTGCATATGTGCAGCCATAGTTTTGACTGTTGCTATTATAAGCTTCTTTTATTAATTCTTTTTCTTCATCCGAAAACGGAGTAATCTCTTCAAGTTTTTGGAAATTGGCTTTTGAATTCGCAAATGAAGATGAGTTTTTGAAGTTAAAGATTATCCCATTAAAAAGCTCATGCCTCTTGCAGTGCTTCTTAAATAGGATAGAAAAGATTTTTTCAGCTTTTTTAGAATCTGTCTTCCCAATGCAGCTTATACCTTGCCATTTACCAAAGAAGCCATATGGATCTCTACCTAGTCTTAATGAGATAATTGGAACCCTTCTTCCAAAAGCGATACCAACTTCTTGATCAGTCCACTCACTCTCGTGGAAGTCAGGAGTAAGTAAGGCTACAAGCGCATCCATACTTGAAAGAGCTCTTTCAATTTCTGTCTGCCATTCAGCGGAAGGAGTGATATCTTCATGAGCAACAAAAGCCCTTATCCCAAATTTAGCAAGCTCATCCTTGAGTATTTTCGTTTCTTTTTTATAGTTAGCTTTATGACTAAGAAAAAGCCTTAACCCCGGTTTCTCCCACAGGTCATCGTATTCAGACGCTTGGACTATATCTCCCTTAAGGTCTCTTGCAGCAGTTACACCATCATCTTCTCGCCAATTTGGATTAAATGAATTTTCATCTGTTTCCAAATATACATTTGACACATATTCGTTGTGTATATTAAGTTGTTTATTTATTAGCTCTAAAATTTCTTTATCTATTCCATCTTTTTCAATCAACTCACAAGCTAAAGAATCAGATATTTTAAAATAAATATCATGACCATACACTCCGCCATTCCAGTTATCATAATCAACAGCTTCGTCAATTCGATATTGAGATTTAATGACTTTGGCATGTTCAAGCATTTCCTTTGATTTATAATACTTGTAAAGTGTAGCTATTATCGGTTCTATTTTATTTTTTATCTTAAAAGTTTGTAATTCAGACATAATTGCCTCATAATACCATTATTTCATTCCAATAATTACCAAGATACAACTCAAAGCCAATACCAATTTGTGCTGGTGTATAAATATTTTTAAACTCTGTATATGCTATCTTAAAATCATTATTCTTAATCATGTTCTTTTTAGCCATATATGCTAAAGCAACCCCGGCGGAACGAGACTGCCCTTGGTTGCAATGAATCAAAACTTTTCTCTGAGGTATTTGCTCGTCAAGAAATTCAAATGCAGCCTTCATTATTGGATGAGTAAAATTTGGAAGGAACATTCTCTCCATGTCTACTAGATTCAAAAATAAGTGATTCTTTTCAAAATGCACTAAATAACTTGGATGGTTCTGTGGAAGAGCTTTCTTATAACGAAGAAA
Source organism: Geovibrio thiophilus (assembly GCF_004087915.1). Taxonomy (NCBI): domain Bacteria; kingdom Pseudomonadati; phylum Deferribacterota; class Deferribacteres; order Deferribacterales; family Geovibrionaceae; genus Geovibrio; species Geovibrio thiophilus. The sequence goes on from NZ_CP035108.1 coordinate 2,505,484, forward strand.
TTTTTGGTGACAGCTCTTACAAGCATGAACAATTGCCCACTCGGAATCACACATTGAGCAACTCGTGTCATTTCCAACATATAAGTTTTTAATAACTTCAATCATACTACACCTCAATTTTTCCGCTGATGAGTTTTGGGAGCAAGGAGTCTCTAATTACACTTAATTCAATATTCTGTTTTCTATTCAGATCTATTTTCACAAGCAAATCAGCAGTCGTAATAGAGAATGCTTTCACTATGTTTTCAGGAGGAATTACAAATTCTATATTTGCAACAACCTCTGGTCTTACGGCGGGGTAAGCCGCACCATCAGCTAAATGAGCAAAATAATCTATTGAGGAGTCTTGCGTCAGTGCTAAAAATACAAACTCTTTGAAGTCAAATTGTTTAGGGGTCATTACTGCAAAACCAGTGCTTCCTGTAAGTCCATCGTCAGAAATATAGGCAAAAGACCTATTGCCCGGTCTCACAGTTCCTATGATGGTGTCACCAATAGAAAGAACTCTTCTTGCTCTGCTTGGCGCTTCCGGAAATAAATATTCTATGACTAAACTTATCTCTCCATTTTTCGTGTTTGCTAAATCTATATATTTTATTTTTTTGGGAGCATTCTTATTCGTCCAAGACTTAGAGTTTAAATCTGCTAAACAGCTTATAGGTTTAACTTCCCAGCCTTTGGGGATGGGTTTGTTTAGTTGGTCGGAGTGGACAAATTCGCTGGGGAAGAGGTCGGCGATTTCGTCCGGCATACCTGCGGGCTTTTCGCCTCTGGCTTTTGCATGCACAGGGTCAAAATCCACAAACCAGCTCTTGAAAATAGCTCTCGCCATCTCCTCCAGCGTCTCATTCATCTTTCGGTTTAGTTCAATCTTGTCATCAAGGGATTGCAAAATATCTGAAATTGATTCCTGTGTTTCTAGGTCTGGCAACATTATTAACGCTTTCTTAAAATCTCTAAGAACTACACGGGGAATTGCCGCACCAGAAATGAAATTTGTTTTCAAGTAACCAATTGTCCTATTAGACGAAAAATAGTACTTTAAAAATCTTGAATCAATTAATGTAGTATTAGGTCTTAAAATTGCGACAGAAGACAGTAGAACTACCTCGACAGGTTCTATTATATTGCATACAGTGTCTAAGGCACTATTGCCATCTTTAGCAATCAAGACATCCCCAACTTCAGGTTGACACCCTTGCTTAACGAGCATTTCATAGTCCACATTTGAAATTTTTCTCGCTGTTTCTATATTTAAGCCAAAAGGTGTAAGGTCTTTAACAGATACCATTGACATTCCAATATCAACTGACTTAGGGCTTTGATGAGCTCCATCTGTTATTTTCAAGCAGACATCGTCTAAAGTATACTCTCTCCACTCACCCATCCTACTCACCCTTTCCCAGCTTGCGGGTTTTGCTGACAAGTTTGTCAAAATCACTTGTGGGTGCTTCCGCTTCCAGCTTTTTCTGTTTTTCCGTATATTTCGCAAACTCACCGAGGGCTAGCTTCTTTGCCACTTCTGCGGATATTCTGCCTGCGTTGTTCAGCACATCCATTTCATTAAACTGTAAGAAGCTGTCCAGCTTGTCCGCCCATTCCTTCATGGTCATGGTCTGCCTTCTGCTTGCCTGTAGCTCGGCATAATCCAGATACATTACAACAATCCTGTTCAGTTCTTTCAGTTCTGTTTCTGCCAGGTAGTTTTTGGCAGTTTCAACATCTCTGCTTCTGATTTTTCCATGCGGAGAGTTTTTCCATGTCTGCAAGCCCATGTTCGGCTTATCTGCTTTTGCCCTCTCGGCGATGAGTTCTGCCGCAGTATGTCCGTGTATTGCCCAGTGGAGCTTATTCTGCACGGTGGCATAAAACTCTCTTGAAATGTCAGAATCTTTATCGTAATCAATGCTGCACTGAGCGTATATATCCGTAATTTTCTGATAAAATCTTCGTTCGGATGCTCTGATGTCCCGTATGCGTTCCAGCAGCTCATCAAAGTAATCCTCACCAAGGTTGCGCCCATCCTTCAATCGCTCGTCATCCATAGTGAAGCCTTTCACCATGTATTCGGTCAATCTCTCTGTCGCCCACTGGCGGAACTGTGTACCGCGTTTTGAACGTACACGATAACCGACAGCGATGATCATTTCGAGGTTGTAATGGTCTATTAAACGCTCAACCTCTCTCCTGCCTTCGGTTTGAACTATTAAGTATTTCTTAATAGTTGCCTCTGGAGGCTGTTCTCCATCTTCATAAATACTTTTAATATGCTGATTAATATTCGGAACAGTAGACTGATAAAGCTCTGCGAGTGCTTTCTGGCTCATCCATACCGTTTCATCCTGAATACGCACCTGTATTTTTGTCTTGCCGTCATCCGCTTCATAAAAAAGAAAGTCTGTATTTGGTGATGCAGGGGGGTTAGTCATTTTTAACCTCCCCATAGCCCAGCCTCGCCAGATTTTCCTTAATCACTGCATCCAGTCTTTCTCCCTCTGCCATCTGCTTATAAAGCTCGGCAGAGAGGCGTTTCATTTTCTCATCAAAAGGTTCGCCGTCATCCTCAACCTCTTCCGCCCCGACATAGCGTCCGGGAGTGAGGACATAATCATGCTCTCTTATTGTTTCTATCGCTACGGATTTGCAGAAGCCTGCAGTGTCTTTATATTCTTCAAACTTTTCTTTGCTTCGCCATAAATGATATGTCCCTGCTATTTTCCTTAAATCTTCATCATCAAGCACACGGTGGACTCTGTCTTCCAACCTGCCCATTTTTCGGGCATCAATAAATAGCGTCTCCCCTTTGCGCTCCCTGTGCCCGTTTCTGCCTTTATTGCGGGCTATAAACCACAGGCAGACAGGAATCTGTGTTGTATAAAAAAGCTGACCGGGTAAAGCAATCATACAGTCCACAAGATCTGCCTCTATTATGTTCTTTCTTATTTCGCCTTCGCCGCTTGTGTTGCTGCTCATTGAGCCGTTAGCAAGGACAAAGCCGGCCACACCGTTAGGTGCAAGGTGGTGTATGAAATGCTGTATCCATGCATAGTTTGCGTTGTTCTCCGGCGGAGTGCCATATTTCCAGCGCAAATCATTTTTCAGTCTGTTTCCGCCCCAATCGCTTGTATTAAAAGGCGGGTTAGCGAGGATGAAGTCTGCCTTGAGATCCTTATGCAGATCATTTGTGAAAGAATCTGCCCACTCACCGCCGAGATTAGCCTCTATGCCCCTTATGGCTAGGTTCATCTTAGCCAGCCGCCATGTGGTAGCGTTGTATTCCTGCCCATAAACAGAAATATCTCTCAGCTTTCCGCCATGTTCAGTGGCAAACTTTTCAGACTGAACAAACATACCGCCTGAACCGCAGCACGGGTCATAAACTCTGCCCTTATACGGCTCAATCATTTCAACCAGAAGCTTAACCACGCACTCAGGAGTATAAAATTCACCGCCGGATCTGCCCTCTTTTGCCGCAAACTTGCCGAGGAAATATTCATACACTCTGCCTAAAAGGTCTTTAGATGTCTTGGTTCTGTCAATAAGAGGAATAGAGCCGATGATGTCCAGCAATTCACCGAGGCGGGTTTTATCAATTTCCGGGCGTGCATATGTTTTCGGAAGAATGTTTTTGAGGATTTTGTTCTCTTTCTCAATGGCAATCATAGCATCATCAAGGATTTTACCTATTTCAGGAGACTTCGCCTTCGCAACAAGGCTGTCCCAGCGAGCCTCCGAAGGAACCCAGAATATATTATCACTGGTATATTCATCACGATCTTCCGGGTCGGTGTATTCCGTGTCTTTAGTCGCAAGGAGAGCGTCATATTTTGCCTGAAAAGAGTCTGAAATATATTTAAGAAATATAAGTCCCAAGACCACATGCTTATACTCTGAAGCATCCACATTTCCACGGAGCTTGTCCGCCGCCAGCCAGAGTTTGTCTTCAAAACCTATAGTTGCACTGCCGTTCTGCTTTGCCATTTATTTCACCAAGAAAGTCAGGATTATTTGTCTTATTATAAATAACAAATATCCGCTCTGAAAACAAGGCAGGATAAGGAGTTAGGAAATAAGTGAGAAATGCGGCAGGGACATGTTCTATCCCTCATACATCATGGCTTCGGTGAACTTCTGCTGGATGTATCCGTGGGAGATTTTGACTTTGTGGTGTTTGGCAAGGTATTCGGAGATCTCCCTCCAGGAAAGACCGTCCTCAAGATAGAGTTTTTTGTATTTTAGTTAAAAAAGAATAGTTGGCTACAACCCGCAAGCCGTATTGTGAAGTGCTTTAAGAACGTTCAGGATGTTGACAAATATAGTCAATATATTAAATTAATGTTAGCGGGCGTGCTGTCACACGTCTTGCTGTTAATATGCGTTACCGCAAATTATTAACCAGAACAACTGCTACAATTATCTTATGCATCAATGGAATCAGGAAAACAAGACTTTTGCTTATACCGGACAACCACGAAGGGCAAAAAGCTGTTAAACTCTTGAAGTGTTCTTATAAACAATCAAAATATATTCTTTTACTTGCCCTTTCACTCTATTCGTTTATATTGGAATCATATTCCATATTAAACGGAGCTTAGTATGTATCAACGTACAATGGAAAAGGTCTTAAAACAGGTCAGCAAGAGTTTCCCTGTGGTTTTGGTCACAGGACCAAGACAGGTAGGCAAAACGACTTTGCTCGAAATGTGTGCCGCTGAAAACATGAAATATGTATCTCTCGATGATCTCGATGTCCGAAGCCTTGCCCAGAACGACCCCGGACTTTTCATACAGACCTACACTCCGTCCCTTATAATTGATGAGATACAGTACGCTCCGCAACTTTTCAGTTATATAAAAATAGCAGTAGACAGGGAAAAGCAAAACGGTATGTTCTGGCTTACCGGTTCGCAGAAATTTCACCTGATGAAAGGCATCACAGAGAGTCTGGCAGGGCGTGTTGCTGTGCTTGATCTGCTTGGGCTTTCAAATGCTGAAATAAACCATACTGCTGAAAACTCTAAGCCTTTTCTGCCAGATGTGGTAATTGAGCAGGCAAATGGTATTTCTCTCACGGATGCTTACCGCAAGATATGGTTCGGCTCTTTCCCCCGTGTGATTGATAATCCTGACGTACGGGATATATTTTACCGCTCATATATCCAGACCTACATTCAGAGGGATGTTAAAGATATTCTGAATATAACTGATGAAATAACCTTCCATAAGTTTCTCGGTGCTATAGCCGCCAGAACAGGGCAGCTGCTGAACTATGCCGATGTTGCCAGAGATGTCGCCATAGACAATAAGACCGTAAAGGCGTGGCTTTCCGTGCTTGAGGCTTCGGGGCTGGTTTACCTGCTTTATCCGTATCATACCAATGTAACAAAACGAATTATCAAAACACCTAAAATCTATTTTCTGGATACAGGGCTTTGTTCCTATCTGACGAAATGGACAACGCCGGAAGCTCTGGAAGCCGGTGCCATGAGCGGGGCAATTTTTGAAACCTATGTCGTGGCAGAGATACTGAAAAGCTATTGGCATACCGGACAGGAAGCAAATCTTTACTTTTACAGGGATACCGATCAGAAAGAGGTGGATTTGCTGATTGAGTCCAACAATACTCTTTATCCAATAGAAATTAAAAAAACTGCCACACCATCGAAAACAGCAGTAAGAAGCTTTGATGTACTGAATAAATTAAATAAACAGATAGGTCACGGAGCTGTAATCTGTCTCACGGAAAAAAATATTCCTATCTCTGGCAATGTAACAGCAATATCGGTTGAAAATATTTAGTGTGGACATAATTTATTCAGCAATCTCAATAGGCAGTCTTTATAGATAACTACTTGAAATTTACATCCCTGCGGGGCCATTCCCCACAGGGACATATTAGAGATATTATCTCTTACTTCTTTTGTTCTCCGATAATCCTTTTATCATTCTTAATATCAAAATTACGGAGAAGGGTTATTATTCGCCTTATTCTTGCCGCAAGTTCGTCCCTTTCCTCTTGCAAAGGACGAAGCTCAGACTCCATTTTTTTGAGCATGGGGTAAAGATAATCTTTTTCAATCTTCCACAGATCCCTATGTGTTATACGCTTACTAGCAAGCCTGATGCTTCTGTATCTTGTTCCTTTTTTCTGATTTTCGACATTAGTGAGCCTCTGTCGAAATTCAAAATGATGCGGACAATACAGGCAACCTTTTTTTGAGCAATAGTGCAGAGAAATATACACGGCTCCGGTTTTATAGCTAAGCTTCTGTTTTTTCACCGTCTCTTCAAGACATTTCTTTACAAACTCAAAACGCTCGAAAAGTACCCTTGTCATATCATACACTTCCAATAGTTCATTCATCTGAACCTCCTTGATTATTTACAAGGTCATAGCTCAAACCCCAGATGAAAAGTGTGTCTTTTTTGCAATTTCTGAAGAATCTGAAGTTTTTTTCAAGCCTCAAGTTTACGCATAACGCATACTAATATTATGATTAGCGACTATAAAAATATTTTAAAAAACTATAGGCGAATGCCCAAATCACAAAATAGGCTTATAATACAGCAGTTTAGTATTAAATCTGTATCAGAGTGTTTTTTCAGGAATTTAAAAAAGACACAAAAAAGCACGGAGGAAAATTGTATGACTTGATTAAGAAGGAAGTTGATAGAGGAAACAGATGTCAGACAAAAGGGTCATTTTTCTGCAAATGGTTTTTCAGGAAGACGGGAAAATAATTTCTGAAGATGTTACAAAAGAAGTCCTCAGAATGAAACAAGAAGCCAATACAAAAAAATTATCCAATGAAATTATGTCTGTTGAAGAAGTTGCCGAACTACTCAAGATCAAAGTTCGCTCAGTACGTAATAAAATGTGTAATGGAGAATTCTTAGAAGGCACGCACTATAAGAGACTTTCAAGGCGCCATGTCGTATTTTATAAAAAAGCATTGCTGGAAATGCTCGGTCTGCCCTAACTTATTCAAATGAGATACTATATCAAAGATAATAAGCTGTGGGTTGATTTTTCATATAAAGGTGTCCGTTGCAGGGAATCTTTAAAAATCAAGCCTACCAAAGCAAATCAGAAATATGCAGAGAGGCTGCTCGGAGAAATTGAAAATCGTATACTGGCGAAGACATTTAATTATGCTGATTATTTTCCTGAAAGCAAAAAATGCTTATTATTCGGCGGCAAAAAGAATGTGACTCTTTCAATAGGTGAGTTGTTTCAGCAGTGGCTGGACAATGCGGAAAAGAGGTTCAAAGCTCAGCACATATCAAGAAGCACACTCAAAAATTATTATAAAGAAACTAAAGCATTCGTGGAATATTTTGACAGCAGCAATATTAAAAACATTACTAAAGCAGATATTGATGACTTCATCATCGACTATTCCATAGGGCGCAAAGCCAAGACTGTGAACAACAGCATCCTTACTCTGAAACAAGTCTTTAATTATGCAGTTGAAAAGGAATACCTTGAAATCAGTCCGATGCTGAAAATAGTACTGCTGAAAACAGAAAAACCGGATATACATCCGTTCAGCCATGAAGAAATGATGGCAATATTAAATGAGCTTAAAGAAAGCAGAGTATATCCAATAATCGCCACTTTATTTTTTACCGGAATGAGGATAGGAGAAGCCCTCTCTATGAAATGGGAAAACGTTGATTTCCATGAATGGACATACCATGTCAGAGAGTCCTTCTCCAACAATATACTCACCAGAACAAAAACAAAGGAATCAAAAAGAATTATTGAACTGACAGAGCCAATGCAGCAGATTTTGCAAGGACAAAAATCAAAGACCTTTCTGCATTCCGAGTTTATATTTCTTAACAGCGATGGAAAGCCTTACACATCTTCCCACAGTATAATCAGGTACTACTGGAAACCGGTATTGAAAAAGCTTGGAATTGAATACCGTATTCCGTATCAATGCAGACATACATTTGCAGTGCTTTCCCTGAAACTAGGTGATGACCCTGAGGATGTGGCAAAACAGCTCGGACACACATCACTCCAAATGCTTTTTACAAGATATGCAAGATTCATAAAAAACAGGGCAAAGAGAGAATCAAAGTTCGCAGAATCTGTCACGATTTCGGCACGGAATAAAAAAGCCAGCGGTTAACCCACTGGCTTTTTTGATGATTTTAAATAGGCACGGGCGGTTTCGAACCGCCGACCCTTGCGACGTCAACGCAATGCTCTCCCGCTGAGCTACGCGCCTCTAATTAATTATAAAAATCCGTACATCCTGTCGGATTTTTATACACGCTCGCGCCGTGGTAAACACGGCTTCGCTGCGCACGGCGGGTTTCCGTCACTGGAAACCGTAAGCAAAAATCCGTACATCCTGTCGGATTTTTATACACGCTCGCGCCGTGGTGAACACGGCTTCGCTGCGCACGGCGGGTTTCCGTCACTGGAAACCGTAAGCAAAAATCCGTACATCCTGTCGGATTTTTATACACGCTCGCGCCGTGGTAAACATGGCTTCGCTGCGCACGGCGGGTTTCCGTCACTGGAAACCGTAAGCAAAAATCCGTACATCCTGTCGGATTTTTATACACGCTCGCGCCGTGGTAAACACGGCTTCGCTGCGCACGGCGGGTTTCCGTCACTGGAAACCGTAAGCAAAAATCCGAACAGACAGATTCTTACATCCCCTCACATGCTGCCTTTAGCCTTCAACAGCCCTGCTTCGCATATGCGGGAAAAAACTTATTGCATAATCCGGCAAAAAAATCAATCCCTAAAGATCGTTAATTACCAGCCCTGTCTGAAGTTTCGGGTAGAAGTAAGTGGATTTCTGCGGCATAACAAGCCCGCTTTCGGAAATCTCCCTTACTATTTCAATATCCACACCCTTCATCATGAAGGCAAGCGCGGGCTTCTTCGCCATGAGCGCCTTTATCTGCTCCATAGTCTGAAGGAAGTATATGCCTTCCTTGCGGAGTATCTGTTCATCGGAAATGCCTGTTCCGGGTTTGATGAGAGTCTCCTGCACAAGGTAGGTGTCAACCTTTCTGTATATCGGGTGAAGAGTCTCAAGCACTTCATCACGCAGGGTGAGTCCTATGAACTTTTCCCCTGTGAATACTGCGAAGTTTCTGGCAGTTCCCTTTGTATTGAGAAATTTATCTGCCGCCTCGTAAGAAGCAAGTTCCTGAATTTCGTAGTTTTTCTCAACCTTTGCAAGGAAACTTTCAAGAATGAAATCCTTGGGAACTTCCACAACCCTGTGTGTGGGGAAAATTTTAAGCCCTTCGTCATAGAAATTTACGAACATCATCATAACGAAATCGTAAGGCTTAACATTCCCTTCAAGATCGCCGTTATGCTCTCTTTTGAGTTTTTTATAATCCAGAGCGGTTTCGTATCTGTGATGACCGTCAGCGATGTAGATAGCCTTGTCCTTCATAAAGCTTTCTATTTCTTCGATAACCTTCGTGTCGGTTATCTGCCAGATGGTGTTTTTAACACTTTCATCATCCACTGCGGAAGCGACAGGCATGTTTTTCTTTGCGTTGGTAAAAGCTGATGAGAGCTTATTTTCCTTGTCCATGTACAGACCGAAGATCTGGCTGAAGTTGGTCTGACATGCCTTCATAAGCTCAAATCGGTCTTTCTTGGGACCGGAGAGTGTTTTCTCGTGGGGAAAAACAGAGCCCTTGCCCAGTTCCTCAAGCTTAAGCAGACCGATGAAGCCTGTTCTCACATACTCCTTACCGCCGAAGCTGTATATCTGCTCATAGAGATAATAGCCCTGCTCCTTATCACGAAGGAGTGTGCCGTCCTTCTTCCAGTTTTCGTAAAGCTGCGCAGCATTCTGATACTTTGCGTCACCATCGCCGTCCGGAAGGTCAAGCCTTACAACGTTAGCGGCGCATCTGCCTTTCAGCGTCTCTTTCATTTCATCCGATATTACATCGTACGGAGGGGCGATAACCTGCTTGAGAAGCACCTTCTCCAGATTATAACGCACACCCATGAAAGGTTTTACAATAGCCACCTGAGCCTCCTAGCCTGCTATGATTCTGGCAAATTTTCTTTTGCCGACTTTAAGTATGTGTTCCCCCGCAGAAGGGGTTATGTCAAGATTTTCGATACGTTCATTGTCGAGGTACACCCCGCCCTGCTTGGCGGTTCTTTTCGCTTCGCCGTTGCTGGGAGCGAAGTCCAGCTCCCTTATTATGTCAAGCAGGGTTTTGCCGCCTGATTTAAATTCAGGCATATCATCCGGATTTTCCTTGTTTGAAAATATCTTTTCAAAATTTTCCCGCGCGTCAGCTCCGGCTTGTTCTCCCCAGTATCTGGCAACAATCTCCTCCGCAAGGCGTTTTTTCGCCTCCATAGGGTGAAGAGCGCCTGAGGATATATCCTTCTTCATCTGCTCTATCTCGGCTATGCTGAGGTCTGAGAGGAGCAGGTAGTAACGCATCATAAGCTCATCGGTGATCGACATAAGCTTGCCGAACATCTCCGAAGGCTGTTCACTGATGCCCACATAGTTATTGAGGGATTTGGACATTTTATTAACGCCGTCAAGCCCTTCGAGTATGGGAACCGTGATCGCGTTCTGAGGTCTCTGCCCGTGATCCTTCTGAAGTTCCCTCCCCACAAGGAGGTTGAACTTCTGATCGGTTCCGCCGAGTTCAACGTCCGATTTAAGCGCTACGGAGTCATACCCCTGAACAAGGGGGTAGAGAAATTCATGTATGCTGATAGGTTTGTTGTCTTTATATCTTTTGGAGAAATCATCTCTTTCAAGCATTCTGGCAACCGTGTAGGAGGATGCGAGTTTAATCATTCCAACTGCGCTCATCGCTTCCATCCATGTGCTGTTGAAGGCAACCTCTGTCTTTGATGGATCGAGTATCTTAAACACTTGCTCTTTATAGGTTTCGGCGTTTTTTAATACTGCGTCCTTGGTAAGGGCTTTCCTAGTCTCGGACTTGCCGGAAGGATCGCCTATCATCCCTGTGAAGTCGCCGATGAGGAAGATTACCTGATGTCCCAGTTCCTGAAAATGCTTGAGTTTCTGGATAAGAACCGTGTGTCCGAGGTGAAGATCCGGCGCCGTGGGGTCGAACCCCGCTTTGATCCTCAGAGGGACTCCGGTTTTGAGTGATTCTTCGAGCTTTTTGCTGAGTTCCTCTTCGGAGATGATCTCCTCCGTTCCCCTTCTGATAAGCTCCATCTGCTGATGTACAGGTAGCACTTAGCCCTCCAAATTTATACGGATAAACCGCCTGTCCTGCGCGGTTTTCCGCCGATCCGCCCTGTCCTGAAACAAGCGCAAATTCGTAGTCAATATATACGATCTATGGTCTTTGTTCAAGCAGAGTCTTGATTTAAGCCCGTTACGGAAGCATGAGCGCCATAATCCGCGGTTCAAAAAATATGTACAGAACCGCCGCTGCGGCTATGAAAACACCGAATGGAATCATGTAGTTTTTGTCCTTCTTGAGAATAACAAGGGGAATCCCCACGAGTGAGCCTATGACTGCGCTGCCGAAAACTATGAAATACACAGGAACATAGCCGAGGAAGGCGCCTATCATCATCATGAGTTTAATATCGCCGCCGCCCATGCCTTCCTGCCTGCGGAGTTTTTTATACAGCCACGCGGGAATCCAGAGTGATAAAAAGCCGGCTAAGGCTCCGAGTAGTGATGTCTGAATACCGGGGTAGGTTATGAATGAGAAAAAAACGCCTGCGACTGCGCCGCCAAGGGTGTAAGTGTCGGGGATTATGCCGCACTCAAACTCAGCGTCGGCAGCGGTGAAAACATCTGTCAGCCCCGCTCCGAGAAGGAGGAACACGAAAACTGAATATTTGAGCGTGTACAGGCTCATGCCGAACTTCAGAAACACAAGAAGGAATATCACCCCCGTGAGAAGCTCTACCAACGGGTACTTCAGTGAAATTTTCTCCCCGCAGTCACGGCATCTGCCTTTCAGCAGAAGGAAACCTATAAGAGGAATATTATGATAAAATCTGATCCTGTGTCCGCATTTCGGGCAGTTTGAGGGCGGAAACGCAATGGAAATACCTCTGGGCAGCCTTGCAATGAGCACATTCAGGAAGCTTCCGAACACAAGACCGATTATAAATACATAGATAGACAGAAAAACGGGGAGGGGCAACACTAATCCTTTTTCCCCTGAAGCGCCGCTTCTATGACAAAGCTGCTGCCCTCAAGGCTGAATTTAACGCAGAGGCTTTTTGTTGTTCTCTGCTTGGCTATTTTATGATCCTTTCCGAGAATGACGTTTGGAATGGAAATTTTGAACCTTACGCCAAGGCGGGAGAAGATCTGTTTGGCACCGCCCGCTATCATGTTGAGAATTTCACCGATGGCATCTGTGACATCTGCGTCGATGGAGTCCTTTTCCTCTCCGGCGAAGCTTTTGTATATTCTTAGCGCCAAAGCTTCGGGCATGCTGATTATCACAAATCCGTTTGCGTCACCGGCAAGCCCGATCACACCTGAGATTTCGTTAACGAATTCTTTTTCCTCACGGACATAGACCTCTTCCTTTCTCGGTTCAGCACCGACCATGGTTTTGAAAACTTCACTTGTGGAAATTATAAAAGGGTTAATATGCTCAGCTTTCATAAAACCTCGAAAAAGAATCCGCCGGATTTACTTTTGTATAGTCAGATGCCCAGAAAGGAAATACCTCTGGAATCTGCAAATTCCCTGCACTTGTCGTAGTCGACAATAAACGTGCTGCCTGCTTCTACAGCCAGAACACTTCCTTTATTATCTGCTATTTGTTTAAGGGTGTCAACCCCAACGGTCGGAATATCAAACCTGTCGTCCTGAAAAGGACGTTTGATTTTTATAACAACAGCTTTATTTTTAGCAAGCTTACATCCCCGTTCAATTGCGGCATCAGTTCCTTCCAGAGCCTCTACCGCCATGACGGCGCGCTTGCGGACTATTATTGTCTGACCTATGTCGAGCTCGCCTATTTTTTTCGCGATCGCAAAGCCGAATTCTATGTCTGCCTGTTCCTCCCTGTCCGGTTGGCGGGAAGAGATCTGCCCCTTGGGAGCGAGAAAGCGGGTGAGAACTTCGGTCTGTTTCATAATATTTATTCCGTTCGCTTCAAACTCCTCTTTGATGGCGCCCATGATTGTGTCGTCACGATAGTCTTTGAGCTTAAAAAGAAGCTTGAAAAGGGTCACATCAAAGCGGAGCCTGCCGAGGAGTACATCCTTGTCCACCTTTCCGGCGAACACCACATCGGTTACATCCGCGTTTTTGAGAGTCTTAATCACTTTGCCCACCTGAAGCGGTGAAAAGACAGGAAGATCCCCACAGTGAGGACGGAGAAAGTCTGCGACGCCATCCGCAAGGGCAATCACCATGTGCTCCCTTCCGGCGGCTTCAAGCTCTCTCTTCACCAGAAGGGGTATCTCGCCCCTTCCGGCTATCAATCCTACTTTACTCAAATTCTGACCTCTTCCGCGCCAATGCCCTTGATGAGCATATCGTCAATCTTGAGGGCAATTTTGAGAGATTTCAGTTCATGCTCAACAGTCACGACACGATTAACGGTTCCGTTGATGCAGTCGATGAAGTGCTTTATCTCCTGTTTAAGCGGGTTATCCTTGTATACAAAGAGCCTTTCCAGAATATACTCGTTTCTGTAATGAAGCTCCTTGTTGCCGAACACATGCTGACTCTGTGCGTTGCGGTATATGTTTATGTCCTGACTTGTGTAATCCAGAGTGATGAAGGCGTCCTTCTGGCTTATGCTCATTATCCTGTCTTTCTTCTGGGTAACACGGCTGACAACGATCTGCGCTGTTGTGCTGCCGTCAAAGCGGATGTTCACCGCGGCGTAATCGGGCAGCTCGGAATAGACCTTGGAGCCCGATGCCTGTATCTCAATCACATCCGCGTGCACCATGTTCACAATGATGTCTATATCGTGAATCATCAGGTCAAGTACGATGCTGTCTTTGGCGAAGTTCGGGTTGAAGGGTCCCACCCTTCTAGATTCTATCAGATAAGGGTTGTCTGCTATCTTGCGGAGCTCCTGAACCGCTCCGTTGAACCTCTCAACATGCCCTATGTGAAGTACAAGGTTCTTTTTCGCAGCGATTTCAAACAGCTTCTGAGCTTCCTCAAGGTTTGTGGTTATCGGTTTTTCCACGAGAACATGCTTGCCTGCCTCAAGGCATTCCTTAACTATATCAAAGTGATATTTTGTGGGAGCGGCAACAGTGACGGCGTCAACCTTTGGAAGAAGGTCACGGAAATCGGTGAAAGTCTCATATCTGAATCTGGTTTTCACTTCATCCAGAACTGCCTGTGAGGCGTCGCACATTCCGTTCATCTGCACATTCTGAAGTTCGTCGTATATGTTCAGATGGTATTTCCCCATCTTCCCTATTCCTATAAGCCCAACTTTAAGCATGGTTTCTATCTCCGGGAGAAGCCCCTTTTTGAGGGTGCCTCTATGAAATCAATAAACATTTTTATTTCATCAAACTGGGTGAGTTCCTTCAGTAGGGAAGGAACGCTTTCCCACGGGTTGGAAAGGTTTCCGTATATATGAAGAGCCTTTTTAAGCTCAAGCCTTGCCTCGCTGCTCATCCCTCTGCGGCGCAGCCCTACTATGTTCAGCCCGGGTATCCCGTCGTCAGCATAGAGGCAGAAGTGAGGCACATCCTTAGTCACGCTTGCCCTGTTGCCGAGCATCACCATTGAGCCGATTCGGGTGAACTGGTGAACAGCGGCGTAACCGCCGAACACTGTAAAATCTCCCACGTGCACATGCCCGGCCGTGCAGGAATAGTTAGTTAAGATCACGTTGTTGCCCACGACGGAATCGTGAGCGATATGAGAGCCCGTCATAAGGTAGCAGTTGTCGCCCACAAGGGTTATCCAATTTTCCTTGGTTGTTGCCCTGTGGATCGTGGCAAACTCCCTGATGACACAGTTTTTGCCTATCTTGAGCTTGGTGTCTTCGCCTTTGAAGCCTGTATCCTGCGGAGCCCCGCCCACATGAGCGTTGGCGCAGATTACCGTGCCCTCGCCTATCTCTGTGTGAATCTCAACCACGGCATTAACGCCGACCTTCACTCCGGCGCCGATTCGGCACCCTTTGCCCACATAGGCGCCGCGCTCTATTACCGCCGTCTCATGTACTTCACTGCCCGGATCAACATATGCAAGAGGACTTATCATTTCACTTCCCTCATAACCGCAGTAAGAACCGCTTCGCACGCCACTTCGCCGTTAACGCTCGCCACGCACTCAGACTTGAGGAGATCTCTCTTCGCCCTGAGCACTTCACAGTTAAGTGTCAGCGTGTCGCCCGGTTCGACAATTCTGCGGAATTTTGCGTTTTCTATTGACATGAAAAGGAAAAATTTGCCTTTCCCGCTTTCACCCTGCTTGCTGAGGGCGTATATTCCCGCAGCCTGCGCCAGAGCCTCAACTATGAGCACGCCGGGCATAACCGGATAACCGGGGAAATGCCCCATGAAATGCGGTTCGTTGAATGTAACATTTTTTATTGCCGTTATTCCGTTTTCTCTTATCTCAAGAACCTTGTCCACAAGGAGGAATGGGTAACGGTGGGGAAGAATTTCAAGAATCTGTCTCAGATCCATCATTGTTAAGTCTCCTTGAGATTTCGTTAACCTTTTTTCTTATATCGGAAATTTCCAGCAGAGCGGCATTGTTTTTCATCCATTTCATCTTTGACTGAATGGGAAAACCGCCGTATATTCCGCCTTCCTCAATATCTCTGTCAACTCCGCCCTGAGCGGCTATGATTGTTTTGGAAGCTATCTTCACATGATCCTTGGTGCCTGATCTGGCGCCGAAAATCACGTAATCGCCTATCTCACAGCTTCCGGCTATGCCTGTCTGTCCCACAAAGATGCAGTGCTTTCCTATCTTTGTATTGTGCCCGATCTGCACCTGATTGTCGATTTTTGTGCCTTCGCCTATTACGGTATCACCCAATGCGCCTCTGTCCACACAGGAGTTTGAGCCTATCTCCACATTGTCACCCAATACAACGCCGCCGACCTGCGGAATCTTCACGGATACGCCCTTGTCCTGATAATAGCCGAAGCCGTCTGCGCCTATGACACAGCCGGAATGGAGAATCACGCCGTTTCCGAGAAGGCATTCTTGGTAAACGGTAACATTCGGATAGATTACGCAGTTATCGCCGACAACCGTTCCTGTACCTATGAATGAATTTGGATAAACCACAGTTCCTTCACCTATGACAGCATCTTCCGAGATTGTCGCTCCCGCTTCGATTCTGGCGGTGGGTGCAATTTTAGCGGAAGAAGCAACGTTTGCCTGCCCGCTCACTCCTGAGGGTTTCACCACAGGCGGGTAAAAAAGTTCAACAGCAACAGCAAGGGCCGCACGGGCTTCCTTCACATAGATAACAGGTCTGTCGGATACGAAAGTGTAACCCTCCGGAATAACAAAAGCGGAAGCCGCTCCCTTAAGGGCAGCCTCCGCCAGCTTTTTGTCAAACAGAAAGGACACGCAGCCGCTCTCGGCAGAATCCACAGGGCGGATGCCCGTAACTTCGGCATCCTCTCCCACAAGCCGTCCGCCTAGTTTCGAGGCGATTTCCGAAAGCTTAAGCTTTCCGCTTATTTTTTTACGTTCCATTCCTTGTTATACCTTTCGATAACTATGTCAGTTATGTCAACTTTGTCGGAAAAATACATAACGCCCGCATGCTGAAACTCAACTATCAGCTCATAATTAAGCTCTTTTCCAAGTTTTTCAGTAATGTTAAGCACTTCTGACTCTATATCCTTAAGGTAACGCGCCTCTATTCTCTGGAGCTGATTGGAATAGTCTTTCTTAGCGCCGTTAAACTCTCTGACAAGTCTGTTGATTTCCGCAGATTTCTTGTCTTTCGCCTCAGGAGTGAGCAGGTTTGCCTGCTTTTCAAAATCATTCTGAAGCTTTGTAATCTCTTTGCTGAGTTTTTCAAGTTCAGTGTCAAACTCTGCCGCTTTGGTTTTCAGCTTATTGTAAACGGATTTGCCGGAATCCGAAGTGCTGAGCACTTTCTGAAAGTTGACGACACCAATCTTGGCAAACGCCGTACCGGACATCATAAGAACCGCTGCAACAACTAAAGCCGTAAGTTTACTCATTAAAATAGCCTCCATAATTTATAATCACAAATTTTCCATCCATGGAAATTTGTGATACACGCTCGCGCCGAATTTCATTCGGCTTCGCTGCGCACGGCGCATTCCCATCCGTGGAAATGTATATATTTTCTATGCCTTTGCTTCTTTAATTTATAATCACAAATTTTCCATCCATGGAAATTTGTGATACACGCTCGCGCCGAATTTCATTCGGCTTCGCTGCGCACGGCGCATTCCCATCCGTGGAAATGTATATATTTTCTATGCCTTTGCTTCTTTAATTTATAATCACAAATTTTCCTTCCATGGAAAACCGCTGGTCAGTTCCGGCGGTTTCTGAACCAAGCCTGCTGACAATTTGTGATACACGCTCGCGCCGAATTTCATTCGGCTTCGCTGCGCACGGCGCATTCCCATCCGTGGAAATGTATATATCTTGTTTTCTACCCTATTACCTTTCTTTTCCGTCATTCTGAGGCAGAACCAAAGAATCTCAAATCTTTTGAGACTGCATCGTCGCTTCACACCGCCGCAGCGACGTCTCATCGTCATTGCAAGTGCCGGCGAAGCAATCTGCGACCACAGATACAGTACCTTTCAAATCCTCCCCAGCTCTCCTTGACAAAAAGAGGGAGCACTCATCCTAACAACTCCACTGAGGGAGTATTGCCGTGAGGAACGAAAGGCAGTCGATCCCCTCACAGTTCCACGGAGGGAACTGCGCCGTGCGGAGCGAAGGTTTGCTCCGCAAACCGCGAGCGTGTATCACAAATCCCCACGGACGGGGATTTGTGATTGTCATATCAGAACATACCGCCCATTGAAAATTCCCATCTGCCGCTTTTTTTGTTGTCATCACGGTCAAGAGGAATGCCGTATTCTATTCTTATTGGTCCTATGGGGCTGTACCAGCGGAAGCCGACGCCCACACCCTGATAAAATTTTCCGTCAAGATAGTCTTCGTCCGTGTCGTTAACCTGTCCGGCGTCATAGAAGAAAGCGCCTTTGAAGCCCTGATCCGCAGCGATGGGGAAGACCAGTTCCGCATTAAACAGGAACATCTTGTTCCCGCCGTAGTCGTAACCGTCTTCATCCTTGGGGGAGATGTAACCGTATTTATAGCCTCTCACACTGTAGATCCCGCCGAGCCTGAAACGTTCATCAACAGGGAGTTTCCCCTCACCAGTGGAATCCAGATAGCCGCCCTCAAGATGCAGCATACCCACGAATTTCCACCAAAGAGGTATAAACTCTGAGGTTTCCACTCCGGTTTTATAATAGTCGTTATCACCGCCGAGGGGACCGCCGGCGTATTTGTAATAAATCCTGGAAATATTACCCGATGTGGGATCCACAGGGTGGTTTGTTGTCCTGTAGTTGAGGATCGGGGTAAAGCTCACTGTGGTGTATTCGCCTTCCTGATCCCAGATATACTGCGAAGCGTTGTCGTCAATATCCGAGATCTTCTCTTTTTCATAGGCGAGCTTATATGTGGCGTACAGCTTGCGTCCGACAACAGGGTGTCCGAGCCTGAGAGCCACACCGTCATTGTATTTGTCATATTCGTAGTAGCTTCTTTTCAGCTTATAGAAGTCCACACCGAGAGTGATCGGTTTATCAAGAAACCACGGATCCGTAAGAGATATGGTGTAGTCCGTTCTTTTACTGGCGAATTCCGCTTTAAAATCTGTTGTATAGCCTGAGCCGAGGAGGTTTTTCTTTTGAAGGCGAAGCATGAACATCAGTTCATCCACGGACGAATAGCCCATGCCCACGCTGAAAAAGCCTGTTCGCTTGTCCTTCACACTGACATTGAGATCCACGGATGAGTCGTCCACTCTTTTTTCATCAAGACGAACCTCCTCAAAGTAGTCAGTAAATTCTATGTTTTTCTTGGAGCTGTTGATTCTGCGGCTGTCATAAATATCGCCTTCGGCAATGTCCATCTCGCGTCTGATGACTCTGTCCTTGGTATCGGCGTTGCCTCTGATGTTTATGCGGCTGATCTTAACTAGAACATTCTCCTCAACCCTGTATGTGACGGTAACAGTCTTCTCGTCTTTGTTCTCTTTTGTCAGCGGCTCAACGTTGGCAAACGCATATCCGATTTCAGTGAAACGGTCAGTGAGGCGTTTGATGTCGTTTTGAAATTCCTCAACATTGAACCAGTCGCCTGATTTAAGAACCGTTACAGACTCAAGCTCTTTATCTGTGCGGTGTCTGTTGCCTTCAAAGGCGATGCTGTCTATCTTAAATCTGTCCCCTTCCTCAACACGGAAGGTAAGTGTGATGCGTTTCTTTTTGCCTTCACTGATCTGCACCTCAGGCTCACCCACACGCACTTGAATAAAGCCTTTCTTCATGTATTCGCCGCGGATTTTCTCGACATCAATCTCAATGAGTTCCTGTTTCAGCTTGCCGCTTCCGGTAAGCCATGAGAAGAAACCCTTCTCCTTTGTGGAGAGCATTTTCATCAGTTCTTTGTCTGTATAGAACTTGTTTCCTGCGAATACTATATCGTAGATCCTAGCTTCGGGTCCTTCCTCAATGCGGAAGAACACATCCACAGAGTTATCACTTCTGTCCTCAATATCAGCCTTCACCGCAACTGAGTAATACTTTTCATCGTGGTAAACGCCGATAATTTTATTGATGTTCTCCTCAACCTTCGCCCTGTCAAGGATCTGACCTTCCATGGGGATCATGTCTTCCGTTATGTAGTTTTCCCTTACATTGATGTTCCCTTCCAAGTAAACCTTGTTCACATAGGGCTTTTCCTTAACCACATACACAAGGGTGAGCTTGTCGTCGTCAACACGCATGTCGACCTGAACATCCACAACGAGATCCGTCGTGAAGATCTCCTTTATGGAGGCGCTGACTTTGTTCATGTCAAACTCTTCGCCCGCTTTCACCGTGTATCTCAGGAATGTTTCGGAGGGAACCCGTCTGTTCCCTTCTATTTTGACAAGGTCTATGACTGCGGCATAGGAGTTTGCCGCAAATGTTATGATGAGTGCACTAAAAAAAAAATTAATAAATAGCTTTTTCAAGTTCATATCCCGCCCAGCCGCTTAATTATTTCCTTAACGCGCTCGTGTTTGAGTCTGGTCATGCTTTTATTCCCGATAAGTCTCGCTGTGGATTCAAGCATTGTCTCAATAACCTCAAGCCCGTTTTTCCTGAGTGTCTGCCCCGTGGAGACAAGGTCGACTATCATATCAGAAAGACCGACTATGGGAGCAAGCTCAATGGAACCGTAAAGTTTTATTGTTTCAACAAAAATACCTTTCTTGGCAAAGAAGTCCTTAGTCATTTTCGGATATTTGGTTGCGACAACCATATCATGTCTGTACCTGCTGTTGCCGTCTTTGATTCCAGCCACGCAGAGCCTGCACGCGCCGAAACCCAAATCCATGAACTCGTACACATCGGCGGCGGTTTCTTTGACAATGTCAAGACCGACTATGCCCAAATCAGCCGCACCGTGCTCAACATAGGTGGGAACATCCATGTTCCGCACAAGCATATAACGCATGCCGTGCTTCTCATCGAGGAAGACAAGCTTTCTGCTCTCCTCATCAACAACACCTTCCTGAGTGATGCCTTTTGATACGAAAAGTTCAATGGTTTCATCCGCCAGCCTGCCCTTGGGCAGTGCAACGGTTATTATATTTTCATTCATTCCGCCGTCCTTGTAATATCCGCGCCCAGCAGCGAGAGCTTCTCGTCGAAGCGCTCATAACCCCTGTCCAGATGGTAAACACGGAGGATTTCGCTTGTTCCCTCAGCCATGAGGGCAGCTATAACGAGGCTTGCGCTCGCCCTGAGATCGGATGCCATCACCGGCGCACCCGTAATGTTCTCAGCGCCTCTGATAACAGCGGATTTATCCTTCAGCCTGATGTCGGCGCCCATGCGCTTAAGCTCGGAAACGTGCATAAACCTGTTTTCAAAGATTGTTTCCGTAATAACGGAAACTCCTTGGGACGCAGCCATAACAGACATAAACTGCGCCTGCATATCCGTCGGGAAGCCCGGATAAGGCTGGGTGGAAATATCAGTTCCTTCAAGCCTTCCGTTTTTTTCCGCCGTGATGGTGGAATCGTTTACCACCTTTATGTTTAAGCCGGTCTGTACCAGTTTGTCTATTATAGCAGTCATTGAGGAAACCGGGGCGTTTTCCAGAGTAATTTTCCCTCCGGCGCAGGCAACAGCGCAGAGGAAGGTTCCCGCCTCTATCCTGTCCGGCATTACTATGTAATCATTGCTGTTGAGCTTCTCCACGCCTTTGATGCGTATGATCGTGGAGCCTTCGCCTTCGATTTTTGCGCCCATTTTCTTGAGGAAGCGGGCAAGATCCACGACCTCAGGCTCCTGAGCGGCATTGTAGAGCACAGTTTCGCCTTCCGCCAGAGCAGCAGCCATCATTATGTTTTCCGTTCCGGTTACAGTTACCACATCAAAAGTGATTTCAGCGCCCTTAAGCCTTTCACACTCGGCTTCGATATATCCGTGGGCAACGTTTATGTCCGCCCCCATGAGTTTGAGAGCTTTTATATGCTGATCCACAGGGCGTTCGCCTATGGCGCATCCGCCGGGGAGGGAAACTTTAGCCTTCTTCTTTCGGGCAAGGAGCGGTCCCAGAGCAAGCACACTCGCCCTCATGGTTTTCACCAGCTCGTAGGGAGCGATTACCTTCTCCATGTCGTCTGAGCAGTTAAGCTGTATGCCGCCGTCCTTTCTCTCAGCAGAGACGCCTACCTCTCCGAGGAGGGAGAGCATAGTTCTTATATCTCTGAGATCGGGGACATTTGAAATTTTGTATGAACCTTCCGCCAGAATTGTAGCGGCAAGAATAGGGAGACAGGCATTTTTAGCGCCGCCGATGCGCACATTACCGTTGAGGGGCTTGCCCCCGTTTATGACCAGCTTTTCCAAAAAAGCACCCTTTTTATCCCGCTCAGATCGCAATAAAAGCGGTGTTCAAACCCACCGTATGTTTTCGATGGGTTCCGCTCAGAGCTTGCTGAAAAACCACCGTAAATTTTCGAT
This sequence comes from Geovibrio thiophilus, assembly GCF_004087915.1. Taxonomy (NCBI): domain Bacteria; kingdom Pseudomonadati; phylum Deferribacterota; class Deferribacteres; order Deferribacterales; family Geovibrionaceae; genus Geovibrio; species Geovibrio thiophilus. Next base: position 2,527,715 of record NZ_CP035108.1, read on the forward strand.
GATTTCTGTTCAGAGCCTGCTGAAAAACCGCTGTAGATCCCGTTGAGAGCTTTGAATTGACCCGCGCCTACTTCAGCCAGAGCCACCCAGTTTTTATTGCACAAATCAGGGACTATGTCTATCAGTTTTTTATAGAACACAAGCCCTTCATCCGCTGCCACCAGAGCCTGAAAAGGTTCATACATAATGCTTTTTTCTAACGTTTCATACTCCTGTTCAGTCACGTACGGCGGATTGCAGAGCACCATATCAAACCCGCCCTGAATGCCTAATTCACCGAGAACATCCCCCTGAATAAACTCCGCCCTGCTCTCAAGCCCGAGTCGCCTGCGGTTTTCCCTCGCGACCTCTAAGGCGGCGAAGCTTATATCCACACCTACACCCGTTGCCCCCTCCATCTCCGCGAGTACGGAAAGGAGTATGCAGCCTGAACCGGTGCACAGGTCAAGAACTCGGGGATTCCTCTTCGGAGCAAGCTCAAGAGCCTTTTCCACGAGAATTTCGGTCTCATATCTAGGAATGAGCACATTTTCGTTTACATAGAACTCACGCCCGTAAAAATGCCTGCGGTTTGTTATGTAGGCAGGAGGAACACCGTCCCTCAGCTTTTCGATGATCGCTCTTACCCTTTCATCCCGCTCAACTTTTTCGGACATCAAAAGCGGAACCCGCTCATATTCCGCATTCATTATAAACGCAAGTATATCAAGAGCATCAGCCCTGTTAGGGATAATACCTGTTATCTCTTTCAGAAGAGAAGCTGCTGTAATCATAAAAAAAACTCCGCATCCGCCTGTTAACTCATGTGTACCGTAAAGGGCATTCAATGGCAAGAGGTTCGGCATTCTATGCTGTGAGCGATATATTAAATTGACTCTTTTGTAAATTAACACTAAGATAGTTAGAATATTAAAACAATGGTATTGCGGAATGCTGAGCGAAATATCGGTTTCAATTAATGAATCAGTGAAAAATACTGACAATGGCGCAGTGCGTCCCATGTCTTCACCTTATCTTAAGTATGCCAAGGAATACCTTATCACCCCCGAGATAGGATATTACTCAATGGATGTTCCATCCGGTGAAGAACTGAAAACAGGCTTTCAGACAGCGAACAGCTCACTTGGGATCATATTCTGCCTCGGGGGTTCTTCCGTGTTTACCATCAGCAAAAACGGACTGACCTACGAGTACACGCTCCGGCAGGGGGAGTGCAGTATAGCCTATATGCCTTATGCCGCAGGAATCTCAGCAATCGACAGCCGGAAGAGATACAGAGCGGTAAATATGTTCATCGTCCCCCTGCGTGTCAGAAACCATTCTTTCGGTCATCCCATGGCGGAAAGCTTTCTTCAGGAGATAACCCGCACAGCGAAAGATAGCATCTTCCTCACCAAAGGGAACATCACGAAAGATATTCTGAAAATTCTTCAGGAGCTTATAAGCACAAAAGCCTCGGGATTCTCTTACAGAAACCTTGACATATCAAGACTGTATGAGCTGGTAATGCTCACCGTGGAAAGCCTGAATACCAAAAAGCAGTTCAGACAGAAAAATATCCTCCAGCCGGAAGATATAAACCTGATACTGAACGCGGGGCGCCTGATAACGGAAAATCTCTCAAATCCGCCAACTCTGGTATCCCTCGCAAAATCCGCAGGGCTTAATCTCTTTAAGCTTAAAAACGGGTTCAAAGAGGTTTTCGGAACAACGGTCAACGGATTCATTACCGATAAGCGGATGGAAAAAGCCAAGGTCATGCTTGAAAGCGGTGATTACAGCGTGAGCAACATCGCTTGGGATCTTGGCTACACCAATGTGAGCCATTTTATCGAGCTTTTCCGCAGGCAATACGGCATGACCCCGGGGAAGCTCCTTTCCGAGCAGCGCAGCAGGTCGGTCTCCAAGCTTATATCGAGCGCCAGACAAAGCATAATTTAATTTTCGTATATTTTGAATACCTTCTCGGGTAGCGGTAAGCCACCTTCCGTTTTATACTTCTCTAACTTTTTTCGAGAGGTATATTTAATGAAAAAACTTACAAGGCTTGCGGTCATCACCGCACTTTTTACTCTTCTGGCATCAGGCACTGCATACGCCCATTACTTCTGGATCAATGCCTATGAATCATTCGCCCACGGCAGCGGTCATGTGCTGATGTTTCTCGGCTTCGGTCACAAGCTTCCGGCGGATGATCTTCTTTCCGGCGATTTCGGAAACATCTCAGTTCAGAAGCTCCGGATAAAAGGTCCGGACGGTAAAACAACAGATCTCACCGTCCCTGATACTGCCCGCAGGGAGCGCAAAACAACTCCTTGGGGAGCCACACTGGAGACCGGTGACATAGCGCTGACCAAGTTTGCGGCAGCAGCGGAAACTCCTGCGGGAGTGTATACGGTTTCCGCTCAGTCCGCCCCGATATACATAACAAAATATCTGGACGCAGACGACAAGCCCAAATTCGCGTTCAAGCCGATGAATGAGGTTAAGGACGCCAAAAAGATCATGGATTCCATTCAGCTCCTCTCCTTTGCCAAATCCCACTTTACAATTGGCAGCGAAAAACCGTCGCCCGAAGCGGGCGGCATGCCTCTGGAAATAACTCCGCTGACAAACCTCTCAAACATCAGGGCAGGCGAGCTTGTTTCATTTGAGACAACATTCATGGGAAGCAAAGTGCAGTCCGGAGCAGACACAGAGTACATCACGGCTTTCTCCGACACTTTCGGAATGCCTGACGGCTACCAGCTTTATTCAATGATTCTCAACGGAAAATCCGCAATCCGGTTTCCCGCTGCCGGAAACTGGCTTGTCAGTGCCGTTGTCAAAAAGGATGTGGAAAGCATGCCCGAATTGGCGGAACTGAAAGGCAAGGTCAAATCCGTTTATTACTCAGCAACGCTGAGCTTCAATGTTAAGCCTTAACAATATTCATTTTCAGGGAGAGATAGTTTTATGATGAAAAAAAAGTTTTTCGGTACACTGCTTGCGGCGGCCGTAATGCTGCCCGTTCAGGCATATGCGGCAGAAAACAAAAACAGCGCTGACATTTACAAGCTTGACAATGTCAGTGTGACGGCAAGAAAGGCGGAAGAATCCGCAAAGGATGTTCCCTTCAGCCTTTCGGTTATTGACGGTAACGAGCTCACAAATCGGGGAGTTAAAAACTTTGAGGACATGCTCAAACAGACCGTAGGCGTTGAGACAAGCACATACGGCGGGGTAAACACCAGAATAGTCCGCATGCGCGGCGTCGGTTCACTCCAGCAGGTCAGCCCCGATGACACCTCAGTAATCATCAACATAGACGGCATTCCGAACAACGCGGGCACAGCAACACTCAGCACAATGGACATTGAGCGTGTCGAGGTGCTGAAGGGACCGCAGGGAACTCTCATGGGGCGCAACAGTCAGTCGGGAGCCATCAATATCATCAGCAAAAAGCCCACAAAGGAGTTTGAAGGTTACGTACGCGGCGAATACGGCGATGACAACACGTTCCTAACAGAAGGCGCCGTCAGCGGTCCTCTCACCGAAAAGCTCAGCGCAAGACTCGCCGCAAGATATTCCGGCTATGAAAATCAGGTGAAATATTACCGGACAGATGAACCCGTGAGCAAGCCCAAGGATCTGGGCGTTCGCGGAACACTACTTTGGGAACCTTCATCCAAAACTGAGGTGACCTTCATCGCAGGTTATGAAGAAGTCAACAACCGCCCCGAGTTCCGTGTGCTTATGCCCTATGACGATAAGCAGGAGGTAGATATACCCGAAGGCGCCTCCGATGCGGATAAGGACACAAACAGATACACCCTTGAGGTTCAGCACAGGTTCGCGAACGCGGTCTTCACATCTGTGACAGGTTATACGGACGTGGAATCCAACGAAAAACAATTCATATACGACGGCGTCCTGTTCAGAAAATTAAGAGGCGTGACCGGAGACGGCAGCAGAACCGTTATCAACGAAAGCACTGCTTTCACACAGGAATTCCGTCTCTCATCAAAACCTCAGGACAGTATCTTCTGGGTTACCGGTCTCAGCTACTACTATATGGACAGAGATCTGATAAATACAGACGCTTGGAGCACATTTCAGCCGACCTACACATTCAACGCAGAAATGGATGTGAACTTCAAAACACGCAGTCAGGCGGTTTTCGGGGAAATGACATATCCTGTCACGGAAAGAATAAAGCTTACCGGCGGTCTCAGATACACATGGGAGAAAAAGGAATACGACGCCGACTGGGCAGCAAATCCGTCTAACCCCAACCCGATTCGCACAGCATCCGACAGCGGTGAAATAGATGACGACTACATGACCGGACGCGCGGCAGTCAGCTACGCCCTTACTAAAACAGTGAATATCTACGGTGTTTACGCCAGAGGGCACAAAACTGCGGGATTCAATGAGTGGGCGACTGGCTTCATCACAGGAACAAGGGAAGACCGTTATTACGATGAAGCAGAAGTTGACAGCTATGAACTGGGCTTTAAATACGAATCCGCAGACAGGAGATTCGGTCTTAACGGAGCTGTATTCTACAATGATAACAAGGACGACCACGTTCTTGTATACAACTACACAATCAACGCCAGCGATGTGGAAAACTTTGATACCGTGTCAAAAGGCGTGGAGCTTGAAGGCTACGCCAGACTGGGCAGATTCCTTATTAACGCAGGTGCGGGCTACACCGACACAGAGATAAAATCCATACCCGAAGGAAGCGCATCCGGCGCCGAAAAAGGAAATAAGGTTCCCGATACCCCCGAGTGGAACGGGACTTTATCCGTGTCATATTTTCACAGCCTGCCGTCCTTCCTCGGTATGAAGGAGCCTGTTTTCTTCTCCAAACTCACAGAGAGATACGTCGGCTCCCGTGCGGGCGATCCTGCGGACAATTTCGAGTTTGATTCATACCACAAGCTTGATGCCCGCATAGGGATAATGAACGGCGGATTTGAGCTTTACGCATGGGGAGATAATCTGCTTGACGAGCGTTATGACCTGTTCGGATGGTATTACGGCGTATCCGCAGTTGACGGTGACAAAGTTGTCATAGGGATGCCGTCCAAAGGGCGCACGTTGGGCATCGGCGCGGCATACTACTTTTAAGAATCACTAATCCTGTGGTTTTACTGTAAAAGATGCGGGGGAGCATATGCTCTCCCGCATCTTTTAATTTGTTATTGAAAAATTATAATCCGGCTTCCTTCAATCTCTCTGTCCTTACAGCCAAAATCCGCACATCCTGTCGGATTTTGCCACACGCTCGCGCCTTGCAAAGCAAGCCTTCGCTCCGCACGGCGCAGTTCCATCCATGGAACTGTTATAATCCGGCTTCCTTCAATCTCTCTGTCCTTACAGCCAAAATCCGCACATCCTGTCGGATTTTGCCACACGCTCGCGCCTTGCAAAGCAAGCCTTCGCTCCGCACGGCGCAGTTCCATCCATGGAACTGTTATAATCCGGCTTCCTTCAATCTCTCTGCCTGATCGTAAGAGAACAGAGCGTCGAGGATGTCGTCCATTTCGCCTTCCATGAAGCGGTCAAGGCTGTATGAGGTTACGTTGATGCGGTGATCTGTTACCCTGTTCTGGGGGTAGTTGTATGTTCTGATCCTTTCGCTTCTGTCGCCGGAGCCCACCTGAAGCTTTCTGCTTTCGGCACGCTCGTCAGCCTTCTTGCGGATCTCTATCTCAAGTATTTTTGATTTAAGGTGTTTGAGCGCCTTCTCACGGTTTTTGATCTGGCTTCTTTCGTCCTGACAGGTGACAACTATTCCAGTGGGCATATGGGTCATACGCACCGCTGAGTCAGTAGTGTTTACGTGCTGACCGCCTGCGCCGCTGGCACGGTAGACATCAACCTTAATGTCGGCGGGATTCACATCTATCTCCACATCCTCCGCTTCGGGCAGAACCGCCACAGTACAGGCGGATGTGTGTATACGCCCGCCGGACTCAGTTTCGGGAATACGCTGAACCCTGTGTCCGCCGGATTCGTATTTCAGGCGGCTGTAAGCACCCTTGCCCTTCACCATGAACACGATCTCTTTATACCCGCCTACGCCTGTCTCGTTGAAATCGATTATCTCAGTCTTCCAGCGCTGGTTTTCAGCGTAACGGGTGTACATTCTGTAAAGTGCGGCGGAAAAAAGGGAAGCCTCATCACCGCCAGTACCGGCACGGACTTCAACGTATATATTCTTATCATCATAAGGATCTTTCTTCACAAGCAGAAGCTTAAGCTCTTCGCCCAAAGTTTCCAGTTTTTCCCTGCCCTCTTCTATCTCCATCTCCGCAAGCTCACGCAGATCAGAATCATTAGAAGTCTCAAGGATACTTTTCGCCTCGGCTATAGAGACCTTGACAGCCTTGTACTCCTCATATTTTTCCACAACACCCCTAAGCTCTGAGTGTTCCTTGGCAAGCTTCTGAAAGGCTTTGGGATCCTTCGCCGCTGAAGGATCATTTACCTTGCGGGTGAGGTCTTCATACCTGATGACTACTTCTTCCAGTTTGTCGAACATTGTTTATTCCTGAACGTATTTTGTATCTTAAAATTGAGAGAACCCTTTTTAACGGAAAAAAGTGTTCTCTCACACTCTCTCCCAAAAACCTTATTTCCTGCGGTGCAATCACGTTTTTTTAAGGATCCGGGGAAGCTTTTTCCGGAAAAAGTCTCCCCTTATAAATAATATAAAGTAAATCTTACACTACTTCTATACCTTCAGGCAGTTCCTGAACTGACTTGCCGCATTAACAGGAACATCCTGTCCTGTTAATGCACACGCTCGCGCCTTGCAAAGCAAGGCTTCGCTTCGCACGGCGCAGCCGCTTCCTGCGCCTGTCAGACTACTTCTATACCTTCAGGCAGTTCCTGAACTGACTTGCCGCATTAACAGGAACATCCTGTCCTGTTAATGCACACGCTCACGCCTTGCAAAGCAAGGCTTCGCTTCGCACGGCGCAGCCGCTTCCTGCGCCTGTCAGACTACTTCTATACCTTCAGGCAGTTCCTGATCCAAGGCTGCTTTCAGAGAGATGATGGCGATTTCGAGCTGTTTGTCGTCAGGTTCTCTGGTGGTTATTTTCTGTACCCAGAGCCCGGGGGTGATGAATATTTTCAGCAGCGGGTTGCCGCAGTGACGTCCGCTGAATTTCAGTATTTCGTAAGATATGCCCGCTATAAGGGGAATAAACACGATTCTTGCGCCGAGCTTGATCAGGAAGTGCGAATCATTGGGTATGAGCGAGAAAGAGAGTATGCACACAGCCATGACGATTATGATGAAGCTTGTTCCGCATCTGGGGTGAAGTCTGCCCATTTTGCGGGCGTTTTCCACCGTGAGCTCCTGTCCCGCCTCAAAGGTGTAGATTACTTTGTGTTCAGCGCCGTGATATTGGAAAACCCTCTGTATATCCTTGAAAAATGAGATTATCCACACATAGAGCACGAAAAAAACCACTCTGATAACGCCGTCAATGGCGTTATAAAGCAGGGATGATGTCTCAACGGCGGGGAGAATGTGTCTGCTCAGATCTGTAAGCAGCAGAGGGAGATAAACAAAAAGAAGCAGCCCTAGTCCGAGACCGCCCGCCATGCTGAAAAACATGCCGACTTTGCTTACCTGCTCCTCACCTTCACCTGAGGAGTGATAGGCACTGAAATTAAGCGCCTTTATGCCGAGAACAAGTGCGTCATAAAGAGCAATAAGTCCTCTGAGCACAGGTTTTTTCAGCCATTTGTTCCTATCCAGACTTACGTCCTGTTTTTTGATGATTATGTTATCGTCCGGTTTTCTGACAGCGATTACGAATCTGCTTGGGGCACGCATCATTACACCCTCAATAACCGCCTGTCCGCCTACGTCAAATTTTGCCATTCCAATTCCTTAGTTGTCTTATAGTTATACAGCTCAGAAACGGTACATCCTGTCCGTTTCCTCACACGCTCGCGCCTTGCAAAGCAAGGCTTCGCTTCGCGCGGCGCAACTCCGTCCATGGAGTTGTACGTACTGCGGTACACACTCCGCGGACACATACATGTGCCTAAGCACCCTCAATAACCGCCTGTCCGCCTACGTCAAATTTTGCCATTAAACATTCCTTGATTTAATATATCCAATACCTTTTCCTGTCATTCTGAACGGAGTGAAGAATCCATTCCGATTGAGATTCTTCGCTTTGCTCAGAATGACGCATACAAGCGTAAAGCTCTTTCTGCCTCAGACACACTGACGTGTCCGGAAAACAAACCAATTTTATCGTTTGATAAATATATACACTTTTCATAATACTTAAAGATAAAACTAAGATAAGCTAACGCTCTTTTTCTGAAAGGAGGGTTCTGTATTTCTCTCTGACTTCTTTTGCCTTTCCGCAGGTGAAGGCACCCTCGGGGCAAGCGCCAGATACGCAGCCGGGACCGGAGTCTTTGAATATTGAAGACGCAATTTTATTGCATTCGATAAGCATAAGCTCCGCCATTTTCCTTATCTCCCACTGCGCCCTGTTACAGCAGCGGATATGAAAAAAGTGGATAAGCTCACGGGCGTTCATGGTGACTATAATTTTGGTTTCGCAGGCATTCGGAAGCACATAACGCGCGTCCTCAGCAGGGATGCCTTTTGATGCAAGGAGATCATAAGCCTTTGCTATCTCACCCATAATGCGCTCAAACTCAAGCTTAGCCTCCGGATCCGCCGCTACTGTTTCGGGAAGAATATATTCAAATCCTCCGCCGTGTTTAACGTATCTCTGGGATTTCTGGGAATAGCTTGCTATGCGGTGTCTGACAAGCTGGTGAGTAAGAGCTCTGGATACACCTTCAATGCCGAAAGTGAACGAGACATGCTCAAGGACTGAGTGATGCCCGATGGAGACTATTTTCTCTATGAATTTTTTCTGCTCACTGGCAGAGACCTTTTCAAAGAGGTCGTCTATTCCTGCATCGGAATAACAGAGTTTGGCGGCCATTGCCGCCGTAAGTTCACCTTCTGCGGTGCAGTTCAGCAGGCGGACGTTTATTTCCGCCGGCTGTAATTCAGCAGAACCGTTTTTCTGCCCGCACATCTGTGAAATTAACCCTGAGTTTTGCCGTATTTCTTCATGAATTTCTCAACACGACCAGCCGTATCGAGGAATTTCTGTTTACCTGTGAAGAAGGGGTGGCATTCGGAGCAGATAGCAACATTTGCTTTAGCGGGATTAACAGTCGATTTTGTTTTAATCTCGCTTCCGCATGCGCATTTGAAAACCACTTCTTTGTAATCAGGGTGGATACCTTTTTTCATCTTACGTACCTCTATATTTTATAATGCAAAAACCTGCGTCCTGCGGTTTTTGCATACACGCTCGCACCGAAACAAGTTCGGCTTCGCTGCGCACGGCGCGGTTTCTTCCTGAAACCGTACAAAAAAAACCGCATGCTCTTATAGTTTATAATGCAAAAACCTGCGTCCTGCGGTTTTTGCATACACGCTCGCGCCGAAACAAGTTCGGCTTCGCTGCGCACGGCGCGGTTTCTTCCTGAAACCGTACAAAAAAACCGCATACTCTTATAGTTTATAATGCAAAAACCACACAGGGTTTGCATATGTTTTCCTTTGTCAGTGCTGTCCATATAAAATACGGCGCATTGATTTACAGGTCAAGGGAAGAGGTTATACCACAACCGCAAACCCTTTTCAAGAACAATCCTCTGAAAGCTGTCCGCCGGAGGATTTTGGAACATCCTGCGGCTCACACCCTTTATTTGCCCATCGATTCCAAGAAGCCAATATTGTTTTTGGTTCCCTTCATCTTATCCAACAGGAATTCCATAGCGTCCACGGAGTTCATGCTGCTGAGGAATCTGCGGAGAATCCAGACCTTGTTGAGTTCGTTTTCGCTGAGGAGGAGTTCTTCCCTTCTTGTACCGGACTTGTTGATGTCGATGGCGGGGAAGGTTCTTTTCTCAACGAGACGCCTGTCAAGATGAAGCTCCATGTTGCCCGTGCCTTTAAACTCCTCAAAGATAACCTCGTCCATTCTGGAACCGGTATCCACAAGTGCTGTGGCGATGATGGTAAGGCTGCCGCCCTCCTCGATGTTCCTTGCGGCGCCGAAGAACCTTTTGGGCTTGTGAAGCGCATTGGCATCCACACCGCCTGAAAGAACCTTGCCGCTGGGTGGCTCGATGGAGTTGTAAGCTCTTGCGAGCCTCGTTATGGAGTCCAGAAGGATACACACGTCACGACCGTGTTCAACAAGCCTTTTCGCTTTATTGAGAACCATTTCAGAAACCTGCACGTGTCTGTACGCCGGTTCGTCAAAGGTAGAGCTGACAACTTCCGCGTTAACGGAGCGCTGCATGTCCGTAACCTCTTCAGGACGTTCATCTATAAGAAGGATGATCATGTACACTTCGGGGTGATTTTTGGTGATGCTGTTTGCGATTGATTTAAGAAGCATCGTTTTACCCGTTTTCGGGGGGGCAACGATGAGACCCCTCTGTCCTTTACCCACCGGAGCGATGAGGTTCATTATCCTCGTGTCGTAATGGGTAGGGAAGGCCTCAAGTTCCAGCCTTTCCTCGGGGAAAAGCGGTGTGAGGTTTTCAAAGAGGTTCCTCTGTCTGGAGGGTTCCTCGAAGTTGACCTGCTCAACCTTGAGCAGCGCGAAATATTTTTCGTTGTCCTTTGGGGGTCTGATCTCCCCTGCTATTGTGTCACCGTTGCGAAGACCGAATTTCCTTATCTGGGCGGGAGAAACGTATATATCGTCAGGACCCGGCAGGTAGTTGTAATCCGTTGACCGGAGAAAGCCGAAGCCGTCCGGCAGGATTTCAAGCACCCCTTGTCCGAAAATGTGTCCGTTCCTTGCGCTCGTGGCTTTGAGAATCTCGAATATGAGCTCCTGCTTAAGCAGGCTCGCTGAGTTCTCTATCTCGACTGAGTTCGCAATGGCAACAAGATCCTCGATCGATTTTTTCTTCAAATCGTTCAGGTTCACTTATTCACCTCATAATTTTATACATAATACTCAGGTTGAAATAATTTGATTTGTAAATTAATAACCCGGATTTTCCTGTGTGATTTTCCGCTAAGTTAAATAGGGTGAGACATGCCATGAAGGCTGTGTACACCAAACTTTATAGACTGCTTTATCCCGTGTCAAGAGTTTTTTAGGGCATAAAGTGCTAATGTGCGCGCTTTATCCGCCTCAAAGCTCCATATCACGCCCGAAAACGGAGTGGATTATCTCCCTTGCTGTTTCTTCGATTGATTTATTTGTAGTATCAACAATATGCCATCTTCTGTTCTTGCGGATGAGCTCATAGACGAACTCAACCTCCTCGAAGATTTTACGCATATCATTGTACTTGCTCTGCGTTTTATAGTGCTTAAGCCTCGCCGTGCGCACCTTCTGGAGCACTTCCGGATCCATAATGAGACAGACAACCTTGTTCGGATCAACCTTGAAAACCTCTTCAGGAATAGGCACTTCCGGTACAAGGGGAATGTTCACCACCTTGAATCCCTGCTGAGCAAGGAAAAAAGATGTAGGAGTCTTTGATGTTCGGGAGAGTCCGAGAACGATTATATCCGCCTCGTCCAGCCCGACAACAATTTTGCCGTCGTCATGACTGAGGGTGAACTCCACCGCATCAATACGCTTGAAGTATTTCTCATCCACCTTACGGAGGACGCCCGGGCTCTCCGTTGCCTTTCTGCCGAGAAATATCTCAAGCTTGTCGATCGGAGGTCCCAGAATATCGTAATGCAGTATGCCGTGCTCATGGCAGAATTGATGGATAGTGTCTCTGAACTCTCTGATAACCGTGGTGAAAGCCACAAAACCCCGATCCACTCTGGCATGCTCCAGAATAGCCTTCAGCTTGTCAAGTTTGTCCACCATTGAGTAGATGGTGAACTTCACCTGCGGATCCTCAAACTGGAGAAGTGCCGCCTTCATTATGTTGAGGGCGCTCTGCCCGGTTCCGTCAGACAGTATGTAAATACGCTTCAAAATCAGCTCCGCTCTGCCATATTCATAAACTCATCTTCTGTCAGAACTCTGACACCGAGTTTTTCAGCCTTTTCCAGCTTGCTTCCGGCTTTTTCTCCGGCAATCAAATATGACAGATTTTTACTCACTCCGCTTGCTATTTTTCCGCCCAAGTTTTTTATAAGCTCTTCAAAATCAGCTCTCGGACGGCTGAGAGTTCCTGTTATGAGGAATGTCTGTCCTTCAAATATTCCGCCTGCGTCCTTCTTTTCCGCCTCGAACCTGAGTCCGGCTTCACGCAGAGAATTGATAAGGTTTATATATTTCGGCTGCCGCAACGCTTCGGTGATGTCCTGCGCCACAAGCGCGCCTATGGAGTAAACCGCCGTGAGCTCTTCCTCGGTTGCAGTTTTCAGCCTGTCTATACTGCCGAACTCCTGCGCTAATATCTCCGCCGTGCGCACGCCGACGGAGGGGAGACCTACGGCAAACAGTACCTTTTCAAAAGGCTTGCTCCTGCTCTCCTCCACTGCGGCAGTGAGGTTATCCACCGATTTATTCCCAAGACCTTCCATAGTTCTCAGAGAGTTATAATCCATGGTGTAAATATCCGCAGGAGTTTTCAGCATCCCCAGATCCATCAGCCTGTCTATGAGGGATTCGCCGAAGCCCCGTATATCCATGGCGTTGCGGGCAGTGAAGTGTCTCAAGGCACCTCTTGCCGTGCCCGTGCATTCGGGGTTGACACATCTGAAAGCCACATCCTCCCGCACAAGCTTATGATGACAGACAGGGCAGTTTTCAGGAAGCGGGACTGCCCTTTCCTCCCCTGTTCGTCTTTCGGCTAAAGCACCAGTAACCTTGGGGATAACGTCCCCGCCCTTTTCAAGGCTCACATAATCGCCGATTCTTATTCCCAGTCTCTCCACCTCGTCCATATTGTGGAGCGTGGCTCTGGCAACCGTGCTGCCGCTAACCTTCACAGGCTCAAGTATTGCGACCGGAGTCACCGTTCCCGTGCGTCCGACCTGAAACTCAACGTCAAGCAGCTTTGTCACGGCTTGTTCAGCCGGATATTTATACGCTATAGCCCACTTCGGGGCTTTTATGGTCATTCCCAACCTGTCACGCAGGCGGTAGTTGTCCACTTTTATGACGGCTCCGTCTATCTCATAGCTGAGGCTTTCTCTTTTTGATCGGATAAACGCCACATGTTCTTTAACCTCTTCCGCCGTTTTGCAGAGCTTAACCATGTCATTAACACGGAAGCCCAGCCGCTTCAGGCGCATGAGGTCTGCAAAATGACTTTCCCCCTGCCCCTTGTCCAAACCGAAGGCGAACATGCTCAGGTTTCTTTTTGCGCACTCACGGGAATCCAGAAGTTTAAGGCTTCCCGCGGCGGAGTTGCGGGGATTGGCAAACAGAGTAAGTCCTTCCTCCTCCCGTTTTTCGTTCAGCTTACTGAACGATTCCACGGGCATATAGACCTCGCCACGGACGACAAGTCTCTGCGTTTCCTCTGTAACCAGCGGAACCGCCCTTATGGTTCTGACATTGTGGAGAATATCCTCCCCCACAGCGCCGTCGCCCCTTGTGGCGGCGCTTATCAGCCCGCCTTTTTCGTACACAAGGCTCACTGAGGCGCCGTCTATCTTCGGTTCCACCACAAACGGCGGCTCTTCCAGCGTTTCTTTGTAAACAGTGGCTATAAAACTGTCCAGCTCCGCATCGCTGTATGTGTTGTTAAGACTCATCATCCTCACTTCGTGGCGGATGCTTTCCAATCCCTCAACAGGCGGAGCGCCCACACGCCTTGAGGGCGAATCATCCCGCACAAGCTCAGGATGTTCCGTTTCCATCTCAAGAAGCCTTCTGTAGAGCCGGTCATAGTCATAATCGCTGATCACCGGAGCGTCATTGACATAATAATTGATGTCGTGCTGTTTTATCTCTTCGACAAGTCTGTCGTATTCTTTCTTTATGCTTTCCATCTTCTCAGAATACTCCCGTCCGGCAGTTCATCGGGCAGCTCCATGCTGTAACGGTAATTAGGTCTTGTCGCCTCAACCGGCGCTCCCTGTTCATCGGTCAAATCAGTCACCTTATAAGGCATAACTTCCAGAAAAGGGGTCACAAACTCCAGTTCCTCACCGGCATGGAATTTATTCTTAGCTATCATCTGCCCGTTTTCGATTGAACCGAGAAATTCGCTGCCCTGTATATAATTAGCGTTGGCGTAATTCATGCTTCCGCTGTCGATGTCGCCTCTATAAAAGCCGGCAGTGTAGCTGCGGTGGGTGACGCTTTTCAGCATCCGCATCCACTCTTCCCTTGCCTCGTACCCGTCAGGATCAGCCATAGCCCAGTCCAGCGCCTGCCTGTATGCGCCCGTAACCAGCGCCACATACATTACGCTCTTCATCCTGCCTTCTATCTTGATGCTCTTCACGCCGGACTTCACAAGCTCGCCGATATATTCTATGAGACATAAATCCTTGCTGTTATAAAAATATGTGCCCCGTTCGTCTTCAACCACAGGGAAATATTCCCCGGGTCTGGTCTCCTCCACAAGCGAATACTTCCACCTGCACGGATGAGTGCACATTCCGGCGTTGGCATCCCTGCCAGTCATATAATTGCTTATCAGACACCTGCCGGACATGGATATGCACATAGCCCCATGCACAAAGACCTCGATCTCCGCCTTGGCATTTTTACAGATATAGGCTATCTCCTCAGCGGAAAGCTCACGGGCAAGAATAACCCTCTCTGCGCCAAGCTCCGCCCAGAAATCCACAGCGGCGAGATTAGTCACATTCGACTGTGTGCTGATATGCACTGGAGTCTTAAGCTTCATATCTCTGATAACCTTAAACACTCCCGGATCGGAAACAATCATCGCATCCGGTCTCACAGACTCAAGGTTGTACAAATACTCCCTCAGCCCGTCAAACTCTGCGTTACGGAGATAAGCATTGACAGTGACATAACCCCGCTTTCCCTGACTGTGCAGAAAGCTCAGAGCCTCACCCAAGTCGTCCATACCAAAGTTGCCTGCCTTCGCGCGCAAACCGTAACCCGTTCCGGCAAGATACACAGCATCCGCACCGTAACGGACAGCATACTTTAACTTCTCAAAATTCCCCGCAGGGCTTAAAAGCTCAACTGACATTGTTTTTATTTTTTCCTTTTTTGAGTTTTTAAATACTTAAATTTAAAAGATTCGGTTTTTGGGGAAGAGTTTGAGAAACATTTTTTTTCCGTTAAAAAAGGGTTTCTCATGTTTATGTCTCGGGGAAACTTTTTATAAAAAACTTTCCCCAAACCCCTTCAAAAATTTTTAACTGCTTTGCATTATTAAAAATTAACCAAAAGCACGCCGGAGCCAACAGGTAATAACGTAGACGAAGCTGGCATATCTGACTTACCGATTAAAATTTCCTTCCGTGGAAATTTTAATACACGCTCGCGCCGTGGTAAACACGGCTTCGCTGCGCACGGCGGGATTTCCGTCCATGGAAATCAAAAATTCACCAGCAAAACGCCGGAGCCAACAGGTAATAACGTAGACGAAGCTGGCATATCATTTTTTATTTCCTCGATGAAATTGAGGAGTTCGTCACGTCCTTGGCGGTATTTTTTGGAGACTTCCGCTGTTTCCATGGCGAGCATTCCGAAGAGGAGCACATCATCGAATATTACAAGTCCGCCTTTATTGACTCTGCTTTTGACAGTCTGCCACATCAGCGGGTAGATTCTTTTTACGGAGTCGATAAACACCATGTCATAGGTTTCTGCTGTGCGGTTAAGGTACGCGACTGCGGATTCGCTTATGAATTCCACATTTTCCAGCTCAATGCAGAGGGTTTTCGCCACGGCTATGCGGTTGGGATTGTGGTCAATTCCGGTTATTTTCGCACTGGGAAAGCCCTGTTTTATATACGTGGTGGATGTACCTATGCCGCTGCCGATTTCAAGAACTGAGGCGGGTTTAAGCACGGATGCGAGCAGGCGGAGGAGCTCTCCTGTTTCCGGTTCGACGGAAGGAACATCGTGTTTTTTGGCATAGTCGTGCATATCTTCATTTTTCGCTCTGACTGTAGAACGGATGTATTCGAGAATACCGGGGATTAATATATCGTTTTTCATTTACTGACCGAGATTTACCTTTTCAGGAGTGAGTTTTTCCGTTATCTGCGATGCTTTTTCAGCATCAATTTTACCGAGAGCCGCCATGATCTTGCCTGCGTTCATGGGGGGAATCTTTCTGATAAGCTGAACGGCTTTATCTGTGTCCATTTTCACGAAGATTTCCGCCGCTGACTTGGGCTTGGTGGATGAGTATATTCTGGCAAGAGCCTCAAGGTTTTTGTCCTCGCTGGACTGAACCTCATTCAGTCTTTTGGTGATAGTGTCCTTGATTGCGTTGAGCTCGTTTTCCTTGGCGATGAGCTCTTCCTCAAGGGCTTTCAGACGCTTTTCCTTGTCTGACAGCTCTGTTTCCTTTTTCCTGAGCTCCTGCTCCTTAGCCTCAAGCCTTGCAGCTAGGCTCTGAATATCCACAATGCTCTGCGCCTGTGCGGTAAGCACAGTCAGGCACATAAAAAGTGCCGAGAGAATAAGTTTATTCATTTCTGCCGCTCCTTGAAACTATGAGTTCATCTATCATTTTCATTTCTTCCTTGTCCAGATACGCCATATAGTCTTTAACATGCTTTTCCTTGAGCTTCAGCATAATTTTGTGATTATTCATAGCCTGCACGGTTTTTTTCTTCTGCCGTTCAACCGCAATGCGGGCATCATGCGCCATACGCTCCATGGTTTTTCTGTGCCCTTCAAGCTTGAGGATATATTCATCGTACATGCGCACAAACTGCATCTGTCCGCTGAGCTTGGCTTCTTCCTTTTCGGCGTGCTTCTGTTTTTCGGTCTCAAGCATCTCCATAAGCTGTGCGGTGATGGTGCGGAGCTTGGTTTCGAGCTCACGGAGTTTGTTCTTCTCCAACTCGTAAAGCCGCTCTCTGTGCTCCAGAACCTTTTCCAGCTTGAATTTGGCGTTCATATCATCCCGCCGTTATTTCATTAAGCTTTGTACGGGCTTCCTCATGGGTGAAACTTTCGTCTATCCCCTGACGGAGAAACTCATTTATGCGATTA
Source organism: Geovibrio thiophilus (assembly GCF_004087915.1). NCBI lineage: Bacteria > Pseudomonadati > Deferribacterota > Deferribacteres > Deferribacterales > Geovibrionaceae > Geovibrio > Geovibrio thiophilus. Next base: position 2,544,868 of record NZ_CP035108.1, read on the forward strand.
ATTTTAGCCATTGCCTCATCGATTCTGGGGTTACTGCCCCTCACATACGCGCCGATGTTGATCAGGTCTTCCGCCTCACGGTATGCGCTGAGGAGATCCCGAAAACGCCCTGCGGAGGCGAAGTCCTCTTTTGTTATTATCTCCTTCATCAGCCTGCTGGCGCTCATGAGAATATCTATTGCCGGATAGTGGTTGCGGGCTGCGAGCAGCCTGTCCAGAACTATGTGGCCGTCAATGATCGAACGCACGGAATCCGCTATGGGATCGTTCATGTCGTCACCCTCCACAAGAACGGTGTAAAGACCTGTGACAGCCCCTTCGCCTCTCTTTGTGCCCGCTCTTTCCAGCAGCTTGGGCAGAAGTGCGAAAACCGACGGAGTGTAACCCTTTGAGGTGGGCGGCTCACCCACTGTGAGTCCTATTTCCCTCTGCGCCATTGCGAACCTTGTCACTGAATCCATCATAAACATGACGTTTTTGCCCTTTGCCCTGAAATATTCGGCTACGGCGGTGGCGACAAATGCTCCGAGCTTGCGTACAAGGGCGGACTGGTCGCTGGTGGCGACTATTACAACGCTTCTTGCAAGTCCTTCTGTTCCCAAGTCCCTCTCCACGAACTCGCGCACTTCTCTGCCGCGTTCGCCGATAAGGGCTATGACGTTGACATCCGCTTCTGTGTTTCTGGCTATCATGCCGAGAAGGACAGACTTGCCGACGCCGGAACCGGCAAAGATGCCAACCCTCTGCCCTGAACCGCAGGTCATGAGAGCGTCTATGGCTTTCACTCCGGTGGAGATTGATTCACGTATGATTTCCCTTTCAAGGGGCAGCGGTGGCGAGGAATAGACCTTTACCAGCTCATAGTCCTGTATGGGACCTTTACCGTCTATGGGTTCGCCGAGACCGTTGAGTATGCGCCCCAGCATGTTTTCGGAGACTCTTACGGTGTTGCCCAGCGCTGTATTGTGCACCCTGCTTCCGGGGGCTATGCCTTCGCTGTCTCCGTAGGGCATAAGGATTATTCTGTTGTCGTTGAAGCCGATTATCTCCGCCAGAACAGTTCTGCCGTCGCTGCCTTCTATGGCGCATCTGGTGCCGATTCCCAGCAGGGGTCCGTCAGCCTCTATGGTGAGTCCGATTATCTTCGTCACCCTGCCGGAGATCACAATCTCTTCCTTAGCGTTTATCTGTCTGAGTCGATTCAAGTTCTTCATAGATCAGCTTCTTAAAGTTCTCCAACATGGTTTCGATGGTGTAGTCCATCTCCCCTATGCTTGTTTCTATCTTCAGTCCGCCCTGAGTAACGGACGGATCTGCGACCGAGTCGTAATCAGGATAAGCCTTCTGAACCGTCTCCAGATCATCCGGATTAACCCTGAACACCACTCGGCTGAGTTCATGCAGGCTTGCCAGACTCTTTTTAATGACAGAGACGATCAGGCGCCCGTTCACTTTTCTTTCCGCGCCTATGAGGGTTTCAAGGAAATGAGTAAGCATTTCCGGCAGGGCGCTGTCCAGCTCCTTTACTGCGGAGGAGAACACACCCGAGCGGGATATAACCTCTTTGTAGGCACCCTGAAGCATTTCTATGTAGTCACTTTTCTCTTTATTATACTGCTTTCTGGAATTTTCCGCCGCTTCCAGCATCCCTTTCTTGTAGCCGTCATTGAAAGCCCTGTCATATTCGGCTTTCAGGAGCTCCTGCAATTTCTTCTCATCCATCGCAGGGGGCTCTTCCTTTATTTCAGCTTCCTTGAAGACTGCTTCGGCGAACTCTTTAGGCTGCTCCTTCTTCATCTCGGGCTTGGGGTCAGGTTCAGACTTGCCCGCCTTATCCACAAAAACAGAGGAATCACCCACTATGCGGGCTTTGCCGAGATTTACTGCTGTATCGAAGCTGGCAAAAAGAAACGGGATCTCCCCGCCGACAGCAACGGTATCCTTAAGCTTTTCAAGCGTAAAGCTTTTCTCTCCGCGCTCCACATCTCCGAAACTGGTAATATCCATTTCTTTGAGCTGTTTTTGTCTGTTTTTGCCGATGATTTTTCTGGACATAATTCAATCCGGTGGGGTTTGTTAAACGTACTGCTCTTCCTCTCCGCCGCCGAGGTTGATAACCCCTTCTTCGTCGAGTTCGCGTACAATGGCGACAATCTCGTGCTGAGCCTTCTCCACCTCTTTGAGCTTGACGGGACCCATGTAGTCCATCTCTTCGCGCATTGTTTCCACCGCGCGTTTGGACATGTTTCTGAAGAAACGTTCCTTGGTATCCTCGTCTGCGCCCTTGAGGGCAAGAGTAAGAGCTTTTTTATCCGCTTTCTTAAGTATTTCCTGAATAGCCACATCATTAAGTTCTTTGATGTCTTCAAAAACGAACATCATGTCACGTATGGCGGCAACAAGCTCCGGCGCTTCCTTCTCCAGTTTTTCCAGAGTAGCCTTGCTTGTCACTCTGTCCATACGGTTGAATATCTCAGCGACAGACTTAACGCCGCCCACTTCGACATTGTATGAGGACAGGGATTCAAACCTTTCCTCAAGGACTCGGGAAAGGGTTTTTACCACCGTCGGTGATATATCCTGAAGATTTGCTATTCTCAGCGTTATCTCAGCCTTAAGCTCCTCGGGGAGCTGCGCCAGTGACTCCGCCGCGTGGCTGGGGTCAAGGTGGGCAAGTATGAGAGCAATTGTCTGCGGGTGCTCTGTCTGGATGAATTTAGCAAGCTGCTTGGGGTCTATTTTGGTAAGGAATTCAAAGCCGCTTGACTGCTCCATCATTTTAGTGAGGCGATCTATAATCTTCCTTGCGCGCTCAGGACCAAGAGACTTAACAAGAACGCTTTTCGCGTACTCCAGACCGCCTTTGGCGATGAATTTCTTCGCAAGCATCATGTTGTAGAATTCTTCTATCGTTTCATCCATCTCCTCAGGAGGGATGATCTTGGTCATGGCGATCTCTTTTGAGATCTCCTGCACCTCGTCATCATCAAGATGAGCGAAAATAGAAGAGGAAATTTCCTCGCCGAGGGCGATGAGCACCGCTGCGGCCTTTTTGATGCCTGAACTGGAAAGACTCATATTAACCTTTCAACATTGATTTTATGATATTCGCCGCGCCTTCGGGATCCTCTTCGCAGAATTCTTCTATCTTCTTAAGCATTACCTTGGACTTAACGGCGTCAGTGTTCATTGGTATGCTTTCGTCAAGCTCCTGCTCGACTTCTCTTTCAAGTTCTTCAAGAGTTTTGGGGAATCCGGAGCTGTCCTTAAGAGTTACATCCACGGAATCAAGCGCTGAGGACACGGTAATCGTTCCGTCGTCGTTGTAGGTGACGGTTTTGTCCAGTTTCTTGAGGATTCGCCTGACCACGGCAAAATAAAACAGAAGCAGAATAATAACCGCAAGGGCATATTTGGATGCTATAGTTATGAGTTCCACTGTTTTCTCTCTCTGGAGCAGAAGCTGCTCCTGCTGCTGTGAAGATGTATCAAACGATATGTTTGTCACTTCCACCTGATCACCCCTTGTCTGATCAAAGCCTACGGCTGTGGCGACAAGGTTTCGGATGGATGTGAGCTCTTCAGGCGTCCGCGGCACGCTCTCGGTTACCTGATCCCCTGTGGCGTTGTCTCTGCGGAAAATATTTTTATTGTCCACAACAACGGCGACAGAGATTTTCTTAATTGTCCCGAAGGCCTTTACTTCCTTGGTAACTGTTTTATCTATTTCAAAGTTCGATCTTTCTTCCGTGTGTTCGTAGGATGAGTTTGAATTGCCGCCGAGCACCTGCGGCTCGGCTAGGTTTGATTCAACCCCCGGAACTCCCTGAGGTCCTTCCGGCGAGTTTGAGCTTATTGTCTCTATGTTTTCGGATGAGCGGATTACAGGTTCACGTCCGAACTCTTCCCTGCTGGTTTCCCTTTTGGAGAAATCTATTTCGGCTGTGACCTTTGCCACAGCGCCGGTTTCTCCGATGGCTCTGCCGAGAATGCCGTAAAGCTTGGACTCAAGTTCACGCTCTATCCTTTTCTGATATTCAAGCTGGGTCTGGGTCATCATAACAGGGGAATTTTCTTCGTCCATAAATTCGCTGAGAAGCCTGCCCGTGGTATCCACAATCTGCACGCTGTCTGTAGTCAGCCCTTTTACGGAACCGGAAACGAGAGAGCCTATAGCTTTAACCTGCTCACGGTTCAGTTCGGCTCCTCTCCTGAGTTTGAGCACCACAGCCGCCTTGGCTGATTCCTCTTCGGATATGAAAAGCCTGTTTTTGGGGATGGTAAGGTGTACCCTCGCCTCTTCTATCTCATTGAGACTGCTTATTGTTCTGGCGAGTTCGCCCTGAAGGGCTCTCTGATAGTTGACATCCTGAAGAAACTCGGTCATTCCGTAGGATGATTTATCGAAAAGCTCAAACCCTGCTCCGCCGCCCTTGGGCAAACCTTCACGGGCGAGTTCCAGCCTCGTGTCATAAACCAGCTCCTGCGGAACTTCCACCGTGCCCCCGCCTTCTTTAAGCCTGTATGGAACGTTACCTTCCTTGAGTTTTTCTATAACCAAAGGGGCATCGTCCGCATTCATGTTGGCATAAAGGGTTTTGTAGACGGGTCTGTTTGCCCAGACGAGAAGGACACCCAGAGTAACAAGCACCGCAGTAAGCGCGGCGCCGATGGAAATTTTCTGAACAAGAGTCAGTTTCTCAAAAATATCTTTAAACTGAGTTACGACGTCTTGAAGTGCCATTTGCCCCTAATACTATACTTGAGTTCTCATAACCTCTTGGTAAGCTTCAACGATTTTATTCTTAACCTCGAGCATGAGTTTGAGGGAAACATCTGCTTTCTGGAGAGCAATCATAGTGGAATGAATGTCCTTCGTTTCGCCGCTGAGTACTTTCTGCACAGCCTCATTCGCCTCAAGCTGAGCGTCGTTAACGCTGCTGAGGGCATCCTTGAGCAGGGCGGAAAAGTCTGCGCCCGATTCGCTCTGTGTGCCCGCAGGCTTGGAGGAGGAACTGTCTTCAAGCTTATTCGGCAAAAGGAAATTAATGTTATTGATCTCTGCCATATTTAGTGTCTCCCTAACTGAATATATAGTATATCAGGGGTATTTTACAACCTTTATCTAACTTTATAAGAACAATCCGCGCATCATGCCGGATTGTTCCACACGCTCGCGGTTTGCAAAGCAAACCTTCGCTTCGCACGGCGCGGTTCCTTCCGTGGAACCGTCTGGGCTCCAAATTCAAAGGGCATAATAATTCTTTAAATCTCCCCTGCCCCTCTTTATTAAAGAGGAGTGCTCTTCCCGCAACAACCTCCCCCTTTTCAAAGGGGGAATGAGGGGGATTTATCCTTCCTGAGACTGCCAAATTGCCCTGAGTCCGGCAAAATGCTATCTCAAACTTAAGCCCTGCCTATCTCCAGCGCTCTCAGAGCCAGCTGCTTGGCTGTTTCAAAGACTGTGGCGTTTGCTTCGTAGCTCTTGGAAGCTTCGAGCATATTCACCATCTCTTCGATGGGGTTAACGTTCGGGTATGCCACGTAGCCTTCCTCATTTGCGTCAGGATGGTCGGGCTCATATTTCAGAGTGGGCGGTTTTTCGTCGTCTATAACTCTCTGGACGCGCACGCCGCCTGCGTATTCGCCCTTCATAACCTGTTCAAACACAACGTCTTTACGCTGGTAGGGACCGCCGTCCGCAGTTCTTGTGGTCTGGGCGTTTGCAAGGTTTGAGGATATGGCGCCTATTCTTATTCTCTGCGCGGAAAGCCCCGTCGCGGAAACATCCATTACATGTGTAAAGCTCATCTATCCGTTACCTGCCCTGTATAGCTGTTTTAAGTTTGGTGAAAGTGCCTGCCGTTATCTGGCTGAGTTCCTGATAAAGCACCGAGTTTGCCGCCATTTCACTCATTTCATAGTCGAGATTCACATCGTTGCCGTCATTGCGGAGAGAGGGGTTGTTCTGAAACCGTACATAATCGGCGGGAACTCCGCTGAAACCGCCTGTTGAGAAATGCTTTGCATGAGTTTGAGCGAGTGGAAGTTTTTTCCCTGTTCCGAGAAAATCCTGCATAACCTCGTCAAATTCCAGCTTGCTTGCCTTGTATGTCGGGGTATCGACATTGGCTATGTTTTCCGCTATCACGTTATTCTTAACGGACGCGGTGTCCATGCCGTAGGAAAGCTTATCAACGTTAGACATGCTGAAAATATTTCTCATGCGCCACCTCTTGCGTTTACTAATAACAAAGACGGTGCCAGTTTAAGGGGAAGATTTTGCTGACAGAACGAATGTTCAGATATATTTGCGCGCGCCCATATAAGTGCGGACAAAGTATGAATCATTGAGGTCCGCGACGGTGACATTACGCCCCCGTCCGGGTGCGTGTATGAATTTGCCCGAGCCTATGTAGATACCAACGTGAGAAACCCTTTTCGCCCTGCCTGTAGCGAAGAATACTAAGTCGCCGGGCTTAAGTTCGCTCTTGAGGACGAATTTTCCATGGTCAAACTGAGCTCTGGAATTGCGGGGAAGATTCAGTCCGTTGAGCTTGTAGACAACCATGGTGAGCCCTGAGCAGTCAAACCCGCCGGAAGCGCTTTCACCGCCCCATCTGTAAGGCACGCCGATGTATTTGTGGGCGGTTTTCACAAGGTTTGTCCTGATTCCCTTCCGTTCAAGGTCTTCCGGGCGGAAGTTGTAGTCATAGTCTTCGGGACGGATAATGAAGTAATCGTCTATCTGGTTTCTGGTGCGCAGGTTTACGGCGTATCTCACCGCCCTGTCATATGAGGGAAAATCACCAATGCGGACTTTGTAAAGTCCTGAATCATCGAGGAAGAAATAAGCATCCACACCGGCGGCATTGAGCTTATCCGTATAGTTTGCCGCGTTGGTCACGCTTCCGAAAGCACCGACCTGAATGGAGTACTTCATCCTCTCAATGTCCGATGCGTCAACACGTCCGCCGCCGCTGTAGGGCGCGGGGCGTCCGCCGAGACACCCCGTTATCACAAACACCAGTAAAAGCAGTAGAAAATGCTTTTTCTTCATCATCACCTTATATCAGATCCCAAGATAGGCTTTTTTAACGTCTTCGTTGGAAAGCAGGTTAGATGCCTTGTCTTCCATTGTCACCCTGCCCGTCTCCATAACATAGCCTCTGTCGGCTACCTTGAGGGCAAGGTTAGCGTTCTGCTCAACAAGGAAGATTGTCGTCCCGCTTTCCTCTTTTATTTTCCTGATAATCTCAAAAATCTGCTGAACTATCAGCGGAGCAAGCCCCAGCGAGGGTTCATCCAGAAGCAGAAGACGGGGTCTTGCCATAAGCGCGCGGGAGATGGCGAGCATCTGCTGTTCACCGCCGCTGAGGGTTCCGCCCTGCTGGTGTCTTCTTTCCGCCAGTCTGGGGAAAAGGTCGTACACCTGTTCAAGATCCTTCTTTATCCCTTCCCTGTCTTTTCTGAGAAAAGCACCGAGGTCAAGGTTTTCAGACACCGTGAGGTAGGGGAAAATATGTCTTCCCTCAGGAACCTGACAGATGCCCATTTTAACGATTTTATCCGGCTTCATCCTGTGTATCGGCTCACCCTTGAAAAGGATTTCGCCCGACTTGGGCTGAACTATACCGCTTACAGAGAGAAGAGTGGTGGTCTTCCCTGCTCCGTTCGCTCCGATAAGCGTTATGATCTCGCCTTCGTTTATTTTAAGCGAAACATCATGGAGCGCCTGAATATTGCCGTAGTAAGTGCTTATGCCGTTAATCTCAAGCATCGGCGTCCTCCCCAAGATAGGCTTTGATGACTTCGGGATTGTTCTTTATCTCAAGAGGAGTTCCTGCGGCAATTCTCTGCCCGTGATCCATGACATATATCCTGTCGGAAAGGTTCATGACCAGTTTCATGTCATGTTCTATAAGCAGAATAGATATTTTATCCTTATCCCTGATCTCTCGGATGAGTCCTGTGAGATCTTCGGTTTCCTGCGGGTTCATGCCGGCTGCCGGTTCATCAAGAAGAAGAAGAACAGGATCGGTGGCAAGTGCGCGGGCAATCTCAAGCCTGCGCTGAGCGCCGTAGGGAAGATTGCTCGCCATTTCGTTGGCGAGACTTGTGAGACCTATTTTCTCCAGAATAGCATAGCTTACCGACGCAGCGTTCTTTTCCTCCCTTCTGGTGCGGGGATCGCGCAGGAGTGCGCCTATTACTTTCGCCTTTGTGCGGCAGTGTCTGCCGATCATGACGTTCTCAAGAACGGTCATATTAGGAAAAAGTCTGATGTTCTGGAAGGTTCTCGCAAGCCCCAGCTCAGTTACCTGATTGGGTTTCTTACCGTTTACTCTTTTTTCGCCGAACTTGGTGTGGACGACTATATCCCCGTCAGAGGGGTTGTATATACCTGTAATGCAGTTGAAAAAAGTGGTTTTTCCGGCTCCGTTGGGACCGATGAGAGCGACTATCTCACCGTTCTGTATCTCCATATCAACATGGTCAACGGCTCTTAAACCGCCGAAATCCATGGTAAGCCCCTTCACCTCAAGAACGGGAAGGCTGGTGTTATTTTGCTTCATTTGCTTTCTCCCCCCCGAAATTCATTTTGTCGAATAAATATTTCCGCCGCACGTTGCTGATGAGTCCCTGAGGTCTGAACACCATCATGAGCACCATCGACCCGCCGAAAATAAGCATACGCAGCTCGGAAAACGCCCTGAGATACTCAGGAAGGAGTATGAGTATAAGCGCTGCAAGAATTACGCCGAGGATTGAGCCCATACCGCCGAGAACAACAATGGCGAGAATGATCGCAGACTCAAGAAAGGTGAAGCTCGCAGGGTTGACGAATGTGGTCTTCGCCGCGAACACAACGCCCATGAAGCCCGCCCACGTTGCGCCGAGGGCAAAAGCGGTGAGCTTTGTCTTTGTTTTGTCTATGCCCATAGCCTGACAAGCTATCTCATCCTCACGGAGAGCAAGCCATGCCCTGCCTATACGGGAGTTCTGGAGTCTGCTGACACAGAAAATAGTGATCACCGCCAGAACAAGAACAAGATAGTAAAGCGCTGTCATTGACTGGGAGAGATTAAGTTTAAGCCCGAAGAATGCCGGTCTGTCTATGCCTGCTATGCCGCTGGGACCGAAAGAGAAGTCGTTCCAGTTTTCAAGCACGAGGCGGATAATCTCTCCGAAGCCCAGAGTAACTATCGCCAGATAATCGCCCCTGAGCCTGAGCACAGGGAAGCCGAGGACTATCCCGAACATCATGGCAAGGGCTCCGCCTATGGGCAGCACCGCCCAGAAGCCCAGACCGAAGTGATGGTTCAGAAGGGCGTAGCTGTAAGCTCCCACGGCGTAAAACGCCACATAGCCTAGGTCAAGAAGACCGGCAAGCCCGACGACTATGTTAAGACCGAGACCGAGAACAACGTACATAAGCGCCGTGGTCATGATATTGACCTGATACGTGTTGGACATATGAGGGAATGCGAAGGTAAACACCACCGCGGCGGCAATCAGAGGATACAGAACCTTCTTGTTGTCCACAAGGGTGTTCTGGAGTCCGTTTTTCAGCCTTGCCCTGATGTTTCTTTCGCTGATGTGGGTCTTTTTATAATGCAGCCAGCGCCACAGCATGGAACCGAAAAATGCGCCTATTCCTATATAGAGCAGATTGTTCCAGCGCCAGACAATGGTATTATGAACAGTGTTAACCTTAATCACCATTATGGGGAATGTGAGAAACATGAACCATAAGGCGGTTACAAACGATTTTTTCAGCTCATTCAGCATGCTACACCTTCTGAGCCGTGGATTTGCCGAGAATGCCCGCAGGTCTGAAAATAAGGATCAGAACAAGCAGGGCGAAAGCGAAAACATCTTCATAGTCGCTGGAAACGTAGCCTGTTGCGAAGCTCTCCGTCCAGCCGAGGATAAGAGCGCCGAGAACCGCGCCCGGAATGCTGCCTATGCCGCCGAGAACTGCCGCGGTAAACGCCTTGATCCCCGCAATGAAGCCTATGTAAAAGTTTATCTGCCCTATGTGGGAGGCGATGAGGATTCCGCCTAACGCCGCAAGGGAGGAGCCTATGATGAATGTCATGGAAATGACCTTATCAACGTCTATTCCCACAAGAAGCGCCATTTTTTTGTCCTGAGCCGTGGCTCTCATTGCTTTGCCCATTCTGGTAAACTTTATGAACAGAGTCAGCAGAACCATTATCACCGCACTGCTGAGGATGATAACAAGCTCCGCGGAACTCATTATATGCGATACAGGTTTGATAAATTCAAATTCCGGTATAAGCGCCGGAAAGGGGAGGAAGTCTGATGTCTGTGCAAGAAGTACATAGTTCTGGAGGAATATAGACATTCCTATCGCGCTGATCAGAGGGGAAAGCCTCGGTGCATTTCTCAGAGGTCTGTAAGCGATCTTTTCCATAGTGTAACCGTAGGCGGATGAATAAATAACCGCCGCTATTCCCGCCAGAATGAGTATGCTGAGACCGCTGAAGCCCATGATACCCAAAACGCTGGCGACAATAAGTGCCGTGAACGCGCCTATCATATAAATTTCCCCGTGGGCGAAGTTTATCAGCTGGATGATGCCGTAAACCATGGTGTAGCCCAAAGCGATAAGCGCATAGATGCTGCCTCTTGTGAGGCCGCTTAAAAATAGCTGAAGAAAATAATCCATTATCCGTGACTGCTCCTGTTATTTGCCCTGAAATGGAAAGGGGGCGCTGAAAGAAAGCACCCCCTGAATGTGTATTTGGAAATGTTATTTAAGTTCGACGTAAGCGCCGTTCTGAACCTGATACATGGAGAAACCAACGCCTATCGCGTCGCCTCTTTCGTCAAAGCTTATGCTTCCGAGGGGAGTTTCAACATACTCAGTTCTGAGAGCCTTGCTTACTGCCTCATAGTCTGTGGAATCAGCCTTGTCGATGGCGTTGAGAATAGCCATGGCAGCAGAGTATCCGTTGATGAAGAAAGCGCCGGGGTCAGCCTGAAAAGCAGCTTTATGCTCTTCGACAGCTTTTATGTTGAGGGGATTTGTTGAAGTGTCTCTGGGACCTGTGGCGTAAACGCCTTCGGCAAATTCGCCCGCAACTTTTATGAATGTGTCATCTTTCACGCCGTCATCAGAGATGAAGGGAATGTTGATCTGTTTTTTGCGCATCTGAGTAACGATTTTGGAAGCTTCGGGGTGGTATCCGCCGAAGATAACCGCCTCTGCGCCTGAACGGGCGATTTTCTGAACCACTGCGGAGTAGTCAACCGCGCCGGGGGTCACGCCTTCGTAAAGGACAACGCTGACACCCTCAACGGAGGAATTGTCAAGGAAGGATTTTGCGAACTCTGCAAGACCTTTGCCGTAGTCGCCTTTATCGTGAAGAACTGCGAATTTTTTAATATTAAGAGTGTTGAGAGCGAAATCAACCTCAAGTCTTGCCTGAGCGTCATCGGGAGCGATGGTGCGGAGGAAGTTAGGGTATTCGCCGCTCTGAGTGAGCGCGGGGTTTGTAGCTGAGGGTGATATAACAAGGATGTTTGCATCTTTATATATACCGAGAGCCGCTTTTGTGGCACCTGAGCATATGTGGCCGATAACGGCTACAACTTTGTCGGAAACAAGCTTGCTTGCTGTGTTTGTCGCAACTTCAGGTTTGCAAACATCATCTTCGATGTAAAGCTCGACCTGTCTTCCGTCGATACCGCCGTTTTTGTTGACTTCGTCAACATAAAGCTTAACAGCGTTGACAGTGGGAAGACCATAGGACGCGAGGTCACCGGAATGTGCGCCGGCAACACCTATTTTGATCGGCTCTGTTGAAGCAGCGGGAGCCGCAGCCTCAGTTGCGTTTTCCGCGGGAGCTTCCGCCGCTTTTTCTTCAGCCTTCTGGCTGCAAGCGGTCATAAGGAAGACTGCGGAGACCATGACAAGCAGGAACGTAAGGAACTTCTTCATAAACCCTCTCCGTTTAAAAAATTTTCTTGTTCATTCATCCGGAAAAGGGCACAAGCCGATTCCCGAATAAATTTAAATACTAACTAAGGACTAGGGCTTAGTCAAGATAAAAGGAAATCATCGGTTAACTGCGATCATGAGACTGAATAAAGTTAAATATTACTAAACATTAGGCGTGTTTTCAACGATCTTTTATTGTTAAAAACCTTACAAAAGTTAACTTAGGGAAAAAGCTGTTTTTAATCAAGTTTTTTGTATGAAAAGACACAAAATTGAGAATTTTTAAGGAGGAAAACGGATTTCTTCACTCATGTCCGCAATGGAAGCAAGTTATGTCACCGCGATGAACAAGAGGAATATTAATGTGATTATCTAAGAATCAGTCTCAAGCAACTCCACGGATGGAGTTGCGCCGTGCGAAGCGAAGCCGTGTTCACCACGGCGCGAGCGTGTATCCGAAATTTCCATGGATGGTAAATTTTGGATTATAAAGACGAGACATGCGCCGTGCGAAGCGAAGACGAACGAAGTTCGGCGCGAGCCTGTATCCGAAATTTCCATGGATGGTAAATTTTGGATTATAAAGACGAAACCTGTGAAGCTTCAATATACGGCAATCTTGCTGAGGCGAACTATGTCTCCTTTCATTATCTCCATGCCGGAACCCACAAGATACATTGTGGAGTATTTGCCGTTGACGATGATTAACTGCCCTTCGCCCACAGGTTCGGTTTTGACCACTCCGTTCTCCTCAAGCCTGCGGAAGATCCGGAATTTGTCACCTTCCTTGACAGGCAGCGGGTGACCAATATTAACTATCACGGAGTAGCCTTCGGCGGAGAAAGTATGATTTTCAGCCAGATAGACCACCTCTCCTGAGATGTCGGAGTCTATGCTTCTGAAGCCTTTGGGTCTCTTAACAGTCATTTCTTTGCTTACAGCCGCTTTAAAGCCTGTACTCACGGAGCTGAACGATTTATATATCTCAGCCTTGGATGTCTCATCCCCTGCTTTTACAATTCTCGCGTAGCCCACGCAGGAGTAGACCGCCCTGTTCTTCTCCACCCTGCTTCTTTTTTCATAAAGAATCACGGTGTCGCCAGTGTTGAGCCCTTTTTCAGTGCCTGCGTCTATGGTTATAAAGTCACCGGTGGAGACCATCTCCCTTTTCTGCTCGGTTGAGATGACTGTAAATTCAGGTTCCTCATCCAGAACGGAGTCAAAGGCATTGAGACTGTCATGCCCGAAGCTGTTGAGACCGTCTGCCGCTTCCATTCCTGAACCGGCGGAAGTGCTTTCGGAGGCTGCGGTACCGGCTTCAAGCTTAAAAAGCCCGCCTTCGCCTATGCGTATCGCTTCTCCGCCCTCGGGAAAACCGGGAATGAAAAGCTTCTCCTTGGGGTAAATAAGGTCGGGGTTGTTTATGAACACGTTACCTTGCCATATAATGGGCCACTTCCAGTTGTCGCCGTAGTATTGGCGGGAAATATCCCAGAGGGTGTCCCCCTTTTTGACCTCATGCGTGCTCTCCGCTCCGGTGGTGACAGCGGTCAGCAGCAGAGCGGAAAGAATGATACCCCCGGTACGTTTCAAACTATTCCCCCATTGAGGCAAGTTTCTTTTTGGCAAGATTATATGCGCGTGTGCCCGGATGTTCGTTCACAATCTTCTTTAATGTAACCACAGATTCGGCTTTTTTTCCCACATTTCCGTAGGAGTATGCCATCTTAAGCAGTCCGTCGGAGACCTTGTTCCCGTCCGGATAATCAGTAACGAGTCTGTGAAAAAGCTTGATCGCCCCTTCGTAATCCTTCAGGGCGTACTGGATCTCACCGAGCCAGTACACGGCGTTGTCGGAAAGCTCATCAGCGGGATATTTCGCGAGAAACTCATTAAACTTCGCCTGACTTTCGGGGTATTTGCCGTTTTTATAAAGCTCATAAGCATAGCTGTAAAGGCTGCTTTTATCTGTGAAGGCGTCTTCTATTATTATAAGGTTTTCCCCGTTCTCTGCCTGAGCGCCTGATTCTGACATCTCAGTCATTCCGGCTGCCGCAGCGGGTGCTTTCTGCTTATCTTTGAGCAGCGTGACCTCACTGCCGAGGAAGCTCATCTCGGAGCGGATTTCGGCAAGAGCGTTCGAGTTGGCGTTAATGCTTTCCTTGTTTGCTTCGGTTTTGCGGTCAACATCCTCAATGGAGATTTTCATCTCAGCCATTTCGGACTGCATGCTGACCATTTCGTCTTTAATATTGTTGATACTCTGCTTTATGACCTGAGTTTCATCCGAGCAAGCGAATGCAAGAAAAGAGAGCGTAATTACCGCCATTGTTTTTTTCATCGTTTCAAGACTCCTTATAACACGTATTCGTCAATGCTGTTTATGAGAATGTCCGTATCGGGCTTACCCACAAACATATTCGCGCCTATGCTGAGCACTTTTCTCTCGTTCTCCTCACTGGCGAGGGAGGAGAAAACCAGAATGGGCAGATTCGCCATTTCCGGCTGGCTTCTGAGTGTACGCACAACAAACGCTCCGTCCGCCACGGGCATCTCAAGGTCGGTTATGATTATGTCCGGCTTTTCAAGGGCAGTTGCATTCAGAAGAAGCTTGCCGTTCTCAAAAGCCTTAATTCTGTAACCGGCGTTCTCAAGATTGCTTGTGAGAAAGCGCCTTATAACCGTTGAGTCCTCAGCGAGATAAACAAGCTTTTTGCTGCGCGCAGCGCTTCTGGAATAATCTATAACCATTTCTTTGAGCGCTGTGGCGGGATTAAGTTCCGAAACAATCTTTTCAAAATCGAGAAGCTGTATAAGGTTTCCGCCTATATCCACAACGCCGAGAACAGTCTCCGCAAGACTGAAATCGGTTATCGCTGAATAATCTTTAATGTCGGCCCATGTAATTCTGTGGATTCGCACAACTTCATCGACAATGAAGCCGTTGTACTGGTGATTGAAGAAGGTGACTATGATCTTTTTCGCAGGATAATCCTGCTCAAATTTAAGGTCGAGCCAGCTTCCCAGATCTATCAGGGGCACAAGCTTCTGTCTTATGTTAGCCGTTCCGATAACCGCGGGGTGGGCGTCGGGAACCTTGACAATTTCGGGGAATCTGATTACTTCCCGTACCTTTGCAACGTTGATGCCGAAATGATGCTCCTTTTCGGCGCGGACAATAAATTCGACTATTTCAAATTCGTTTGTTCCTGTCTCAAGCAGGATACCGTGATCAAGGGCCATATCTCCTCCGGTTATCTAAAAACTAACACGCTTTACAATGTACTTCAAGAGATATTACCTTTGTTAACAGGGAGGTTAACTTAATATCGGCAATACTCACACCCTGCCTTCACAGTACGCGGCATATCACACCCCGGCAAATCGGAAAGCGAACTCAAGCCACACAGGCATTGACACCAGCGCCGCGGCAGTGGTGAAAACTATCACCGCAGAGGTAACTCTTGATTCCCCCATGAAATATTTCACAACTGCAAGGTTCATCATCCCCGCGGGCATGGCGGACTGAGCGGCAAATATTATTTTGAGTCCCCTGTCGTCCACGGCATACCTCGCCGCAAGCAGAAACACAAACGCCATCACCACCATCCGCAGGAGAATGCCCGCAAAGCCTATTTTCATCGATCCGCCGAGACTTGAGCCTCTTAAGCCCTCACCCAGAGCAAGCCCGCTGACGAACAGACCCAACGGCATGGTAAGAAAGGATATTACATCAAGGATCTTCCCCGCCGCTCCGCCGAAAGGCTCCGGAGAGAACACTGCGTTGACCGCGACAGACAAAAACAGAGCGTAAAAGGGCGTACTGGTCGCAAGCCTGATGATTCCGGTTCTGTATGAGCCGGTCAGGATAACTATCCCCGCTGTCCAGTAGATAAAATCTATACCGAAGTTGAAGAGCAGAAGCTGCCCCGCCGAATCCCTTCCGAAGAGGTGCGCCACAACGGGAAGAGTAAAAAAGCCGTAGTTGTAAACTCCTATGGAAAAAGCGAAAGCCCGCCTTTCTCTGGAATCTTTCAGCCCGATGAACGGAGCCAGAAAATACGCCGCTGCAAAACCTGAGGCAACCGAAGCCATTCCCCACAGAGGAAGGGACAGGGAGGATGTTATATCTCTGAGATTTTCGTTTCCTGTGATGAAGTTAACCACAAGACACGGGAAAAAGAAGTGTATAAAAAGCCTGAATAGAAACTTATCCGCCTGAGGCGGCAGACCGAAGCCCCGTTTGAGCACGAAGCCCGCCGCAAATACGCCGAAATACGGCATTACTGTTTTAAATATGTCTATGTAGCCCAAATAACCTACTCTTCCATATATTTAAGGAATTCTTCCAGAGTTTCCTCACTGAACAGCCTTATGCCGTTTGCCGCCAGAAGAGCGGCGGTGACTCCCTTACCGATTATCTTCACGCCGCTGAAAGTTCCGTCATAAATGAGGGTTGAGCCGCAGGATGGGCTTCTGTGCTTCAGCAGTGCGGCAGCGCAGCCGTTTTCCCGAGCTTTTGCAAGGGTCATATGCGCACCCTTTACAAAGGGTTCGGTGAGGTGTTGCCCGTCATCTCCGTAAACTTCCGCCCTGCCTTCCAGAACAGCGCATCCGCCGCCTTCCCCTTTTATCTCACAGGGTCTGCGCGGCGCGGACAGTCCGGCGTCAACCTCCGGACAGGCAGTAACAGCAAGCCCCGCATCGACAAGCCTCTGAAAAGCGGCATTCTCTATCTTATTATTACCGCCGTCATAGCGTACATTCTCACCCGCAAGGCAGGTGCTGAGCAAAAACTTTTTCAAATCATATCCTCCAGAATCACCGCGGCATAACCGACAAACTCCTTACATCGTTCCAGTTTTCCTTCCTCTCTTGCCTTGGAGCGTTCTTCATGATCCGCCATATTCACACCCACAAGCTCCGAACAACGCAATGTGCCGAACCTGTCGGTAAATTTTTTGCGGAACTCAGCCATGAGAGCGTAAACCTTCTCTTTCGCTTCCGTATCCTCCAGAGAGCATCTGCCGTGTTTAAGCCCTATGACCATATAGGCGCCGGATACTGCTCCGCATGTTTCCCCGCAGCCGCCCACACCGCCTCCGAAAGGGGTTGAGAGCATCAGCGCCGTTTCTTCATCCAGACCGTTTTCAGAAGCGAAGGCTGTGAAAACCCCCTGAGAACAGTTGAAGCCGCTCCTGAAAATTTCAACGGCTTTCTCTTTTTTGTCTTCCAATCCGCACCTCCGGCAGCGCATTCTTTTGAAAAAATTGCATTCGGTGATAATTTTTTCTATACTATGGTATTATCAAATACATTTTTTCTCAAAAGGAATTTGATTATGATGAGGATTCTCCTTGCAGAGGACAACCCTGTCAACCAGATGATTACCCGGAAGATAGTGGAAAAGCTGGGAACAAAAGTTGACGTGGCTAACAACGGGCGTGAAGCCGTGGATATGGTGCTTAAGGAAAGCTACACACTTATCCTCATGGATGTGAACATGCCTGTTATGAACGGAGCTGACGCAGCGGCGGAAATACGCAGGCTCGGTTTCGGCATGCCCATTGTGGCACTCACCGCCGATTCGGAAAATATGACGGATGAGCTTGAAAACTGCGGAATGACCGACTTTATATCGAAACCCGTCAATATATCCAAAATAGAAGCGATCATAAACGGATGCAGAAAGCCGGAGAAAACATCTGAGCGCAGAATAAACACCGACAGCGTGGAAGGCTGCATAAGTTATGTTTTCACCCAGCTCGGGCTTGAACGGGATATAGTGACTGAACTGCTCGGCGAGTTTGTGGAGGATTCCAAAATCCATCTGGAATACCTGCATGAAGCCGTCACGGAGAAAGACATGCCCAGAGCATCTTCCGAGGCGCACTACATCAAGGGCGCAGCAAGAAACATGGGCTTGAGAAATATAGCGGCGGCGGCGGAGGCGATAGAGAAAAACGCACGCTCAAACGCCGTAAGCGACTATGAACTGCTTTATAATGACATTAAGGAAAAACTTACAGTTTTCGCCGCAGAGTTCAGCAGGCTTTCCTGAGATTAGAGCTCAACTTTTTCAACATTCTGCCGATAATATATTCATGGAGAAGACCCCATGAATACTGTCGGAATCAATAAAACTCTGGTGATTAACTATTCCTCTCAAGCCTCCTTTACCGTAAGAGGCAATGCGCCCTCCGACGGAGCCTTCGCAGACAGAGCAGATTTCTCGGAACTGTCAGTTAAATTACAGAAAGCTATAGAAAAACTCTCCTCCCCCGCTCCGTCTGCTGTGGAAACTGAGACGGACAACGCGTCCCTTGAAAAGAAAATACAGGAATACATAGAAACAGGTAAGCAGGTTAAACGTCCGGACGGCTTTGAGGATGTTGACGACTTCCGCTGGGGCGTTCTTGTCGCCTTAAGCGAGTCAACAGGACTGTCGTTTGACAAGCTCCGTCAGACAACAGTGCAGGACATGCAGGACTATGAGCACGAGTTCCTTTTCAAAACTCAGGAATGGGTGCAGGATTTGGCTCCGGAGGACATGGACATAACAAGTTTCTCAAACTCAGCTGATTTCTGGAACGCGAAATTTATAACCGACAGCACAGGCAGTGTGACAAGAAACGAAGATTTCAAAATGCTCAAAATAGGCGCCGCACTTGAGGAAATGTCCGGTGTTTCCATAAACGGTGCGAAAAGCAGGCTCCCCGTTTCATCCTCATATTACAGCAAACACAAGCTGACGGAAGCTGATACGGTTTCCCTGATGTACATGGCGGAAGGCTTCAGTGAACGGGACGGAAACAAGCTCGCTTACGCCTTCAGCAGAGCGGGCAAGGTGTCCGAATCCGAGTTGAAAAACGTCTCAAAAATGAATCGGGAAACCATGACGGACTATTACACGGAAAAAATGACGGAGCACGACCTGTTTTTCCGTGAAAACTACCCGAACCCTGCGGAAACCAAAAAACAATTCGGTCAGCTGAACTATCCGTTTCTTAACCGTGAGATTCTGGAGGCAACAGGCATCAGCATATTCAAAACCGGCATAAGCGGCAGCGCGATGATGTACAGCCCGCAGAACGATTACCGTAATGCCGCGGACATGATCTACTCATCGCTGAAAGCCTGAATATTCCCGTACTCCGGCAGATAAACTGTGAAGCACGCCCCATCGCCGATATTGCAGGCGGTTATGCTGCCGTCCATCTTCTCTTCTATGATGGTTTTGGCGGTACTGAGTCCGATTCCAGTTCCCTGTTCCCCTTTTGAGGATACATAAGGCTTGAACACGTCCTCAAGAATGTCTATGCCTATTCCGCCGCCGTTATCACAGACGGTGAGAGTCACCTTGTTTCCGTCACGCCTTATGTCGATGCGTATTCTGCCGCTGAGAGAGCTTCCAAATACCGTGCGGCGGCTCATTACGGCGTCTCTGGCGTTGGAGATTATATTCATTATCACCTGCTTGAACTCGTTTCTGAAACCCCTCACCGTATATTCGCCCTCGCAGATCACTCTGGCGTCAATATCGCTCTGACGGAGCTGCGGCGTGAGCATGCTGACTATCTCCTCCACTGCCAGCCCCACATTGAAGATCTCCGGTTCCTTGCCCTGTTTGAAAAAGCTGCGGAAATCATTCATGGTTTCGTTCATGAACTCCACCTGTCTCATTATCCCTTCCGAGATTTCGGGCAGCTCCTTACGCTTCTCAGCCTCACTCTCCTCCTCAAGCTCGGAAAGGTACTGTGCAAGGATATAAATAACGTTCAGCGGCTGTTTCCACTGGTGAGCTATCACACCTATCATCTCACCCATAGCCGCCATCTTGGACTGCTGAATCAGCATCTGCTCCTGCACCTCGCGTATCTCCTCAAGACGCTTGAGGTCTGTTATATCCTGCACGCTGGTAACAAACATCATCTTCCCGTCAAGGCGTATCTTGGAGACAGATACCGAAACGGTTAACTCTCTTCCGGAGGATGTTTCGCCTGTATGCTCGCTGCTGAAATGATCAGCCGTTCCGTGAGCGAACGCCCTTATCTCCTCCACAATCCTTCCCCTGCAAGCTTCAGACAGAAGCATTTCATATCTGCGCCCGATCAGCTCATCCGCCCTGTATTCGTGCATATTGGCAAAGGTATCGTTAACCTTGCAGAAAATGCCGTACTCATCACAAAGACAGATCCCTATGCCCGCTGCGTTGAATGTTGCCTCTGTGAGGGCTTCGCTGTCTTTTTTCTCCTTCACCAGTCTGATAAGGCTGTCTATATCACGCATGGAAACGATGCAGAGCGGTGTGCCGTTTATTTCGACGAATGAGCTGCTCACCTCAACGGTTACATGCCCCCCCGCGACTGTTTTCAGCCTGCTTTCGTACACAAAGTGCTTCCCTTCGGAAACAAGATCCGCCACATTCAGCTCAGGCTGAAGCTCCTGCGCATCGTAAAGATCCTCGGGTCTCATTGTGTGCACCTCGTGACGGGAAAAGCCCGTCAGGTAAAGCAGCCTGTTGTTCGCGTCTATTATCCTGCCCGGAGTGCCTTTCGGGGAAACAGGAAAAATTATCATGGCATCATTGATACTGTTGAAAATCCCCTTGAGCTTCATCTCATTGCCCAGCCGGACAGCAAGCTCCTTTTCAACCGATTCCGACAGATATTCGTTTATTCTCCGCAGCTCTTTCTCAAGACTTTTCTGACTTGTCATATCAGTGGCGATACATATAAGCCCGTTGTTCAGACCGGACGGGCACATCACCCTAACTTTGGTCACACTGAGAAAATGTGTTTTCCCGTCCGCCAGACGCACCTCATGCTCCTTCACGGAGAAGCCTTTATTAAGCAATGTGTCCATGTCGTCCGCTGTAAGCTGCCCGAATCCTACGGGCATTTTATCGTAATAGCGCCTCAGCCCGCACACCTCGCTTTCGTCCAGTCCGGTCGCGCGGCAGAAGGCGTCATTGGCTATTTTCAGGCTTCCGTCAGCCGATACGAACCAAATCCATGCCGGAGCGTTTTTCAGCACAGCCCGCAGAAGCTCGGTTCTCTGCTCCAGCTCCCTTTCCATGAGCTTCCTGTCCGAAATGTCAGTAATAATGGAGAAAAGATATTCCCTCCCCTCTATCTGGACGGGACTTGAAAACACGCTGACATCCTTAACCTCCCCGTTTGAGAGCCTGTGCCGGAACTCGAATGAATTACACTCTCCCGTAAGCGCCTGCTGCATTTTGCACTCAACCGCGTCATCAATATTTATATCGCAGATTCTCAGAGTCTTCAGTTTCTCCAGCCCGTAGCCGTAGAAGTTCACCGCTGCGGCGTTAGCGTCGCAGATCCTCTTTGAGGCAGGATCCACAAGGAGCATCACGGCGCTGTGTCCGTTGAAAAGGACTCTGAATTTGCTTTCGCTCTCCTTGAGGAACAGGCGTACTTTCTCTATCTCTGTTATATCGGTGAATGTGACGGCGAGAGTGCTCTCGGCAGCGTCAAATTCGCTGTAGTTAATCAGCAGAACCCGCATACAGCCCGTTGAGGAATCCCGCATTTTCACCTTGCTTTCATGTCCTTCCCTGTGGTTTTCGAGAACCTGCTCCAGCCAAGGATTGTCCTCCCTGTGGAAAATGTAGCCCGGTTCTTCAGAAAAAAACTCGCAGAGGCAGGAGTGCTCCTTCAGAAAAGCTTCCACTGAGCTGTAGCCAGCGAAATCCAGAACACGCCTGTTGCAGATGATCATCCTCTTTCCGTCCGTAACGCTCACCATGGTGGGAAGCATATCCAGAAGCCTGTATTTGAACGCGCGCTCTTTTTTAAACTTCCTGAGATTTTGCGAGTTAGCCGTGTACAGCCATAGAACAGAAATGAAAAAGAAGCTTATTACAATGGAAAAAACGACCATAAGCCTGTCGGCTTTTGTGTGCTCGGCTTTTATATCCGCCATGTAGGAGAGAATGCCTGACCATCCGGTTATTTCCGTCTGTTCGAGGCATCTTGAAGAAAATGATGAGAAACGACCTATTTCCGACGCAAAATCATCCGTGAGCAGGTTTGTTCCGCCGTAAAAGCTGCTCAGGTATCTTTCAAGCCCGTCGGTGACGGACACCAAGCAATTGTCCGTCCCTTCGCCTGCGTCCTTAAGATAGTAAAGAGCGTTGTCAAAGCTTTTTACCGCCTTGTCCAGAGCCGATGTATCCTTCTGATGATAAGCCTTCTGGTAAAAACCGCAGCCGTCCGCCACCAAAACGGACGCCCGCAGGATATTCCTTGAGCTGTTGAACTCATCCATATCCGGCTCAATTTTTCGTATTCGCAGATAATCCAGCATTATCAGTGTTATAAACACCACTGAAAGAACTGACACCAGCATAAAAAGCCTGTTGCCCGAAATAAAACCCATAAATGACCCTTAAATGAAAATATGTTTGTATGTCTTGTCTTTATCTAGTATTGACTTTAGTATCGGGTGTTTCAAGATATTTATAACTGAACGCACATCTATTAAACGGTTGTACCGCACGACCGCCGCGGAACAAGGGCATTTCGCCTTCACGAAAAAAACAGGGTTAACATCTGGTAAAGCATAATATTGCGTCCATGTTTTATCCCGTTGATTTTTAGGGGCGGCTGCTTTAATATTTACTATTATTTAAGCAGTGATTTTTTACACAGGCGGAGCCGTTATTTTATGAGCATCAATTTTGACAGACTTGTGGAAACCGTCCGTAAGCTCCGAAGCCCGGAGGGCTGCCCTTGGGACAGAGAGCAGAACCTGTACTCCATAAAGGAACACTTTATGGAAGAAGCGTACGAGCTGCTGGACGCGCTTGACAATAAAGACATGGAAAACATCCGCGAGGAGCTGGGTGACATTGTATTTCATACGGTTTTTCACTCCGTAATGGCGGAGGATGAAAAACAGTTCAGCATTGACGATGTGCTGAAAGAGATAAACGACAAGCTGATAAGACGCCATCCGCACGTATTCGGAACCGAAACGGTCAACGGCACTGAGGACGTGATCGTCAACTGGGACAAAATAAAGGCGGAGGAAAAGAAAAACCTCTCCCGTTCATTTTTTGACGGGATTCCCGTCTCCTTTCCACCTCTGCGCAGAGCAGAGAAGCTTCAGAAAAAAGCACGCAAGGTCGGTTTTGACTGGGCAAACCTTGACGACTGCATGGGCAAAGTCAGGGAAGAGTTCGCTGAATTTGAAGAAGCTGTGAATGAAGGGGAAAAAGAGCACATAGAGCATGAACTCGGTGATATACTGTTCGCCCTTGTGAATGTTTCCAGATTTCTGGATGTCAGCCCTGACGAAGCCTTGAGAAAATGCAACAAACGTTTCACCGCACGGTTTGAGTATATAGGCAGAAAACTTGCTGAAAAAGGTCTTTCCTATGAGGACGCCACTCTTGAGGAGATGGACGTGCTCTGGAATGAGGCAAAAACGGCGGAAAACAACATCTGAATCAATCCCTTAATTTTTCGGCAGGTAGCTAAATGAACAAAGAAGTCAGCACATTCCACGCAGGCAGATTCTTATTTAACGCAGGCGGCGGAGCAAACCGCTCGAAACTCGCGGAAGCGGAAGGAACGCTCTTCCTCGCAGGCAGACTGCCCGTATTCCCCGACACGGCAGGCGGCATATTCCTTAACCTTGAGAAACGCGCTCTCTACGCCGCTTCCGAGCTTGCGGGGAACGCATTGAGCCTGTCTGAAACAGAAAGCATAGTCAACAGCGACGAATCGCTGTTCGGTGAAGACTCCCGCGCGGTGAGGCTGTTTAATTTCGGCAGGGCATACGCCGCCCTCTCAGCGCAGGAAAAATGCGAAAACTTCCTGATAGATGAAAACTTTATCACCTCTCTCAACTCCGTTCTCGAAAAAAAGCTCAGCAATGAGCCGGCTAACTACCGTAATCATCCCGTCAGCGCTTTTGAAAAGCAGTTTTCAAAACCTTACAGCCCGCCGGAAACTAAGCTTGATATAAATCTTCTGATGAAGTCATTTTACGAATGGATAAACTCACCTGAAATTATCTCCTGCGGCATTGTGACGAGAGCTTCACTCGCTCATCTCTGCCTTATCCGGATATACCCCTTCGCAGGGTCGTCCGAGGCTCTGGCGAGGCTGACGGAAAGCTTCGTTTACAAGGCGGCGGGAATAGGCTATGTGCCGTATCTGCTCAGCACCGTCTACAAAGAGTCAACGGATTATTTCCCTATCCTTGAGAGATACACCGAAACAGGCGACCCTTCGGAATTCATCGATTTCGTATGCGGTATAATTGTTGACAGTCTGGGCGAAATTCAAAAGAAAAGCTTGGACATAGTAGCGGAGGAAATGTTCGGAAGCTACATCCGCAGGCTGCTTGAGACAAAAGAAATAAGCGAGCGCCTGTCGGGACTGATAAACATACTGAAAAAACGGGGTTCCTTCCGTCAGAGCGAGCTCCAGCTGATGAAGGAGTTCACCGCACTCTACGGAGGAGTGAGCCGCACCACCGTGAGAAGGGATATTGTAAGGCTTTCCGAACTCGGACTGATAAAGGACAAAGGAAACGAAGAGTACACCCTCAATCGGGACATACTCTTCGGAAGATAATTTTTTACGCCCTGAAAAACCCGAGGGCATTTGTCTGCGTGCCGTCCGACACGGAAAAGACGCAGTCCGCGCCCTTTCGCTCTATTTTAACGAGAGCCTCCTTCGTGCCCAAAGGCAGTTCGTGGGAAAATTCTATGCAGAACTCGCTGAAATCTTTCTTAGCGCCGTTTATCTCCGCAAAAGCCTGAAATATATATGCGGAGTAAACAGTGTTGTTCAGGTGGGAGTTGATGTCAAAATCGCTCAGACGTGTCTGTATCCGGCAGCTTTCAGCCGTTTCTGACGGTTTTTCCGGCTGCCAGTCCTCTATAGCCGTTCCGCTTGTCGTTTCATCCACAGGCTTGTAAGCCTCCGGTATCTCAGGCTCAATTTTAGCGGGGCGTTTCTTCGCCGTGTCAATGAACAGCCATACGGAAGAAGCGGTGCAGACCCTTTGTCCGTTCCTTGAAAGCTCATATTCCCTGAATCCACGGAAACGCTGCATGCCCCTTGACCATGTTTCGGTCTTCAGTGTGTCATACAGATTTATCCCGCTGTGCAGCCTGTAGGAAAGCCTGTGGAGCATCCAAAGCCTGTTCATTTCCATGTATTTCCCATGGGTAAATCCAACACTGTCCGAATGTTTTATAGCAGCTTCCTGAAAAATACGGAAAAGAGCATCCGGCAGAATATGTCCGTCCGTTCCTGCGTCATTAATTTTGATGGAGTCGGTTGTGCAGTATTTCATTTTTTCACCTTTGATAAAGCCTATCATATTCCATATGAACATATTTTCCAAGTTTACAGTTCAGCGTACACCTCATTTTTTTGTTTGCCTGCTGACTATTTTTTGAGGTTCACATACGCCCTGAACGTGAAAATTACCTGAAAGCCTTAATTGAACAGGCTTTCAGCCAGTAAAGTTTTTTTAATTTCCCTTGACGCATATATATGGTTCTGCTAAAGTTTGGCATGGTTTGGATCGATATGATCATAAATTGGTTTAATTTGGCATAAGAGATATGGGAAGCTTCAAAGGGAAATACGAACATAAAATCAGCGAGACGGGCAGAATAAGCGTTCCGTCCAAGTTCAGAGACATACTCCGCTCCAAGTATGAGAGTGATGATCTCGTTCTGCTCTCAATGGGAAGCCATCTCAGAGTCTACCCCGCCTCCGAGTGGGAAAAACAGGAAGCCCGCTGGGAACAGGAACAGGCGGGCAACCCCGAATTAAACGAATTTCTCCGCCGTCTGTACTCGATGATGGATGAATGCTCCATCGATAAAAACGGACGCATCGTAATAACACAGGACGTAAGAAAATATAACTCCCTCGAAGGGGACTGCATTATAAACGGCTTCCGCAACCGTATGGAAATATGGGACAGGGCGGCTTGGGAATCCGCAACGGGAGGCGAAAAGGTAGAAGCTCTGTTTGCCAAGTTCGCGGACAGCTTCTAAGGGGGACGGAAAATGCACAAGCCCGTTCTGCTTAACGAGGTGCTCTCGTTTCTTCCCGCTAAGGAGGACGGAGTGCTTCTGGATCTCACCGGCGGCTTCGGCGGTCACTCCGCCGCCATGAACGAAAAGCTTAAGCCGGAAGCGAGACACATAATTCTGGACAGAGATCCGGAATCCGTGGACAGACTCAGGGAAAGATTTAAAGACCGTGCCAATGTGCAGGTTTTTCATAAAAACTTCGGAGACTTTGACGAAGTGCTCGATGAGCTGGGCATAGACAAGGTCGACGGAATACTGGCGGACTTCGGCGTTTCCACCATGCAGGTGAGAGACGGCGCAAGAGGCTTCTCCTTCCGTGAGGACGGTCCGCTGGATATGAGAATGGACAACTCAAAAGGCATAACCGCCGCCGAGGTTGTCAACACATTCTCAAGAGAGGAGATTTCCTCCATCATCGATAAGTACGGAGAGGAGCGTTTCGCGTGGAGAATCGCAGGGGCGATTGTAAACGCCAGAGACGAAAAACCCTTCTCCACAACAAAAGAGCTTGCCGACACGGTGTTTAAGGCTGTTCCGGCAAAGTTCCACAAAAAAGGTTTTCATCCCGCCACACAGACTTTTCAGGCGGTCAGGATATATGTTAACGGAGAGCTGGAGGAGATAGAATCCATGCTCTCCAAGCTTGAGGACAGGGTGCAGACGGGCGGAGCAGCTGCCTTTATTTCGTTTCACTCTCTGGAAGACAGACTGGTGAAAGAAAAATTCCGCTATTTTGAAAAAGAGTGCGTCTGCCCCATTGAACAGCTTATATGCCGCTGCGGGAAGAAAAGAACCTTCCGCCAGTTAACGAGAAAACCTCTGATTCCGTCGGAAGCCGAAGTGGCTGAAAATCCGTTAAGCAGAAGCGCGAAGCTCAGAGCAGCACAAAGGGTGTCATCCTCTTGAATTTTAAAGAGGCAGGTTTCTCCGGACGGGGTACGCCGTCCGGGAAACCTTAATAAATTAAACGCATGGGAAGGAACCTATGAGAGCTAAAACGATTTACTGGGACAAGGCTTATGAATCAAACGGCGAAAACGCCCTCAGCACCGGAAAGGTTCTTTTATGGGCTTTGCTCGTTATTTCCGTTTTCCTCGTAGTTTACATGAGACACCTCTGCGTACGTGAGGGCTATGCCATAAGCAGGCTGGCGGCAGACCTGAACGAAATGGAAATCCAGTACCAGCTCATGCAGGAAAAGCAGTCCGAAATGCGCGACACCGCAAGCCTCTACAAAATGGGGGAGAGCATGGGTCTCGTGCTGCCGGACATGGACAGGACATTTAATGTTCAGTGAAAGAAGCAGGATAAGATTTTTCATATATCTTTCCATAGTCCTCGGGGTGATAATCTCGGGGCGTCTTTTTTTTCTGCAAGTGGTTAAAGGCGACTTTTTCGCCGAAATCGCAGGCTCACAGGCGGAAAGCGAATACGCCGCCTTCAAAGGAAGGGGCACAATATACGACCGCAACGGCAAGCCCCTTGCCGTAAACAAGAAAGTTGCTTCCCTTTATGTTTTCGCATCAAACCTCAAAAACAGAAGGGATTTCATAAACAGGCTGAACAAGGCGGGCGTAAAGCTTTCCAAAACCACCAGAACCAGACTCCTTAAAAACGAAGGCTTCGTCTGGGTTGAAAGGAATGTGAGCATAGGTCTCGCCAGAAAGGTTAAGCAGACTGTACCCGAAATAGAGTATACCCTGAACGAAAACAGGTTTTATCCCGAACGCCACCTCGCCGCTTCCATAATCGGCTTCACAGGAGTCGATAATCAGGGGCTCTGGGGGCTTGAAAACAGATATGATGATGTGCTCAAGGGCGAAAAAATAAACCTTGTGACGCTCAAGGACAATAAGGGACACCTGATCCTTTTTGAGGACAACAAGGCTAAAACCCATGCGGAAAGCGCACTCTACGTCACAATAGACACTTATCTTCAGGGAACGGCGGAATACCTTCTCCGCAAGGGCGTGGAAGAGTTCAACGCAGAGCGCGGCATAGCCGTGGGGATAGATATAAAAACCGGCGGAATAGTATTCGCCGCATCGAGCGACAACTACGATCCGAACAACTACAGTCGCTACAGTGATAAAACATGGAAAAACGATGTAACCACTTTCCTCTTTGAACCGGGCTCAATATACAAACCCGTTGCATTCTCCTACCTTCTGGAGAAGCAGGGGCTTGATCTTCAAAAAATGATCAACTGTGAAAACGGACATTTCCGCATTCACGGGCACACCGTCAGTGACGTAAAGCCGATGGGCATGGCAACGGCAAGGGAAGTGCTGGTAAAGTCCAGCAACATCGGGATGATAAAGCTTACCGACAAGGTTGACCGGAAGGATTTTTACGAATACATGCGAAACTCCGGCTTCGGACAGAAAACCGGAATAAGCGGAATAAGCGAAGAGGACGGGCTTCTGCGAAGCTACAAGCAATGGTCAGGACTATCCAGACCATCCCTGTCCATGGGGCAGGAGATACTTGTGACACCTCTTCAGATGGCAAGATTTTACGCCGCCGTGGCTAACGGCGGTTTTCTCGTTACCCCTTCCATAGTTGGGAAGGTTGAAAAAAACGGACGGAGCGAATCTCCGGAGCCGCAGAAAACACCCATTATGTCTGAGACCACCGCAAACACTCTGAGAGCTTTGCTCACAGATGTCGTCAAGGAAGGAACCGGACAGAAGGCTAAATCCGACTTCGTGGAGATAGCCGGCAAAACAGGCACGGGGCAGAAGTTTGATAAAGCCTCGGGAGCGTACAGCAGCAGGGAATATGTGGCGAGCTTCGCCGGATTTTATCCTGCGCAAAACCCGGGAGTAGCGATGGTGGTCGTTTACGACAGCCCTAAGCTCAGCATATACGGCGGCTCAACGGCCGCAATAACCTTCAAAAGGCTTGCAGAGCTCACTTCGCTTTATCTCGGCTTACAGAGGAAAGATGTCGATGAAAGCATTTAACCTGTTTGACGGAATACCGATAACCGGCTTTGACGCCGATGTGGATTTTGAGACGGATGTTAAGGCGGTATGCTTCGACAGCAGAGATATAAAGGAAGGCTGTGTGTTCTTCGCATATGCCGGCTCCGCTTTTGACTCCCACAGTGTGGCGGAAAAGGTATACGAAACCGGCAAGGTGCTGTTCATAGCCGCCGAGAGAAAGCTTGAGAACATCCCCACGGTAATAGTGGAGGACGGACGCAAGGCGCTTGCGCTGGCATGCAGAAACTTCTTCGGCAAGCCTGACGTGAAGATGGAGAAGGTCGGCGTAACCGGAACAAACGGCAAGACGACTGTGACCTATCTGCTTGAATCCATAATGGCTGCGGCGGGCAAAAAACCCTTAAGAATGGGCACAACCGGACACAGATACGCAGGCAAGGACGTTCCTTCAAACGTTACCACGCCTTCATCATATGACTATTACAAAGTTCTGGCAGATGCCGCCGCTGACGGCTGTGACTCTCTGGCTGTGGAGGTTTCCTCCCACGCCCTTGACCAGCAGAGACTTTACGGAACCAAGTTTGATGTCGCCCTGTTTACCAATCTCTCGGGCGATCATCTGGATTACCACCACACAATGGAAGAGTATTTCACCGCCAAGCGCAGGCTGTTTCAGGAAGACTATGCAAATATAGCCGTGGTGAACATGGATAACGACTACGGCGCAAGACTTATAAAAGAGAAGAGCATAGACACCATCAAATACGGCATCAGCGAAAGAGCGGAAATCTCCGCTGAGGAGATAGCCTTCACGCTGAACGGCATAACAGCCAGAGTGCGCTACCCGGGCAACACATTTAACATAACCACAACCCTTGTGGGGCTGCACAACCTTGAGAACATACTCTCAGCCGTTTCCGCCGCAATTGCTCTCGGCGTAAATGACGAAGCCATAGCAAAAGGGATAGAGAGTCTGAAAAACGTGCCCGGCAGGCTGGAAAAGTTTGAAGTGAACGGAGCCTTCGTGTTCGTTGACTACGCCCACACGGACGATGCGCTGATAAACGTGCTTGAGGCGCTCACACCTTTTAAGAAGACGAAGATAACTACAATCTTCGGCTGCGGCGGAGACCGAGACAGAACAAAAAGACCGAGAATGGCAAAAGCAGCCGAAAACTACTCGGACGAAATAATAGTAACCAGCGACAACCCCAGAACGGAAAATCCTCAGCAGATTATTGAGGATATACTCAGAGGCTTTGTGAACGCGGAAAAGGTAGTTATCTGTCCTGACAGGGGCGAGGCTATAAAAACCGCTCTCTCAAAGGCGGAGCCGAACGACATAATCCTTATAGCCGGAAAAGGACATGAGGATTATATGGTTATAGGAAAAGAGAAAATTCATTTTGACGACAGGGAAGAAGTCAGAAAGTTCCTTAAACAGGATTAAGACAGACCCGGAGGAAATGGATGAAGCTGAAAGAGATCGTAAACGCCCTCGGCGGCGTAATCAAGGCGGACACACCATTTGATCTGCCCGTGAAAAAACTTGTTATCGACAGCAGAAAGGTCGAGGAAGGCGATATTTTTACGGCTCTTTCCGGCGAAAACACCGACGGAAACCTGTATGCGCAGAAGGCTCTGGATTCAGGGGCTTCACTGGTCATAGTTGATGACAGCGTAATATACGAAGCGCTGAAAGGGAACAGAGTGCTTGTCCGTGACGGACTCAGCGCCATAAAAACCCTTGGGGCATATAAGCTTAAAAACTATAAAGGAACAAAAATAGCTATTACCGGCAGTATGGGCAAAACCAGTACCAAGGAACTTATAAGCTCTGTTCTGCGCACCCGTAAAAAGGTTTACACTGCCTACGGCAATTATAACAACGAACTCGGTGTCGCCATATGCGCCGCCAACCTAAATATGAGAACAAGCTGCGCCGTGTTTGAATTCGGCACAAACTCTCCGGGTGAAATAGAGCAGCTCTCCCTTTACCTCAAGCCCGATGTGGCAGTTCTCACGGGCATAGGACACGCCCACATCGGCAGAATGGGGAGCATGGAGAAGCTGGCAGAGGAAAAGCTCTCAATTATAAAAGGGATGAACGGCGGAACACTCTGGGTGAACGAATCATGCCGCATGTATCTGGACGAGAGGGTCATGGGCGCCGTTGACGTGAAATACTTCGGAAACGGGATGAACGATGATGTGATCCTAGCGGACGCAGGACGCAACAACAGAGAGCAGTTTTACTTCACAGCGGTTTACAAAGGGATACCCTACTGCTTTCTGCTGAACCATCCCTATGACCACTTCATAGCCAACTCACTGGCGGCTATAGGCATAGGCTTTGAAGCCGGGCTTGACTATCAGGATGTGATGACCGGCATACTCGCCTTTAAACCCGTAACGGGCAGAGGGGCTATGGTAAATGTCGGCAGGATAAAGGTTATAGACGATACCTACAACGCAGGGTTCGAGTCGATTATGAGCGCGGTTAAAAATCTCGGCGAGATCAACGCGTCGAGGAAATACGCCGTAATCGGCGAAATGGGCGAGATAGAAGGCTTTGAGGATATGCTTTACCTCAAGCTTTACAAGCTGGCAAAAAGCCGGACAGATATAAACTTCATATTCGTGGGGCAGAACTACTGCAAATTCGCCGAAACAGCGAACATAACAATAGCTCCCACAAAGGAAAAAGCTAACGAAACCGTGGCTCTCATTGAAGAGGGACTGGTTCTTATAAAAGCTTCCAGAGCGAGGAAGTTTGAAGACTTCATAAGCTTCATGGAACAGGAGAGAAAGAAGCGTGCTGTATAATCTGCTGGTTCCCCTTTCTGATGTGTGGGGAATATTAAACGTTTTCCGTTACATAACTTTCCGCACGGCGTATGCGACCCTTACCGCTCTGGTCATTACGCTCATTATCGCTCCGTTCGTAATCAGAAAGCTTAAGGAAATGGCTTTCTCCATGAAGTCAAAGGGCTTTGAGCCCGCCACCCACAAGGTCAAGGAAGGCACACCGACAATGGGCGGCATAATGATAGTCATAGCGGGCACTGTCTCCACCCTGCTCTGGGCGGATCTTACAAATCCGTATATATGGATCACTATTTTCACCTTTGTCTCCTATGGCGTCATTGGCTTTGTGGATGACTACATTAAAACAGTTAAAAGAAACCCCAAGGGGCTCAAGGCAAGGGCAAAGTTCTGGGGTCAGGTTTTTACCGGAGTGATAGCCATCGCGCTTATCATATATGTGGATAAAGGAAAAACGGCAACGGTAGTTGCCCTGCCCTTTCTGAAAACCGCGGTTATAGATCTTTCAATATTCTATTTCGTGTTTGCTCTGTTTGTCATAGTGGGCACGTCAAACGCGGTGAACATCACGGACGGGCTGGACGGACTCGCCATTGCGCCTTCGGTTATATCATTCGGCACACTGTGCTTTTTTGTTTATTTCACAGGACACAGCGAATTTTCGCATTATCTGAATATCATTTATGTAAAGGGTTCGGGGGAGCTTGCGGTATTCTGCGGCGCGATGGTCGGCGCAGGACTGGGCTTTCTCTGGTACAACGCCTTTCCCGCAAGCGTGTTCATGGGGGATGTGGGAAGCCTCTCCATAGGCGGAGCGATGGGCATAGTGTCCGTTATCTCCAAGCATGAGGTTGTGCTTGCCATAGTCGGAGGCGTGTTTGTTATCGAAACGGTAAGCGTTATCCTTCAGGTGGGCTTCTATAAGGCGACTCACGGAAAGCGCCTTTTCAGAATGGCGCCCATACACCACCACTTTGAGCTCAAAGGGTGGAGCGAAACTAAGATTACCGTGCGGTTCTGGATTATTTCCTTCGTGCTGGCGCTCATTGCGCTAAGTACGCTTAAACTGAGGTAACTGATTATGAAAGCGGCAGTACTCGGCTACGGAAAAAGCGGCAGGGCAGCTGAGACCCTTCTCAGGCATGCGGGCGCAGTGCAGGTTGATATTTTTGAGGATAAAAACAACGCATACCCCTCCATATCCGAATTCAGAAACGGATACGACAGGGTTGCTGTGAGCCCCGGCATAGACATAATCAAGCGCGGGCTGAAAATAGACAACCTTACCAGCGAAATAGAGCTCGCTTACGAAGCTCTCGCCGGAAAAGGAAAAATAATGGTGATGACAGGCACAAACGGCAAATCCACCGTAACCTATCTCACCTCGCAGATACTGGAAAACGCCGGAATTAAAGCTGTCGCATGCGGCAATATCGGCGTTCCCTTCGGCGAAGTTGTACTGAAGGGCGGCTGCGATGTGTTCGTTCTGGAGCTCTCAAGCTTCCAGATAGAGCTGCTGCGCAATTTTAAGGCGGATATGGCGGCAATTACCAATCTCGCGCCGGATCATCTGGACAGGTATCCGAGCTACGAGGCTTACATAAAAGCGAAGATGGATGTGCTGAAGTTTGTTAAAGAGGACGGTTTCGCCGTTCTGCCCGATGAAAAGGAACTTCTGAGGCACGCTGAATACTATAAAGGCAAAAGAGTGATCATAAACGAAGCGATGAACGGTTTTCCGAAGCTCACAGGGAAAACCATGGATTTCGGGGCATACAGTCTTGATACTGCGAGGTTTCCGCTTTTCGGAACCCACAATCTGCTGAATCTCGCCTTCTCCCTTGCTTCGGCTGACAGCCTGCTGAACTTCAAAGGAGATATAACCCCGCAGGCGGAAAGCCTTAAAGGTCTCCCGCACAGGTGCGAATATGCAGGCACGGTTGACGGAGTGAGCTTCATAAACGACTCCAAGGCAACAAACGTTTACTCCACACTTGCCTGCCTTAAGGGCGCAAAGGCGGGTAACGTGATAATTCTCGGCGGACGTGACAAAAACGGAGACTTCAGTCTTCTGGCGGATGAACTGAACAGAGCGGCAAGCACCGTAATAGCATACGGCGAAGCGGCAAGAATTATAAAAGAGAAGCTCAAGGGACTTCTCATATGCGATTTTGTAACCTCCCCCACAATGGAGCAGGCAATCAAAACCGGACTGAACGTAGCTCCCAAGGGGAGCAACGTAATACTTACACCTGCATGCTCAAGCTACGACAGCTTCAATAACTTTGAAGAGCGCGGCGAAAGATTCATGCAGATAGTAAAGGAACTCGGCGGAAAATAAAGTGTTTGAGATTAAAGACGAACGGCTGCAAATTCTGATACTCGCGTCCATCCTCATCGCAACGGGGCTGATATTCGTGTTCTCGGCGGGCTCCATACAGGCACTGAGGCTTGACAAGGGAGAGCTTTACTTCTTCAACAAGCAGCTTTTGGCAGTCTTCATAGGTCTCGGACTCATGTACGGCGCCTACAGCATACCTCTGAAAACGTGGCGCAGGTTTGTGCCCGCGCTTTATTTTCTCACTCTGATACTGCTGATAACCGTATTCTTTTTCCCGAAGCTCAACGGCTCACACAGATGGATTCTTCTGCCCGGATTCAGCCTTCAGCCCTCGGAACTGGCAAAATTTACCTGCATACTTTATCTCGCCCACTATCTGGACAAGAAGGAAGGCAGGCTGAACGACTTTACCTCCGGTTTCCTTCCGGCGTCGATAATGCTGGGAATAATCGGAGCGCTTATATTAAGCGAACCGGATTACGGAACAACACTGCTTATAATCTGCGTGTCTTTCACGCTGTTTCTGATAGGCGGTGCCCATATGCGCCATATGATAGGCGTTATAGGGTTCATCGCTCCTATTATAACCGCAGGGCTTCTCATGGGTTACAGGAGGGGCAGGATAATGAGCTTCCTTGACCCATGGGAAGATCGCTACGGAACAGGCTACCAGCTTGTGCAGTCGCTCACCGCGGTGGGCAGCGGCGGCATATTCGGCAAGGGTGTCGGCAACTCATCCCAGAAGCTGTATTTCCTCCCCGAGGCTCATACGGACTTCATCTACGCCATAATCGCCGAGGAGACAGGGCTCATTGGCTCTCTGGCTGTCCTTGTGATAGTTACGGCATTTTTTATAATAAGCGTGAAAGTTGCTCTTAAACATAAGGAACTTTTTTATAAACTGCTCACCTTCGGGCTGGCGTTCAGCCTGTTTGTTCAGGCACTGCTGCACATCTCGGTGGTTACCGGACTCCTGCCCACAAAGGGCATAGGGCTCCCTTTGGTCAGCTACGGCGGCTCGAACATGATGGTATCCCTCTTTATGGTAGGCGTGCTTCTGCGCAGCGCGGAGGAGGCGGGCTCATGAATGAGGAAAAACTCCACAGAGGGAGATTCGCCGTGCGCAGCGAAGGGAAGCTTGCTGACCGCGAGCGTGTACAGTTTTCGGACAGGACGTACCGAAAACTGTTATCAGGACAGACTGAGGCGGGCTCATGAAAAGAGAGAACACAAGGTTGGTAATCGCCGGCGGCGGAACGGGCGGACACCTCTACCCGGGAATCGCCGTTGCTGATTATCTCAAAGAAAAAAATATTGAAGTGTTTTTCATGGTTTCCGACAGAGGAATCGAAAGAAAAATACTTTCATCAAAGGGATATGACTTTTACGAACAGCCGCAGACACCCCTCAAGGGAATAGGCACGGCGGGCAGAATACGCTCCGTCATGCTCCTTGCAAAGGAAGTCTTCGGGATGCTTAAAAAAATAAAGAAGACCGATACAGTGCTCCTCACAGGCGGCTTTGCCGCCGCTGCCCCCGCCATAGCCGCAGTTCTCAAAGGGGCAAGACTGTATCTGCATGAGCAGAACAGCGTGATGGGGCTCACAAACAGAATATTTGCCGTTTTCAGCAAAAAGGTTTTTCTCTCCTTCGAGGGAACGCTGAAAGCGAAAGGGAACACAGTGCATGCGGGCAATCCCGTGAGGGCTGAATTCGCCTCCTGCACGCCGAAGACGGAAGAGACCAAGCGGATTCTTGTTCTCGGCGGAAGTCAGGGGAGCAGGTTTCTCAACAGGCTCATGGCGAAATCGGCAAAGGCGCTGACGGACGCCGGATGGACAATAACCCATCAGACAGGCGCCAAGCTTTATGACGAAGCCCTTGAGGACTACACCAGAGAAGGCGCAGAGGCGGATGTGCGAAGCTACATAGAAAATGTGGCGGCGGAATATGAAAAAGCGGATGTTGTTATAGCCCGCTCAGGCTCAGGTACGGTTTTTGAAACAATGTACGCGCGCCGCCCGGCGGTTTTCGTTCCATTTGCGCAGGCAACAGACGAGCACCAGCTTTATAACGCCCTTTTCGCCGAAAAACTCGGCATAGCAAAGGTTATGACCGAAAGCGGAGCAAGCCCGGAGAGGCTTAAGGAACTGATTGAGTGGTCACGGAAACAGGAAGTAAAAGACAGGCTGGCGGGTATAAAATATCTGAACAGCCCTGAAATAATAGCAAGAGGTATGGAACTTGACTGAGGCATTCGGGAAAGTACGGAATATACATTTTGTCGGCATAGGCGGAATCGGCATGAGCGGTCTTGCCGAGATTCTCCACTCCATGGGCTTTAAGATAACAGGCTCAGACATAGCCGACAGCGCTAACTGCAAGCGCCTCCGTGCCATGGGCATAGGCGTTTTCATCGGGCATCTGGCGGAGAACGCCGCCGGAGCCGATGCCGTTGTGTACTCCTCTGCGGTACGCAGCAGCAACCCCGAGCTGACTTACGCCAGAGAAAACTTCATCCCCGTTATAAAACGGGGCGAGATGCTGGCAGAGCTGATGAGGATGAAATACTCCATAGCGGTCGCAGGAAGCCATGGAAAAACCACGACAACATCAATGGTAGCGGAGATTTTCAACAAGGCGGAGCTTGACCCCACGGTGGTTGTGGGCGGCATACTCAACAGAAGGGATTCCAATGCCCTCAAGGGCAACAGCAATATAATGATCGCCGAAGCTGATGAATCGGACAAAAGCTTCCTTATGCTTCAGCCCACAGTGGCGGTGATCACCAACATAGACTTTGAGCACACGGACACCTACGCCACAATGGACGAGGTTAAGGACAGCTTCCGTGACTTCGCTTCCCGTGTTCCTTTTTACGGGCTCAACGTCCTTTGCTTGGATGACGCTAACACGGCGGAGCTGATCAAGCGCATAGACAGACGCTTTGTCACCTATGGTCTTTCCGCTCAGGCGGATGTCCACAGCGCCGACATAGTGAAGAACGGCTTTGCCGTCTCCTTCGGTGTGGTCATACACGGCAAGCACATGGGGCACATAAATCTGAGTTTCCCCGGGGAACACAATGTTCAGAACGCTCTGGCGGCAATAGCCGTGGCGGCCGAGTTTGATATACCGTTCCGTGTATGCAAGAAAGCCCTTGAGGAGTTTGAAGGCGTTCAGAGAAGGCTTACAATACGTTACGACGGTAACTGCTGCACTGTGCTTGACGACTACGGGCACCACCCAACGGAGATAAAAACCACTCTGAAGGCGATCAGGGAAGCGTACGGCAGCAGGAAAATAGTCGCTGTCTTCCAGCCGCACAGATACACCAGAACACAGACATTGATGAACGAGTTTTCCACATGCTTTTTTGATGCAGACAGGCTGTTCATAACGGATATATACGCAGCCAGCGAGGAGCCCATAGAGGGCGTGACCGCACAGGTGCTTGTGAAGGAAATAAAGGAGAGAGGCTTCAAGGACGTGCACTATCTCCCCTCCTTCGATGACATTTACAAATACCTTGAGGAAGCGGGCTGCGACAACAGCCTGATACTCACTCAGGGAGCGGGAAGCATAACGAGATTCTCGGGCGAGCTTGCCGCGTGGCTGGAGAAAAAACATGAAAAGTAAAAAGGTTGCCGTGCTCTACGGCGGGCTGTCCGCAGAAAGGGAAGTTTCCTTAAGAAGCGGAACGGCAGCGGCAAAAGCGCTTACTGAAGCAGGGTTTACGGATGTTACCCTCATAGACGCCGGACACGACCTGCCCGCGCGCCTGCTTGAGCTTAAA
Source organism: Geovibrio thiophilus (assembly GCF_004087915.1). Taxonomy (NCBI): domain Bacteria; kingdom Pseudomonadati; phylum Deferribacterota; class Deferribacteres; order Deferribacterales; family Geovibrionaceae; genus Geovibrio; species Geovibrio thiophilus. Next base: position 2,582,842 of record NZ_CP035108.1, read on the forward strand.
CCGGATGTATGCTTCAACAGCCTTCACGGAACCTTCGGCGAAGACGGACGCATTCAGGGAATGCTTGAGCTCATGGACATACCCTGTACAGGTTCGGGCAGTCAGTCAAGCACCATCGCCTTTGACAAGCTCCTGAGCAAGGTGATATTCGCGCTGAACAATGTGCCCACGCCTGAGTATGTGCAGCTCACGAGGGAGAGCAGAGCGCCCTTTCTCCCCTGCGTGATAAAGCCGTGCAGACAGGGCTCCACCATAGGCATTACCGTTGCTAAAACAGAAGAAGAGTTCGTAAAAGGGAAAAAAGAGGCGTTTGAATATGACGAAAGAGTCATAGCGGAACGGTTTATAAACGGAAAAGAACTCACTATAGGCATATTGTCTTCTAAAGTATTGCCGATAATATGGATAAGACCAAAATCCGGTTTTTATGACTATCAGTCCAAATACACCAAAGGGGCAACCGCGTATGTATTTGAGACTGAGCTTACGGAAGATGAGGACAAACTGATAAAAAGCACGGCGTTGCAGGCATTTGAGAGTCTGGGATGCGCCTCCTACGGACGGGTGGACATAATGTATGACGGTAAAACACCATGGGTTCTGGAGATTAACACCCTCCCCGGACTCACGGAGACCAGTCTGCTCCCGCAGGCGGCGGCAAAAACAGGAATAAGCTTCCCCGAGCTCGTCACCGCAATGATAAGCGATGCGCTGAGGTAATGATGAAAAAGAGCGGTTTTCTCAAAATAGCCCTTGTTACAGCAATTTTCGCGCTCCTCACAGGCGGTGTCGTGTGGGCGGCGGCGGGAATCGTTAAGATGACCGGCGGAAGCAAGTATTTTTTGGTGAAGACCGTTAATATTCAGGGTGTTATCCGCACGGACAGGGCAAAGGTCGATGCCTTCGCCAGAAGTCTCGCCGGAAGCAATATGTTTGATCTTGAGGAAAAAAAGCTCCCCCGCATAGATGATATATGGGTGGAAAAAATTGAAATAAAGAAGATCTTCCCCGATACGGTGAAAGTTATAATCTTTGAAGAAAGACCGATCGCCGCGGTGAGGATAGGAAAGGAATGCTTCATAGCCGCGGCAAGCGGAACTCTGGTGCCTGATAAATGCACCGGAGGCGAAACAGTAATGCACAAGGGAACCGAAAAAGAGCAGCTTGTAAGTTTCCTGAAAATATACGACAAAACACCGGAAATGCACGGCAGCCGTGCCCTGCTTAAACCCATGCACTTTGAGCTTGTGGTGGACGGAGTTCTGTACAAATGCGGATATGACGAAAGCGTCACCGAAATGTTCAGAATCTACAGCAGCAGGATAAGCGGCAGATACGCAAGGGTGGACTATGTCGACATGAGGCTGCGTGGAAAAATTTACGTGAACGGGGTGAAAAATGTCTCAGGATAACAACAATATTTATGTCGGGCTTGACCTTGGAACAACGAAGGTCTGCATAGTCGTTGCCAGAAAAAACGCTGACAGAAGTATAGACATTCTGGGCATAGGCAGTGTTCCCTCCAAAGGCGTGCGCAAAGGCGTAGTGGTCAATATAGAAGAAACCGTCGCCTGCATCCAGAAAGCCAAGGAAGAGGCTGAAAGGATGTCCGGCATGGAGATAAAAAGCGTAACAGCCGGACTCGCCAGCGGTCACATTAAAAGCTTCAACACCAGAGGCACCATTGCGGTTAAGAGCAGGGAAGTAACTCAGCAGGACGTGGACAGAGTCATAGAATCCGCCTCTGCGTACAATATGCAGCTCGGCGAGGAGATACTGGATGTTATCCCGCAGCAGTACATACTGGACGGACAGACAGAGATAAAATACCCCGTTGGAATGAGCGGCGTCCGCCTTGAGGTGGATGTTCATATAGTTACCGGACAGGTTTCCTCAGCCACAAACATTGTAAAATGCTGCGAAAAAGCAGGGCTGGTGGTTGATGATATAATACTTGAGCAGTTCGCCTCCGCCAAGGCTGTCCTCAGCGAGGACGAGATGGAAATAGGCGTATGCCTCATAGACGGCGGCGGCGGTACATGCGACATGGCGGTCTACAAACAGGGCGCGGTTTACCACACGGCGATCCTCCAGATAGGCGGCAACCATTTTACAAAGGATCTCTCAATAGGCTTAAGCACTCCGGAATCCGAGGCTGAAAGGCTTAAGATTAAGCACGGCTGCGTGTGGATGCCGCTGGTTTCGGATGATGAAATGGTAAACGTGACCACAGTGGGCGGCAGACCGCCCCGCAAGATAAGCAAGCCTGTTCTCACGCAGATTCTTCAGGCGAGAGGCGAGGAAATTTTTCAGATGTTCAAGGGCGAGCTCCAGAAGCACAAGCTCCTTGAGCTCATGGGCGCAGGAATAGTAGTTACTGGCGGCTTAAGCAACTTTGAAGGAATTGAAGAGCTTGCCACAAGTGTTTTTAATACGCCCGTAAGGGTCGGAAGACCCATAAATATAGGCGGACTGACGGATCTTGTTTCGGATCCCAGATACGCCACTGCCGTTGGGCTTGCCATTTACGCCACCAGAAAAGGGAAGGCGGGGGCAAAGCTCTCAAGAGGCAGCGAGGACAAAGTTTTCGGAAGCATATTCCAAAGAATGAAAGGATGGTTAAAAGAGTTCTTTTAAGCATATCAGGGGGTTTGTATGTTTGAATTCGTAGATGTCAAGCAGGGCGCGTGCATCAAGGTGATCGGCGTCGGCGGAGCAGGCGGAAACGCAATCAACAACATGATCGAACATGGTATCGAGGGCGTGGAATTTATCGCTGCAAATACGGATCAGCAAGCGCTGAGAACGAATAAAGCACCGAATAAAATCCAGCTCGGTACAACGCTGACCAAAGGGCTCGGCGCGGGCGGAGTGCCCGAACAAGGCAAAAAAGCCGCCATTGAGGATCTTGAGGCTATAGAGGCTCAGCTCAAAGGAGCCGATCTCGTTTTCATAGCCGCAGGAATGGGCGGCGGAACGGGAACAGGAGCCGCTCCGGTTATAGCCAGCGTGGCTAAAGAGCTCGGCGCGCTTACTGTCGCGGTTGTCTCAAAACCCTTCTCTTGGGAAGGCAAAAAGAGAAACGGCAACGCCGAACAGGGCTTGGAGTTCCTGAAAAATCACGTGGATACCTATATTGTGGTTCCCAACGACAGAATCACGGCGGAATGCAAGGACAACACCCTCTTTGAGGATGCGTTCAGAATGGCTGATGATATTCTCCGTCAGGGCGTACAGGGTATCAGCGACTCCATCAACGGAAACGGTTACATCAACGTGGACTTCGCGGATATACGCTCAATCATGGAGTCAAAAGGCATGGCTCTCATGGGCATAGGCGAAGCCTCAGGCGAAAACAGGGACATTGAGGCGGCGGAACGCGCGCTTAAGTCTCCCCTTCTCGCCGATGTCAGCATACACGGGGCTGAAGGTCTGCTTGTCAACATAGCATGCGGAAAAGACCTTAAAATGCACGAGGTGCAGAACATCGCCACCAAGATACATGACAGCGCCGGAGACAACGCCAATATTTACGAAGGCGTGGTCATTGACCCCAACTTCAACGGCTCCATAAGAGTTACCGTTGTTGCCACCGGTCTCGGCAAAAGAGAAAAGAAGCAGGCAAAAAGCCCTGAGCTTGAAAGCTTCCTGAATAAACAGCCTAAGAATGTTTCCACTTTTAAAGAAAAAGTGGCAAAAATAACAGAAAGGGATCATTCCCTTAAAACAGTGAGCGATGCCAAGGAAGAGGAATTTGATATTCCGGCTTATCTCAGGTATCAGCAGGACTAAGGATAGATCCGGCTGATGAAAGTTCTGAACATCATAAATGTGAGGTGGTACAACGCCACCGCGTGGTACGGTCACATGCTGTCTCTGGGGCTTGAGGCTCTGGGGCATAAGACAGCGGTAATGGGACTGCCCGGCACGCCTCCGGTAATTAAGGCTAAAGAGGCGGGGCTTCAAACCTATGAAGCGGAGCTGAACAGCCTGAACCCGCTTAAGCTTATTAAGTCTGCGGCGGTTTTCGGTAAAGCTGTTAAGGAATTTAAGCCCGATGTGGTTGTGTGCCACAGAGGTGAGTTTTTCTTCTACTTCACCCATGTGCGTTTCTGGGAAAAACCGGAGTGGAAGCTGGTCAGGGTGAGGGGCGACCGCAGACCCCCCAAGGCGGATGCCCTCTCCCGCTGGCTTTATCATAACGCAGTGGATAAGGTTGTAACATCCTCCGAATCCATGCGCAGGTTTCATCTGGATAATCTCAAACTCCCTCCTAATAAAGTTGTAACCCTGTACGGCGGCGTGGAGACGGAGCTTTTCAGCCGGAACGAAGACGGCAGACAAAGAGTCAGACACGAATTCGGCTTTTCGGACAATGACTTTGTTCTGGGTATACTCGGCAGATACGACACCGTAAAGGGGCATGAATCCCTTTTCCGTGCCGTGGAAGAACTCAGAAACGAAGGCATGGACAAAATCCGCCTTCTGATAGCCGGTGTTGACGCGTGCATGAATGAAAAAGACATCAAACTGATGCTGGAAAACCGCGGTATACAAGGCATAACAGCTGTAACAGGCAAAAGAGACGACATTGCCGATGTTATCAGCGCCATGGATCTGGGTGTGATCCCCTCCCTCGGCTCCGAAGCAGTGTGCCGTGTTGGAATGGAGATGCTCTCCTGCGGTGTGCCCGTAATCGGTTCCGATATAGGAGTAATTCCTGAAATAATTCCCCCCTCAAACATTTTCATAGCCGGCGATGTTCAGTCAATCAAAAACCGTATAAGAGACTACAAAGCTTATCATAAAAGCTATGACTACATAGATTTTGCGGAACAGTTCGCGTCTTTTTTCAATTGACAAAGATTATGAATAGGAATAACAATTAAATATATATATAATCCCGATAGGATTAAATCATTTAGCAAAACATATCAACTAGTTATGTTGCGATAAAAAGGAATCGGGAGTTAATTTAATTCGTCTTTAAAAAGATGTAAGAACAATCTGAACAGACTGGAGTTATTTATCAGCTTTTGCAGATTATTCGGGGGTCAATCTTATGCGCCTTTCTATCAAAACCGTCATAATAATTATCATTACTGCCGTGCCCGGCATAACGGCAGGGTTCATCGGTATCAAAAACTACTTTTTCTTCAGGCAGATAATGCCCGGCGATGAAGCCAGCACCCACGCGCTGGAACTGGCTTCCACAGGGCTTACAGTCTCCATAATATGTATTCTCACTTCTGTTGTTCTGGCATTTGTGATCCCATTTACGGCTTTCAGAAGAGTGAGCTGCGGAGTCAGGGAATTCGGACTTACGCTCAAGGCGGCTCTCAGCGGCGACCTCACCAGAAGGGTTCCCGTCTCCGAGTGCGCAGGAGAAATGAAGGAACTGGGAGCCGGACTCAACGAGCTGCTGGACAAACTGGACAATACAATCTCCGAGTTCTACCACGCCGCAAACAACATCAGAAGCCTCGCCGACAACCTCTCCTCTGTGAATGCCGAAGTCAACGGGCAGATCAACATTATCAATGACAATGTTAGCAATGTTTCCAGCGCCGCAGAAGAACTAACCTCCACGGGACAAAGCGTTCTCTCCACATGCAAGGTATCCTTCGAGCTTGTTGAGGATTGCAGCGGCAGGGTTAAAACAGGCATAAACATAATCACCAGCAACCGCAAAAGTATGGAGAACATATCCTCCAGCATCTCATCAATATCCGCCGTGGTTGAGGAGTTTCTCAAGCAGTCCGAGAAAATAGAAAACATAGTAGTCTCCATAAAAGAAATCGCCGATCAGACAAACCTTCTGGCGCTCAATGCAGCAATCGAAGCCGCCAGAGCGGGCGAACACGGACGCGGTTTCGCCGTTGTTGCAGACGAGGTGCGCAAGCTTGCCGGAAAAACCACCGACTCCACAGAGCAGATCGGCACGGTTATCAGAGAGCTTCAGTACAAAATAAACGATGTTTTCGGCAAGGTTCAGGAAGGTGTTGAAAACGTTGAGAAAGGCATTGAGTTCTCAGGAGAATCAGTAAACTCCATCAACATCATTGCGGGCAGCATCAACGAACTCACAAGCCAGCTTAACGGAATTGTACGCGCTATGGAGGAAGAAAACCTCGCTCTCGGCGAAGTATCAAACAGCACAGTCGAAATATCCGATATGTCTTCAAACATTCTCCACATGGCAAACGAGTCCGTAATAGCGGGCAGCAACCTTCTGGATGTCACCAAAGGACTGACGGAAAGTGTTTCCGGATTCAAAACATCCGGCGGGGACGAGTTCATAAAATGGTCTTCAGTCCTTGAAACAGGCGTTCACCAGTTTGACGACCAGCACAAAAAGCTCGTCAGCATAATCAACAACCTCTACAACGCCATCAGAGAAAATAAAGGCAGGCAGATGCTTGAGCGCACGCTGAACGAGCTTGTGGAATATACTGTCTATCACTTTGACTCAGAAGAAAAAGCATTTCAGAAATACGGCTTCCCCATGAGCGCAAACCACATAAAATCCCATGAGAAACTTAAGGCTGCCGTCGGGCAGTTCCTTGACAACTATAAGAAAGGAAAAGAGGTAATAGGCTTTAACCTTATGAGCTTTCTTCAGGATTGGCTGAAAAACCACATAATGCACGAAGACAAGGAATACGGCAAGCATCTTGCCGCGAAAATGAACGGAAGATAAACCCTGCATCCCGTTTTTAAAGCGTGGTTTTTTATTAAGTCTGTTAACAGAAAAGACGGTTTAAATATTTGAAAAGTTTTTTAAATTTTATTGTTGACACGAAAGGATAAAGCTGATAAAAATTCGTTCTCGCTTGAGAGATTATAACTCGCCGAGGTGGTGGAATTGGTAGACACGCAGGACTAAGGATCCTGTGGGAGTTAATCCTGTGGGGGTTCGAGTCCCCCCCCCGGCACTAGGTTTCAGAGCCCCGCACATTTGCGGGGCTCTTTTTTTACACTCGTATTACACTTACTACAGCGTTCAATTACAGCGTTCAATCAATTTTGCGACCAAATTCAATATAATCTGCGACCATCTTAAAGGCAGAATCAGCCGAAAATTCAGCCAATTCTGCGACCTTTTTACATTTTCCCGAACCTCGCCTTCACTTCCGCCACGTGGCTTTCCCAAGTTCCGGCATACTGCTTATCAAGCTGCTGTTGCCAGCTTCCGTATGCCCCTCTGCGGAGCGCGGCATAATGCTCAATGCGCACAGCCTCCACAGCCTCCGCTGTCGGTTCGTAAGTAACGTTCCCGTCATCGTCATATTCAGTCAAATGCGCTGCTACCGCCCCATTTATCTTTTCATCCGTCATTGACGCCGCAAGACTCTCAAACCATTTTTCAAAAGCTTCCATATCTCCTCCCTACAGTTTGTTGGTGTATGCGCTCAGTGCCCACCACTGCGCACCGTGCGCACCATGCCGAACAGCCAGTACCTTTTCATGGTTGTTCGGCACACCAAGAACAACTCCGTTCGGAGCCAATACGCAGCCCCACCATTTTGCACTGCCGCTGAAACTGCCCATGATCTCGGTAGAGTTGTCTGTCGGATTGATAACCAAAATCTGCTCTGCATTATAAGGCACACAATATATCTTTCCGTCAGGAGCGAGTACCCCGCCGAACCACCTTGCTGAACCGCTGAAACTGCCGAAAAGCTCGGTGGTGTTGTCCGACGGATCAATGACCAGAATTTGAGAAGCCCCGCCCGGGACACAGTATATCTTTCCGCTCGGGGCGAGAACGCATCCGTACCACTTCGCCGTGCCGCTGAAACTGCCGATGATTTCGGCGGAGTTGTCTGTCGGGTCGATAACCAAAATCTGTGCTGAGTTCAGCGGAGCGCAGTATATTTTCCCGTTCGGTGCTAAGGCTCCTCCGAACCACTTAGCACCACCTTCAAAACTGCCGATAAGTTCAGTTGAGTTATCTGCCGGATTTATAACAAGTATCTGCGCTGCATCGTAAGGAATGCAGTATATCTTCCCGTTCGGAGCAAGCACCGCACCAGCCCATTTTTTTGTACCGCCGAAACTGCCGATAAGCTCAGTTGAGTTATCTGCCGGATTTATAACAAGAATCTGCGTGGAGTTATAAGGCGCACAGTAAATCTTCCCGTTAGGCGCAAGCACTCCGCCGAACCACCTTGCTGAACCGCCGAAACTGCCGATAAGCTCGGTGGTGTTGTCTGTGGGATTGATAGCAAGAATCTGCGTGGAGCTATAAGGCGCACAGTACACTTTTCCGTTCGGAGCCAATACCCCCCCTCTCCATTTCCCCGTGCCGCTGAAATCCCCGAAAAGCAGCCCGCCGCTCAATGCACCCGCCGGATCCGTTGATGCGTATGCTTCGAGAGGGTTAGAATGCGGCGCACCGCCGACAGCCCCTTCCAGATTAACCTTAAGCCTGCCGGACTGCTGATCAAAAACAAGGTTCAGCACCTCATCCTCTGTTTTATATTTTGCTTTAAGGCGGGAATCAGCCGAGTCGAAAACGCTGTTCAGTATCTCCGCCGATGTTTTTCTTTTTGACATATCTTCCCCCTAGAGCTTCTTTTTCACTTCGCCGAGATCCACCATACCAAGCGAGGCGGCAACCTCGTTAACTATGCGGTCGTCTATCGCTGTTTTTGTGGATGCGGCAAGCTCCTTGAGCACTCCGATCACAACCATGGTAATTATCTTTTCCGTCAAAAAAGCCTTCGCGACGCCGAGCATTGCGCCCGAAAACATCTTAACCAGTATCGAAATCATTTTCCCTCTCCCGCGTGTTTATACGCTTTTTCAAAACTCACATACTCACCGCCTATCCTTCCCCAGCGGGCACTGTAGCCTCTTATGTCCAGATGAAAGCCCGGCGTGTTCCAGTCCGGGTAGATCCCAAGCCCAACGTACGCCGCACTGACCTGCCCCAGAAACTCAGTCTCATGCAGCGCCCTGAGCAGGCAGTCCACCGCCTCAGGGAAGCTCATTCCATCTATATGGAAGTCCGCCGCGTCTCCTCTGTAATGCCTGCTGCCTGAGGCATGCCCGCCCTCTTCATAGCCGCAGTGGATGGTAAACGGTTTTCCCGTCTTTTCTCTCAGTTTGTCCAAGAGCAGCAGCAGTGCAGGGTTCATCCTGCCCGCGTCCCCCCATTTTTCGTTTTCGGTAAAATATTTAAGGTTTTTCCAGATCATCACTCCCTCCCCCGTTTCTCACCTTTATCAGAACAGCCGAAGCCGAAGCCTCACCTATGCCAAAATCAGCCCTGCCGTCCGAGCAGGGAAACACCTGTTTCTGAAGTCCGTTTCTGCCGTACATATAAACGGTAAAACCAGTATCCTCCGTGTTTGTTCCGGTGACGCAGGAAGTGAGGAGAAACTCCCCACCGCTGTTTCTGCCGCCGTAAAAGCCGCTGAATGAGCGGATCTTCTCACCGCTGTAGACAGGATATACGAACCAGTCCTCCCGCAGATGCGCCGTTTCGTCATAGTCAGACCCGAAACCGAGGCGGTATGAACGCTCCACAATCCATCTGTCGCCGTCTATGATTTCCTGAGCAGTATGCTCGTAAATACAGGCGCTCAGTCCCGCATAGCCTCCCTGACTGCTGAGAGTAAGCCGCCCTCCCCATGTATCAAGCACGCAGAAGTCGTAATACTCCTGCTCCTCTGTCAGAACAGTTCCGTTCAGGATGAGTTTGTGCGAGGTAATGCTGAGGCAGGCGTCAACCTCTGTTTTTACAGATTCAGTTGCGTATCCGCCGCTGTCGGCAAGGGGTTCAGCCCTTGTATAACCGCTTTCAAAGTCCTCATCCGAAACAAACTCATCGGGAATAATCTCCCCGTCCTTTGCTATGTACCAGCCGCCGTCAGCCTGATATGCCGTCCGGTACGTGAAGCAGGGTCTGGCGCCTCCGGTGAAGCCGATTACAAGAGGAATACCTCTTATAAAGCAGACAATGACATCATCCCCCGCTGTAAAAACCGCAGCAGAGCCCCTTACCGAGCCGTCAGGATATGCTTCCTCAATGCCGGTGCATTTATAGAATACCGGCACCGAAGTATATATATCTCCGTCCACATCAACTTCAGCCTTATCCGTTTCAGTATTTACTGAGAGAACCACTCCTTTTCTGAACTCTGTGCCCGAAACTGCGGCGCCTATGTTTTCCAAAGGATATTTTTCCATCAGACCCCCCCGTAAAAGACGAAAGGAACTATCATGTCCCCCTCCTCCAGCACATCTCTCACGGAACCGGAAGATGCCTTGCCCGTGGTCGGGGCGCTTCCGCCCAGACCGTTTTTCACCACCGCCGCCCGTTCGTTCATGACAAAACGGGTGAAATCGGCGGCTTTCAGTGCATACGGCATGCCCCTGAACTCCACTGCCCAGCGGAAATCCTCATGGGTGAACCTTTCCCCGTCAAACTCCGCACCCTCTCCCCCTTCGTAGAAGGCATCGTCTTTATAAAGCCCGCAGCCTGTAATCTTTGCAGAAGTCCAGACGGATGTTTCAAATACTGACGATCTGTACATGAGCTCCTCTCCGCCTCCAAGAAGCGTGAATGAAACAGAGGCGGTTTCACCCGGAGCTATGCCTGTGTCCGTGAACCTCAGAGTGAGCGTTTCGGGGCTTGAGCCTGTGAAGCCGGGCGCTGTTCCCGTTATCTCTCCGATGCGGGCGGGTGTGAGATAGCTTACGGAAGCCGCACCGAAACGGATTACATATCTGCTGAGCCCGCTGAATGCCAGCCTCGGAAAACTGAAAACAAGCTCGCCGTCCTCCGCCGCGTAGCTCAGAGAGCCTTTACGGACAGGCGATTTGGCGCATGGCGGATTATGCAGAAGAAACTCGTCACTCTCCGTTCCGTCAGAAAGGAGAACACTCATCGAATCCGCATGGGCAGTGCCGTCAGAGTCCAGATAGACATCCAGAATTTTCGGCAGTGCAAGACTCCCTTCCGCTTCACTGAACTCCGTTCCGTCGCTGCGTCCTCTGACAGTGCAGAGCCCTTCCGGCTGCCAGTTTTCCCTGCTGAGATAGACATTAAGCTCCATCACTCCACCCTGAAACTGTCGTTTTTCAGATTGTCCTTATCCGTGTCCAGATAACCGTCCCTGCGCACAAAAAGACTGTATAATCCTTTTTTCAGTCTGCCGAGATTCAGCATCCCGCCGCCGTCTGTAACCCCTCTGAATGTACCGTTGAGAAAAACCTGAGCATAGGGAATGATCTCCCTTGAGGCTGCGTCTCTGGCGGTAAGTATCACCATGCGGGAGGAGAGATCCGTCTCGTCACCCGTATAATCCAGTTCAAGGTAATCCGTTCCTGCGGCGCTGACTGCCTTAACAATCACATAACCTGCCGAAAGACCTGTTACCTCTATGAGATCGTAGAGCGTTTCATACTCCACGGACACGCAGTCCAGCCTGCTTTCCCTGAACCTCACAGAACGTCCGCCGACAAACGGTGCCGTGCCGTCCGCCGCACGGGATACGCTGATCACTCTCACCACCGGATATTTCAGCTTGCCTGCGGACTGATCGGCAAAGGGGATGTATTCCCTGTGAGTCTCGCTTATGCCCCTTGCGGCGTATTTCCATGTTCCGCCGGAGACGGTGACTTCCACGTCCGCACCCGCCGGATACACCCGCACGTAGGATTTTTCCCCTGCGGCATAAAGGCTTTTGTTCCCGCCGCGCTCGTAATCCTCCGCAAGCATGAGCGTTTCTTCCCCGCTGCCTGTGCCGAAACTTACTGAAAGCAAAGCCATGACTCTATTCCTGAAAAACGTAGATAAGCACTGGATATTCCGCCCTGCTTTTCTTGGGCAGGGTTATCCCGAACCGTTTGAAGCCCGATGAATACGACAGCTCAAGCAGCCCGACCCCGCTCTCTCCCGCAGCGTCCGGCACAATTTCGCAGGATACGGAGTAAGCGCCGCTCTTCTTCACGTTGCCCAGACTTTTCCCCAGCCAGACAGCGGAGACTATGTCCCGCACAGGGTACTTTGTTCCCGCCTCATTTGACTCCGTGAAGGGAATGAACTCCACGTCCGGAGCCGCCGTTCCGAGACCGTGCTCGGTGACGACCCCGTCGGACGATACAGCCCGCACTGAGGCAGGCAGAGGGGAATATACCCTGAAATACGCAGTTTCACCGTACCGGAAAAACTTCTTCGCGCTGCCGGAGGAATCAAGGTTCATTTCATCGTCCAGTTCTATTACCGTCTTCTCCCCGCCCCTTGCGGGTGTGACAAAACTAACTGTAACTTCAGCCATTTATCTTCTCCCTGATATGAAGTTTCGTTTTCTGGATTATTTTCAGCGGGCTTGAGGTTATTTCCACGGAAGATGCTATGCAGTGTCCGTCTCCCGCTGGCGTGCGCATGAACAGGGCATCCCCTGAAGCAGCCGCAGGGCTGAACAGATGCGTTATCTCCAGATAAGAACCGCCGCCATATGTCCGGTGAAGGTTTTCCGCCCTCAAAGCCGCGGCGGACGGATCATCGGTTAAGCTCTGCCCAAATTCCCTGATTGCGGTTCCCGAACCTGCGCAGTGGAGTGTCTTAACCGCTTCCGCCCTCAGAACGGAGTCCCCTTCAGTGCCTTCATAAAGGAGGCAGTCATGCCTTACGGTTTCATATCTGACAGTGCGTACAAAGCCAGCTGTATCACGGACATAAACACTGCGCCCTTCCGCTGCGTCCGCTCCGCTGATAACCCTGAAAACAGGATAAGAGGTTTTCCCCGCACCGTCTGAAAAACGGACTTTTTCTTCCGTTTCAATCACTCTGCCTCCGGCTGATTTAAGCAGGGAGGCGTCCGAGCTGATACTCACACTGCCGTTCACATAAACGTGAGCGGAGGCGAAGCTGCCTTTTGCAACCTTCTTCTCCTCAAGCTCAAGCACAGGCTCCGCAGAGAAACCGGACAAGACTCTGATCCCGCTGTATTTAGGCGCCTCAGATGTTTTCACAGCCTCAAAAAAAGTGTTAAGAGTCATGGTGTTCTCCGCTGAATAAGGATTCACCGCACGGGTTATTCCGTCTGCGCAGATGCGGACGGAAGCTCCGCACTCCTCAGCAAGCTTTTTCAGAATCCCGGTTTCTGACCAGCTTCCACGTATCAGCGGCACGGAGTAGTCCCGCAAACCCCAGAGGGCATCCCCCGCCAGAGCCGAGGCTGTGGTATCTGTCTCAAAAACGGTCATCTGTCCCGCGTACGGCGATTCATAAAGCGCCTGAACCGCCCGTCCGCTGATTTTCACGGTGCTTCCGCTCCTCTTTGTCTTTTCAGTTACGAAAATGTATGAACGACCCTCAATGACAAATTCAGCCTTTGACCCGCGCACGGCGGGCTCCGCAATAACTGCGCTGAACGACGAAAACGATTCCTTGCCGTAGAAACTGATTGCGGCACTTGCGAGTCTGTCTGTAAGATCCTTTCCGTTCAGGAGAAATCTGAGAGAGCATTGAATGACTCCTGTTTCCTCATCCGCTGACGATTTCAGAAAAACAGAGCCGCAGAGAGCATTTAAAGAGATTTCACCCCGAAGGGCGATCCCGTCGGCAAGTCCCGAATCACCCACTGTATTCACGGATTTGAGAGCCCCCGAATAACCGCCTGAGATACTCAGCACAGCCACCAGAGCGCCATCAGAGGACACGGAGCCTGCCGATTTCAGATTTCCGGCAGCCATGTCAGTAATTGCGCCTGAAAAGATGATCTCATTTCTCAGTTCTGCGCTGTATTGAGCTGATACATAACAGTAATCATCAAATCCGCCGGAATTGACCGCATCCACGGAAGCGCTTATAGACAATGAACCGCCCAGCAGCCGGAATGAGCCGCAGCCCAGTGCCAACCCCAGAGAAACCCCGCCGCTTACACCCGCTGCCGATGCTGAAAAGCCGTCCGTTCCGGGAACAAGAGCCCCCGCCACCCTGTACATGGCTTAGTCCGTCATCCAGTCAAGGCGGATGAAGTTGTCCGCCTCACGTTCGGTTCCCGCTGGCACAACCTCTTTCAGCCAGAAGCCCTTTGCGGAGGCACGGGTGCTGAACGTTAGCCTGTCCCCTGCCTGCCACGATCCGCCCCAGCTCTGGTAGGTTATGGCGAAATAATAATCCCCTGCGGCGGTGTTCATCGCCTGATAATTGGCGGACGTGCTCCCCGCCGGAAGGCTGCCTGTGAACGCCCCTGAGACAGTGAACGCTGACGGGGATATGAATATTACTGTCCAGTCATCCTCTGCCGCTCCTGCGTTGGAAATGATCAAGCCGTCCGCCGAGAAGGTTCCCGCTGCGGAGGTAAGGCTTATGTTTTCCGCTTTTGCTTCCAGATTCCCAAGCTCAACACATATCCCCGCATGGGTTTCTGATGCGGCAAAATTGTCCGACGCCTGTGAGGAAAGTTCTATCTCCGCCACATTCCCCGTCCACTGCACACCTGCTGTCCTTGCGGAAAACATCGCCCCCGAATCCGCCTTGACCATGAGAAGCGCGCCCTCCGGCACCTCATAGTCGATGCCCTCAAAAAGCACCTGCACGGAGGTGTCTCCGGCTGTTATGTCCGCATACAGCCTGCCGCCCCCTGTCCATCCGTCTGAAGTAAGCTCTCCTTCGGTCTCGGCGTGGCTTGAGGCAGCTTTTATGTAAAACCTGTCGCCGCCCGTGCTTGGAACTGTGAGAGCGACCGCCGCATCAAAAGCAGGCTCCGCTCCCGCCGCCCTGTTCGCCATGTATGCCTTGCGCAGGCGTGTCTTGCCGTTTGTCCGCTCAAAAGATGTAACTCTGGGGAAAAGATTAAACTTCACCCCGCTTATGATCTCTCTTGATATATCCATGTGTCCGCCGTTATCCGCCGTGTCCGTTACGGTTTTTGAGCGGTAGAATCTTATGTCCTCAGTCTGCATCATTCCCCCCTAAACTGTTTTCAGCTTTATCTTTCCGTAGAAGCAGTCCTTCTCCCCGTAACCGCTTGCGGGGCGGACCGGTGTTAGAATCAGCGCTGGTTCATCCTCATGCCGAAAGCGGACCCTGTATTCTCTGTCCCTGAAAACGAACAGATATACAGCACCCGCCGCCGAAGCCGCCTCCCTGAGAAGCTGAGCCTCAGCAAGAGTAAGCCAGCCTGAGCCTTCGGCGGATTCGAGATCAATGGCGAAGCCTTCCGCTGTCTGCGTAAAAACCACCGTGGTTCCGTCCGCACAGGGCACAGCCTCCGCAGAGGGAGCACCGGCAGAAAATTCGTTCGTCCACACCATGCCGTCAAGGAATATGCCGTTAAGATAAATCATCACCGCACCTCCTAAACCGTGTACCAGTCGGTGCCGTTTGAGATAAGCTGCACCCTGTCCCACTGAGAAGGCAGAAGAATATCCGCGCTCTGTGTATCTATGAGCTCGCCGGACTTGGCAGAAACCCGCACCTCGGCTGCGCCGGCGTCTATGCGCTTCACGATGAAAACCCTTCCGGTGTTCGCTGCCGGCTCCGGCAGAGTTATCCTCACTGCCGATGCTCCGGCGTTGACGATCACAGCCCTTTCCGCACCGTTCATGGAATAGTCTGCGCTTTTAACGCTGACTGTGCCGATCCTCTCCGCCGATGCTGTGTCCGCTTTCAGCCCTATCTCCGCCTCAAGCTCATCGAGCTTTCCGGCGGTTATCACATGCGCTATCCTGCTGCCCGCTGCCCAGTTTCTCTTCTGTGTCCCCTCTTTGCCGCCGTAGCAGTTAAAGGTGCTCTCAAACCCCGGAAACCCGAAGGGGACAAGCTCCACTATCTCCCTTTCGGGATCGTCCAGAGGGGAAGCCGTGCCTCCGCTCCATATCACCGCCATGAATCTTCCCGATTGGGAAAAGCCCGTATAGTCAGTCACTATGAGCTGCGCAGGCTGCCCTGTCTGGTCAAGATCATATGCCAGAGCGCTCACGGCAAAGTTGGTATTTTTCAGAACAATTGACATATCATCATCCTTTCAGTCTCAGACTGAGGTCTATCCGGTACAGGCTTTCTCTCCCGCCGGAGGAGAGATCCGTCACCCGCCAGAAGGCAGGGGAGAGTCCCCTGAGCGCTTCCAGAACTCCGTCAAGAGCATCTCCCGAAGCCTTCATCGCATTCTCTCCCCTGCCCAGTGTAAGGGTTTTCAGAACCACGGAAAAAACAGGCTCACGTCTGAGCGCGCTGCCCGCAGGCTGCCCCTCCTCCCCCGTGTAGATCACGGCTGCCCCCGGTTCCCTTAAAATCTCCTCCGCCGCCTTCTCAGGCGGTCCGCCGTGAATAAACACCTGTCTGAACAGACCTGTCGCTTCCAGAAGCCCCGCTATCATCCGTGCCGTTTCGTAAACCATAGTTCCTCAACCTTTTCCTTTATCAGTCAAAACCTTTCCAGCTTTCAGACCCGGCGGCGGATGCCACCTCCGGATATACTGCGGGGGCGAGAGGCTTCAACACTGACGCCGCCTCGTCACGGTAGCTTTCCGCTGTAACCCAGTCCGCCGAGTATGAATAAAGCTCGCTTAGCGCCGCTTTAATTACCGCAAGGCGTATCACAGTGTCCGATTCGTCATACTCCACGCCGTAGCCTGTGAGCACAGCCTTCACCCTGTCTCTGCCGTTTTCAAGGAAGGTCTCAGCGGCTGTGTCATCTCCGCCTGTCACAGCGTCGTAGTCCTCCGGCTGGATATGCTGTCTGAGTTCGTCAACCGTTATATCCATAGCCCTAACCTGTAACTGTCGCCCAGTTGATAGCCTTTGTATAAGGCACGGGAAGCGGTTTGCTCTCCGCAACAAGCTCTATTGAGGATGTGCGCTTGTCCTCCACGGGCTTCACGAAGAAGGGCATGGAAACAAGGTTGCTGTCCAGATCATCCAGCACGGCGTAAATGAGCTCGAAGGGAGCGTCCATGGCAACTGCAAGGAGCTTTCCGTCATCCACCACCTTGATGGGACTGCCTGTTGCGGGGTCGACGTAGGCGGAGTTCATAAGCTCTATTCTGTAGCCGCCTATGAGGATCGATTTTTCATCCATGGAAGCGATAACGCTTCTGCCGTCAAATTCCTGAACAAGCTTGGAAAGTGCCATAAATGACTTTTTCCCTGCCCAGAATTTGACACCTTCGCCGTACCTGCTGGTTTCCTGAATGCCCGCTTCCATTTCGATGAGAGTTTCAAGAATGTCGTCTATCGCCACCTGAGAATCGTCCCAGAGGACTGACGGCGTGTAGGAGAGTGTGGAGCCGAAATCCACCTCATATGTGCCGTAGCCGCCGTCCATCACCATGGGATAGCTTATCTTTCCGGTGAGGCTCTGAGCGGCGAGAGCTTCCGTGGATGCACGTATGACCCTTCTGAGTCTGTCTATCTTGTTGTTGATGAGAAGCTGAACCCCTGTCCTGTCCAGAAGCTTGAAGTTGTTCACCTCAACACCGTTAAGCCTCTCGGAAGGTCTGAACGGCTGGGGCTCTATGTGGGTTATCTGTCCGCTGTCGCCGTAGAGCGGCGTGGGGGCGGAGCCTCTTCTGCTGACCGCTATGTTTGTGATCGGCTGCTGAAGGTCGCTCACTGCCACCGTGGGCAGAGGATGGTTTCTTCTCTTATCCGTTTTATAAACGGAATCAAGCACGGGCGACTTAAGCTCAGGCATGTCCGTGAGGGTTCTGATCAGCGAATCCCTCGAAAAAAAGCTGTTTATATCAAACTGAAGCATGTTTCAAACCTCCTAAAACGCCCATATCTGCGTATTTGTTTCCAGCACCTTAACAGCCGCCGCTTCCGCCTTTATGCCGTTGTTTTTAAGCGCGCTTCTGATAACAGTGCCGTGTACAAGGACGCTGCCGAGACTGTCCTTGCCCGTATCCACGGTGAAGATGCTCACTCCGACGGGCTCTCTGAGTGTGCCTTCGTCTTCCGCGTCATAAAAGTCAGCCTTGCCTTCGCTGTTGAGGGCGATTATCTCCCCCGCTTCGATTTTTCCGTTGTCGGGCATAAAGGGCATTACCTTCACCACCGCAGGGTGGCGTCCGTCGATTACTCCGGCGGAACCCATGTCGCGCCTGTCGATTACTCCGTCAAACTTTGCCATTTTCTCCTCTCCTTAAATTTTTCCGAAGATTCCTTTCGTATCCGCCGCCGCACGGGCTTCGGGAAGATTCATTTTCCCCGCCCTCACCGGTTCCGGCAGTGACGAAAACACGTCCTTAAGCACACTCACAGCGTCCGCTCCGTGTCCGTCGGAGAAGTTCACCGTACCCTCAAGGTTTTCCGCAAACTCCATCACAAGCTCCAGCTTTGCGGCGGGGATTCTCCCTTCGCATGCAGTTCTCAGCTCGGTGAGCCTCTTTTCCCTCTTCTCCCGACGGAGCGCCTCAAGCTCGCTGAAATAGGCGGGTATCTCGCCGGAGAAGGTAATCACACCGTCGCAGTCGCCCATTTCAACAACTTCAAGTCCCCGTATCTTGGGCGGCAGAGCGCCCAAAAACGCAAGATGATGCAGGTAAAGCCTGCCGTCGGCGTCTCTCTTCGCTCCGATTGACCAGTTGCGGTACTCACCCCTGCCGTACGCTTCCTTCAGCCAGTCACCCAGCTCTGCCTCACCCATGAGGATGCCGCTCTCCGCCCAGATATTTTTTACCCATCCGGCGGCGGGCATATCTCCGGCTATTTCGTGTCCCACAGTCACGGGAACCTTTCCGCCGAAGCTTTTCTCCATCTGCTCCAGATCCGCCTCGGTCAGGGTTACCTCGCCGTATCTTCCTGTTTTAGCCATTTCAAGAATCATCACATTCCTCCTTAGCCGATGAGGGAATATAAACGTTCCACAAATATTACTTGTTATTATGTGTAACAACTACAAAGAAACATTGTTGAATTTCTTTTAAAAAACTTCTGTTATTTGTGAACGAGGGGTAATATTATTAATGAAGCTGAATAGGAGATATTATGAGACTTTATGTATTGATCCTTGCCGCCGCTCTGGCTGCGTGCGCGCCTAAGGCGGCTCTGGAATTGCAGAAGAACGGTCGGGAGGCGCTTGCCGCCGGAAACGCGCCATTGGCGGCGGGCTATCTGGAAAAAGCCGTACAGGAGCATGACTCAGGTGAAAACAGAGCTCTTCTCGGCGATGCCTATTTCGCCATGAAGGAATACGACAGGGCTTTCTACGAATACACCAGAGCCGTGAACAGGAATAAAAACACAGCCTACCTGCATTATAAAAGAGGCGAGATTCTCTTCATCCTAGAGAAATACAATGAAGCGATTATGGAGCTGGATGAAGCCCTGACGCAGAAGCCCCTGAGCTTCGCCCGCGCCAACACTCTCATTGGCTTGGCATACGCTGAGCTGGGGAACACCAAGCAGGCTTTCTTCTACCTCAACAGAGGAATAGAGGCTCAGGAAAACAGCACGGAGGCATACCTCGGCAGGTCAAAGGCATACATGAAAGCAGGCAGCCCTGAGCAGGCAATAGTGGATGTGACCCGTGCGATACAGCTTGATCCGAAAAATGCCGAAGCCTATTTTCAGCGGGCGCAGATACTGTTTGCCGTATCAAAAACCGGAGACGGCATAAAGGATCTGGAAACTGCTCTGATCCTCGATCATAACATGGAAAAAGCCTTCTCTGAGGCGGCTTGGGTTCTCTCCACTCACCCCGATCCTTATTTCAGAGACGGAGCAAAGGCGGTAATCTACGGACGCAAGGCGTATGCCCTCAAACCGGATAACGAAAACGCTGTGCGCCTCGCCGCCGCCTTCGCCGAAAATGATCAGTTTGACAAGGCAGTCTCCGTCATTGATGAACAAATCTCCAAGGAAAAAGATCTTGTGGAGGTGGACGGACTGAGGGTCTGGAAGGAAATGTACGGTAAGGGAATAAAATACAGACGAGATAAATAGGGTTGCCCGAAAAGGCAAGGTATGTTAATTTTCAGACTGTATTATTTTCTTCCGTAAGATAATCTGCTGATAAGGAAATCTAAGCCGTATGTACAATCTTTTTAAAGAAGATTTTCTGGTTACGGGCGAAAAAGCCGATGCGCTCCGGCAGAAAATGTGGGGCAAAAAGGTTTTTTACGTTAATAACCTCCATATAAACTATACTGATATATGCGTGAGCAAGTGCCGTTTCTGCGCCTTTGCGAAGGATGAGGGCGACGAATCCGCCGTGTTCATGGATGTTGACGACATCATAAAATATGTCGCCGCCAAGGCTCCGAACGCCAGCGAGCTTCATATAGTCGGCGGTCTGCACCCCTCCAAAAAATTCAGCTACTACACAGACATGGTTAGGGGGCTTAAAACAGCCTTCCCTGAAAAAACCATCAAAGCTTTCAGCGCGGTTGAGATAGACTATTTCGCCTCAATCTCAGGACTCTCTGTTTCAGATGCGCTGAGTGCCCTCAAAAAAGCCGGGCTTGAGATGATGCCGGGCGGCGGCGCCGAGATCTTCGAGCCGAGAGTGCGAAAAGAGATCTGCCCCGAAAAAATTCCCGCTGAAAAATGGCTTGAGGTGCACGAAACCGCCCATAAGGAAGGTATTCTTACCAACGCCACAATGCTCTACGGTCACATAGAAACCGGAGAGGACAAGATGCGCCACCTTGAAAAAATCAGGGAGCTTCAGGAGAAAACCGGAGGGTTTCTTGCGTTTATTCCCCTCTCCTTCCACCCTCAGAACACCTTCCTCAGCCATATAAAACCCGCAACAGGCATGGATGACCTTATGACTGTTGCCGTCAGCCGCCTTGTGCTGGACAATGTGCCCCACATAAAGGCATACTGGGTTATGCTCGGCGAAAAAACAGCACAGGCTGCCCTCCGATTCGGCGCTGACGATCTGGACGGAACAATAATTAAAGAGAATATTACCCATGCCGCCGGCGCGAAAAGCAGTGCCGGACTCACGGAGGACGAACTGAAAAATATGATAACCTCAGCGGGGCTTGAGCCTGTTAAGCGGAATGCCTTCTACGGGACTATAAACTGATTATGGCAGAGTTCATATTCCTCAACCCCACCCCGAACCTGCTGAAAGTGGCGGATTATGTGAAATTCTCCGGCAGAAGCGTGCGGATCGCCTCCAATAACCAGTTTCCGCCCATTACCTCCGCTAATCTTCATATATTCCACGGCGGAACCTACTCAACAGCCAGAAAGAACGCAAACCCTGAGGAAGTTCCCGCCGATTTCTGCATGAAAATGAAGAAGAACATCTTCAACTTTCTCTACGGAGGGAAAATCCGGGGTGAGCTCGCGAATCTCGGAGAAAGCTTTGAGCACGGAAATATAACCGACCTCTGTCTCATGAAAACTCTGGGAATATACTCCCACGATATAAAAAGCACACAGGATGAGTCTGTAACCCACCAGACTCTCCTGAGTGAATATCCCAAGTCGTTCATCGTCACAGGCTATATGGAATCACTGAGCGGAACCGAAAAAATGCAGATGTACGATACGGATTTCGATCTTAAGGAAGCCTTCGGGAACGATTTTTTTGTTGTTTTCACAAAAAACGACAGGCTTGAGGTCTGCGCCCACGGGAACAGACTGATAACCATAGGCAGAAAGAACACCGAGCATATCAACACACTGGCGGAATCATTCCCCATGCTGAAACAGTTCTCTTTCAAGAGAGTTAAAGAACTGGTAATATCAAGAAACAGGCAGCCTTGGGCATATAAGGTGATAGACAAACGTATAATCCTGCTGAACGATTTCAGCTACTTCAGCCTTTCCCTTAAGCTGCCCGATTTATGGTATGAAAAGGCGGGTAAGCTGTTATGTTCAGAAAAGCTGCGGTAAGAGGGCTCTTTTATCCCGCGTCGCCCGAAGAGGCGGAAGGGTTTATTTCAGAAAATATGTCCGGCGCTCCATTGTGTGAGGCTCTCGCGGTTATGCTCCCCCACGCAGGATGGATATACTCAGGCAGAACAGCGGTAAACACCGCTTCAAGAGTGAACATCCCCGATAAAGTTATTCTTATGGGTCCCAACCATACAGGGCTGGGCGCGCGTATCTCTGTTTATCCGGAGGGAAGCTGGGAAACTCCATTCGGCGATGCGGCTATCGACTCGGAAACTGCGTCAAAGCTCACAGCCTCGCATCTCTGCACGGCAGACACCGCGGCGCATATCAATGAACATTCTCTGGAAGTCATTGTTCCTATATTAAAATACTTAAATCCGAACGTGAGAATAACCCCGGTGACAATGATGGGGCTGAGCACCGAGACATGCAGGGCTCTTGGTGAGCTGCTCGCGTCAGTTTGCGATGATAAAACTCTTGTGGTTGTCAGCTCGGACATGAATCATTTCGAGAATGCGTCCGCAACCGAAAGAAAGGACGGAGCCGCTCTTCAGGCTGTTCTGGCGCTTGACGAAAAAGCGCTTGCGGTAACTGTGTCAGGGATGAATATTTCTATGTGCGGGGCAGTGCCCGCCGCCGCCGCGATCAGCTACTGCAAGCTCAGGGGCTGCACAAAAGCGGAGCTCACCGAGCACACTCACAGCGGTTTCGTCAGCGGAGATTATGACAGAGTTGTCGGCTATGCCGGCGTTATTTTTCATAAATAAATCAAGGATGATGCGATGAAGGTAAAAAGCGCGGTTTTCCCCGTGGCAGGCTTCGGAACAAGGCTCCTGCCGGCAACAAAGGCTATCCCCAAAGAGATGGTGACGCTTATTGACAAACCCCTGATTCAATACGGGGTGGAGGAAGCCCTGAACGGCGGCATAGAGCGGATTATCTTCGTGACGGGGCGCACAAAAAAGTCCATGGAAGACCACTTTGACCGTGACCCGAACCTTGAGACTGCACTTGCGGAAGCCGGAAAGGAAGAACTGCTGAAAGAGGTTCGCAAGATTTCTGATATGTGCGATGTCGTGTACGTTCGTCAGAAAGAGCCCAGAGGATTGGGACACGCCGTACTCTGCGCTAAGGATATTGTCGGGCGTGAGCCCTTCGCCGTTATTCTGCCGGATGATATAATACTCGCGCGGAAATCTGTGATAGGGGAAATGACAAGGGAATTTGACAAGGTGAAGGCGCCGGTTATCTCCATAATGCAGGTCCCAATTGCCGATACCCACAAGTACGGAATAGTCAAAGTGGAACAACAGATAGATGAAAGGCTGTACAGGCTCGGCTACATGGTGGAAAAACCGAAAGCAAATCCGCCCAGCGACCTTGCCATAATAGGCAGGTACATTCTTACGCCGGAAATAATGGATGAGCTGGAAACAACAGCGGCAGGCGCCGGCAACGAAATCCAGCTAACGGACGCTATACACGCGGTTGCGGAAAAAAGCGGCGTCTACGGCTACCGCTTTGAAGGGCAGAGGTTTGACTGCGGCAACAAGCACGGACTTATTGAAGCCACAGTCCATTTTGCCCTCTCAAGGGAAGACACCAAAGACGCCATGATGAACTTAATGTCGGTTCTTTGCAGAACAAGGTGAAATAATGAGCAGTGAAGGCGACTCTATATCGAAGATACGCTTCATCCACGGACTGATGAAGAAGGAAGTGGAGGAGCTTCTCAAGCTTATGGAGCGTACCAAGAGCCCCATAGCAGAAACGGGAACCCCTCCTCTGGATGCGATGATCAGAGGAGAGGAGGTCATAATCACAGCGGAACTGCCGGGTTTGACCTCTGATGAATTTACTGTGTATCTTTACGAAAATCTTCTTATAATAGAAGGAATAAGAAAAAGGTACTGTACGGATAAGCAAATCTTCTTCATCCGCGCCGAAAGGGAGTTTGCGCCTTTCAAGAGGATAATGCAGCTTCCTTTTCCCGTGGATAAGGACAATACTCAGGCGATGCTGAAGAACGGTGTTCTTACGGTAACGCTGATAAAAACAGAAAACTGAAATACAGGAGAGGGTGAAGTGGAACAGTTTGAATCGGATATAAAAATACCGGAACAATTACCCTTGCTGCCTGTGAGGGATATAGTTGTTTTCCCATATATGGTTCTGCCTCTCTTTGTAGGCAGAGAAAGCAGCATAGCGGCAGTAAATGACGCTCTCAGTGCGGACAGACTTATATTTCTCGCCTGCCAGAAGGACGCCTCGCAGGAGGAACCGGCGGAGGATGAGATAAACCGTATAGGCACTGTGGCGGTTATTCTGCGCATGCTGAAACTGCCTGATGAAAGAATCAAAATTCTTGTTCAGGGTGTAAAAAGGGCAACAGTTGAAGAATATGTGCAGATGAAGCCCTTCGCGAAGGTGAGAATAAGCACTTTCAGTGAGGAGCCGGGCGAAGACAACCTCGCCTCGGAAGCGCTGATAAGGCACGTAAAAGAGCAGCTTCACAACGCTGTAAGCCTCGGCAAGCCCATGCTTCCCGACCTTCTGGCCGTGATCGAAACAATAGATGACGCAGGCAAACTCGCCGATATAATAGTCTCCAACCTCGGTCTCAAAATGGATGAGGCGCAAGAGGTTCTGGAAGAGGACGATACCATTGAACGCCTGAAAAAGGTCAGCGAATTTCTCACACGTGAGATCTCGATCCTTGAGGTTCAGCAGAAGATCATGAATGAGGCTCGGGGTGAAATAGACAAAAGCCAGAAGGAATACTTCCTCCGTGAGCAGCTCAAGGCTATCAAGAAAGAGCTCGGCGAAGAGGACGACTTTCAGATAGAGATAGAAGAATACGAAAAGAAGATTAAAAAAGCCAAGATGCCAAAAGCAATAGCCGAAGAAGCGGATAAGCAGCTCAAACGCCTTGCCCGCATGCACCCTGATTCCGCCGAATCCACAGTGGCGAGAACCTTCCTCGACTGGCTTGTGGAGCTCCCTTGGAGCAAAGCCAGCAAGGAAAAGCTGGATCTCAAAACCGCCAAACAGATCCTCAATGACGACCACTTCGGTCTGGAAGAGGTGAAGGAGCGCATTCTTGACTTCCTTGCCCTGCGTAAGCTGAAAAAGGATATGAAAAGCCCCATCCTCTGCTTCGTGGGACCTCCCGGAGTGGGTAAAACGTCTCTCGGAAAATCCATCGCCAGCGCCATGGGCAGGGAATATGTCCGCATGAGCCTCGGCGGTATGAGAGATGAAGCGGAAATCAGAGGACACAGAAGAACATACATCGGTGCCCTGCCCGGCAAGATAATTCAGAGCATGAAAACCGCAGGCACAAACAACCCGCTCATCATGCTGGATGAAATAGACAAGCTCGGCAGCGATTTCAGAGGAGACCCTGCGTCCGCACTTCTTGAGGTGCTTGATCCTGTGCAGAACGTTAATTTTGTAGATCATTTCCTCGGCGTGCCGTTTGATCTCTCCAAGGTGCTGTTCATAACCACGGCGAACTACCTTGACCCCATTCCTCACGCCCTGCGTGACAGGATGGAGATTATCCAGCTCCCCGGCTACACAGAGGAAGAGAAGCTGAAAATAGCAGAAAAATACCTTGTCCCCAGACAGATAAAGGATAACGGGCTTACACCTGAGCAGATAAAATTCTCTCAGGCGGCGATAATGCACATTATCAAAAGCTATACCAGAGAATCCGGCTTAAGAAATCTTGAGCGCAGCATAGGAACAGTCTGCCGCAAGGTCGGACGCAAAATTGTGGAGGGGAACGGCAAGGTTTTCCACATTACCCCGAAAATTGCCGAAAAATTTCTCGGAGCAGTAAAATACATCGGTGAGGACGAGCTGAAGGAGAACGAAGTCGGCACGGCGACAGGTCTTGCGTGGACACCCGTCGGCGGTGAGGTTCTTTTCGTGGAATGCAGCAAATATCAGGGCAAGGGAAACCTTCTCGTCACTGGACAGCTTGGGGATGTTATGAAGGAATCCGCACGGGCGGCATACACTTACGTGAGAACAATTGCCGGCAGATACGGCGTTGATCCGGAAGATTTCAATAAGTTCGATATACACGTGCACGTGCCCGCAGGCGCCATCCCCAAAGACGGTCCATCAGCAGGCATCACCATGGGAACCGCCCTGCTCTCAGTTTTCACGGGGAGGCAGATTCATAAATCCGTAGCAATGACAGGAGAGATAACCATCACAGGCAAGGTGCTCCCCATCGGCGGGCTCAAGGAAAAACTCCTCGCCGCCAAAAGACACGGCATAACCAAGGTAATCATTCCCAAAAAGAATGAGAAAGATATTATCAGCATGCCTAAATATGTTAAAAGCTCTCTGGAAATAATTCCTGTTGAGAAGTTTGAGGAAGTGACTGAAATAGCTCTGCTTCCCGCTCCGCCCAAACCTGCTGAGGAAAAAGAGGCTCCGGCGGAGAAAAAACCGAGAGCAAGCAGAAAGACTGCCGAAAAGCGGGCTTAAGATAACGCATGGAGTGGATTGCTTCGCTTCATTTGCAATGACAGCAAGTTACGTCACCGCAAGAAGCAAAGAGGCAAGGCAGTCTCAGATTTTGCGCCTTTGACCAGAAATCAGAAGCCCCCGGTTTTTCGGGGGCTTTTTTGCTTTACTTCGCTTCAATCTGTATTTTCTTCTCTTCAGCCACAGCTTTCAGAGGAATTCTGACTTCTAGAACTCCTTTTTTGAAAACTGCCTTCACATTCTCAGCGTCTGCACCCTTGGGCAGCGCAAACTGCCTCACAAATTTGCCGAACACCCTCTCACGCCTGTGAAAGCCCTTTTCGGTTTCTTCTTTTTCCTCGGTTCTCTCACCTTTTACGATGAGCACACCTTCATTGATGACAACTTCGATGTCTTTTTCCTCCATTCCGGGGAGATCCGCGGTCACTACAAGCTGCCCGTTCTTTTCCACAATATCCACATCGGGTCTGAACCCACCGGGCATGGACTCACCGTCACCGAACCTGTCCATAAACCTGCCCATCTCCCTGTTGAGATCCAGAAGGCTTCTGAAGGGAGAGAAGAAAATTTCATCACGTTTTTTAAGCATTTTTCCACCTCCATGAGCATTGTGCTTTTACAATATAAAAAATATATCTTAGCCTACTCGTGTCAAGTTATTTTATACAAATAAGTCATGCTGATTTTTATCGGAACATATAATTATATTCTGGCTAATTCTGTGCTTTTCTCTATATTACGTAATTTGGGTAATATGATATTTACAAATAATAAGTTAGCGTGTATCTAACTATCCGATAAGAAACGGAGCATTTCATTGAAAAGCGACACGGAGACAAACGATTCCAGACATGCCGATAATATGCCGGAAAACTTCGCAGCGGCGGCTGCGGCTGAATATTTCCGTCTGTTCAGTCCGGCTTTCTGCGTTTTGGATGAAAAAGGGAACATACTCCGCTCAAACTCAAACTTCCGTAAGGTGTTCGCCCAGAAGAAAAACTCCCTCACATTTGACAACATAATGAACCTGCTCACTCCAAAAAGCATTCCGACAATGAAAAAACTGCTGAAAGAACCGGACGGAAAAACGGCAAAACTCAAGGCTCACAATGTCCATGAGGAAAAGCTTTATCTGAAAGTCTGTATTTCGGAGCTGAGCGTCAGCGGTAAGCTTTTCATTGCATTCTTTGAGAATATATCAAAAATTAAAAGACTTCAAAATAAACAGAAAAAACAGGAAAAACTCCTGATACAGCAGTCTAAAATGGCTGCTATGGGAGAGATGCTCGGAGTTATAGCCCACCAGTGGAAACAGCCGCTCAATACTCTCGCCATAATAGCGCAGACCATAGGGGACGACTTTGACCACGGCGAGCTGAACGCCGATTCCGTCGAAGAGCATATAGACGCCATCAACTCCCAGATCCTTTTCATGAGCACCACAGTGGATGATTTCAGACGCTTCTTCATCCCCCAGAAAACACCGCATAAATTCAGAATAAAGGACTCGGTGGAGGAGATTATCTCCATAATCGATCCGCAGCTTAAAACCTGTAATATAACTGTATGCCTGACTTCAGAAAATGACAGCGCAGAGACCATAGGCTACCGTAACGAGCTCAAACAGGTTATCCTCAACCTTATAGTGAATGCAAAGGACGCAATAACCCACAGAAGGGAAAAGGATGAAAAATTCAGGACGGAAAAAGGAATTATCGAAATTAAAATCTCAAGTATGGCAAATATATGTACCATCAGCATCGGAGACAACGGAACAGGCATCAGCTCCGGAGTCATGAAAAAATTGTTCAAGCCCTATTTCACAACCAAAAATGATAACGGAACCGGAATCGGGCTTTATCTTTCCAAAACCATAGTCGAAGACAAAATGCACGGAACCCTCAGTGTGGAAAACTCCGCCACAGGAGCCGTGTTCACAGTCTCACTTCCCCTGACCTGAAAACAAAAAAAGCCCTCTCTCCGTGGCGGAAAGAGGGCAATGTAACGGTCAGGTAGTCTGCCCTCAGGCAGACTATTCTATGCTATTCTGTTATTTTATAAGTGATTTAGCGTATTCAGGGTAAGCATCCACACCATGTTCGTGTTTATCAAGACCTTCAAGTTCTTCAGTTTCAGAAACTCTGACTTTGATGAAGATGTTGATGATTTTGAAAACGATGAAGGATATGCCGAATGCCCATACGAAAGCGGCTACTATGCCGATTATCTGAGGCAGTATTACAGGGCTGAGTCCGCCTGCTTCAAAGTCATAGTTGAAGAGACCTGCCGCAAGAGTACCCCACACACCGCATACGCCGTGTACCGAGATTGCGCCCACCGGGTCGTCAACTCTGATTTTATCGAAGAAGATTACGCTGAACACAACAAGCAGCCCGGCAACAGCACCGATGAGCACCGCATAAGCGGGCGTGACGTTAGCGCAGCCTGCGGTAATTCCCACGAGACCCGCAAGAGCACCATTGAGAGACATGCCAGCGTCAAATTTTTTGAAAAGAATAACTGTGGTAAAAAGAGCAACAAGAACGGCTGTCGCAGGAGCGAGAGTGGTGTTGACAGCTATGAGAGGCAGCGCTGTGTCCGCGGCGGTTTCCGAGCCCACGTTGAATCCGTACCAGCCGAACCAGAGTATGAAAACTCCTATTGTAGCAAGAGGTATGTTGTGCCCCGGGATGGCTCTTGCCGAACCGTCCTTAGCAAATTTACCGATCCTCGGTCCGACAACTATCGCACCGGCGAGAGCAGCCCAGCCGCCCACGGAGTGAACAACTGTGGAGCCTGCGAAGTCTATGAAGCCGAAGCCTTCAAGCCAGCCTTCACCGTGGAAGAGCGAGCCCCATGCCCAGCTTCCGAATATGGGATAGATTATTGTAGTCATTGCAAGGCTGAAAAGGAGATACGCCTTAAGGTTAGTTCTCTCTGCTATAGCTCCTGAAACTATTGTAGCCGCTGTGGCGCAGAAAACTGTCTGGAAAATCCAGAAAGCGAGTGTCCAGTGATCCTGCATGTCCCAGTTTGAAAGGAAAAAGCCTTCAGTACCGAAAAAGCCTGTAGTAGTCGCACCGAACATAAGAGCGAAGCCCACTGCCCAGTATCCGATCGCGCCCATGGAGAAGTCCAGCAGGTTTTTCATAATTATGTTAACGGCGTTTTTTGCTCTGGTGAAGCCTGTTTCGACCATAGCGAAGCCAAGCTGCATAAAAAAGACCATGAAAGCGGCAATGAGTGTCCAGAGCCAGTCTGCGTTTGCCTGTACCGCATCTACGGAAGCCTGAACCCCTTCAAGAGTGAGAGGTTCGTCGTCTGCGAAGCCGGACGCTGCCATAAGCACCAGTCCGAGCATTATAATAATTTTTTTCATATATCCTCCTTGCACCTGTATGCGCAAATTAAAGCGACTCTATTCCTGTTTCACCTGTTCTGATCCTTACGGATTCCTCAACAGGGATTACGAATATTTTGCCGTCACCGATTTTGCCAGTTTTAGCTGAATCGTTTATGGTTTTTACGACCTTCGCCGCGATGTCGGAGGAAACCACTACTTCCATCATAATTTTGGGAACGAAATCTATACGGTATTCCGCGCCTCTGTAAAGTTCGTTGTGCCCTTTCTGTCTGCCGTAGCCTTTAACTTCGTATACGGTCATACCAGTAATTCCAAGCTCAGCGAGAGCTTCCTTAACTTCTTCAAGCATGTGAGGCTTGATGATCGCTTTTATCAGCTTCATAAAAACTCCTCCTTATTCCGGTGATACTCTTAAAGAAAGCAACAGGTATGCCAAGATAGGTTTTACGATTAATAACAGATGTTTAAGGATTATTGAAAAAACTGAACGGGAAGGTGGTGATTATTTTTTAATCACCTAGTGACTAAAAACAGAACTGAAAAGGAAGTTATTCATTAAGCATGAAATAAACCGCGCCCGTTTTGCCCAGCTTGCCGATATTCGGCAGAAACATAGCCGTGTCTCCCTCGCCGTAAGGGTATTCTCTGTATGAGACCTTCACTTTTTCCGTGCCCTGAGGGATAACCAGCCTGTATTCCCTGACGTCCCCGGGTTCCAGAGCAAGACCCACGCTGGTGAAGGAGCCCACGACATCCTGACCTTTTACATATTCAGCGCTTATCTGAAGTCTGGAAACCTTTTCAAAGTAAGTGTTTTTCACAGAGAGAACGCCTTCCTCAAGCTTCAGCTCAAAGCCGCGAATATCGTAGACAGAGCCCTGTTTAATAATCTCAGGATCCTTCGGGGCGCATGACATAAGCATTAAAAATACGGATAAAAGTATTAAATTTTTCATAAGAATAAAATAATACCTTTGCTGTCTTTTTCAATAGGTGTTTTGAGATTATACTCTTTAAGGATATTGCAGTTTTAAATAATGAGGAGTATGCTTCTCAACTTATAATATAACTTCAGGTGCAGGTATGGACAGGACATCACTAAAACCCAGTCTGCTCACCGAACTTAAAAAAGGTTACGGCGCAGAAACACTGAGACGGGACTTATTCTCCGGACTCACTGTAGGCATCGTTGCGATCCCCCTTGCCATGGCGTTTGCAATCGCCAGCGGAACCACGCCCGATAAAGGGCTCTTTACCGCAGTTATCGCAGGTTTTTTCATCTCACTCCTAGGGGGCAGCCGCTACCAGATAGGCGGACCCACCGGAGCGTTTGTCATTATTATATATGCCGTGATAGAGAAGCACGGCTACGACGGACTCGTACTCGCTACTGTGATAGCGGGGATACTCCTTATTATACTTGGACTTATCAGAGTCGGCTCGTATATTAAGTTTATCCCTTATCCCGTCACCACAGGCTTTACCGCGGGCATAGCCCTTGTAATCTTTTCCACTCAGGTTAAGGACTTCTTCGGGCTTTCCATTGAGAAACTGCCTCCGGAATTTCATGAGAAATGGATGGAGTATTTCTTCAGCTTCCATACGCTCAATCCTGCGGCGACGGGTGTCGGGATAGCCACAGTGGCAATAATCGTCTCTGTGCGCAGGTTCGCGCCGAAGATTCCCGCCCATGTCGCGGCGATCTTCACTCTTACCGCGGCAGCGTGGATATTCGGCATCCCCGCGGAAACAGTGGGCGACCGCTTCGGCGCACTTCCCACAAGCTTTCCCATGCCTCAGATACCCTCATGGAGCATAGAAAAAATTCGCGCCGTGTTCCCCGATGCCATAACAATAGCCCTGCTCGCCGGAATAGAGTCACTCCTTTCCGCAGTGGTGGCGGACGGTATGACAGGGAGCAGGCACAGGTCAAACACAGAGCTTGTCGCGCAGGGCACGGCAAACATCATGTCCGCCTTCTTCGGCGGCATGCCGGCAACGGGAGCCATAGCCAGAACGGCGACAAACATAAAAACAGGAGCGAGAACTCCTGTATCAGGCATTATTCACGCATTTACAGTCCTGATTTTTGTCCTGTTTCTCTCTGACGTTGCCGAAAAAATTCCTCTTGCCGCCCTCTCCGGCGTGCTGTTTGTGGTTGCGTGGGATATGAGCGAACTTAAGAGCTTCCGCAGGCTGCTCAATGCTCCCAAAAGCGACAGCGGCGTGCTTGTGCTCACATTCCTCCTCACTGTGCTGGTTGATCTGACAGTCGCCGTTCAGGTCGGCGTTGTTCTTGCCGCACTCCTTTTCATGAAGCGCATGAGCGATGTTACCCATGTGGATTACCTCACGGGCAACGGAGGAAATGAGGACAAATACGATCCCGACAGAATTTCTCTTTATAATGTTCCCGACGGTGTTGAGATATACGAGATAGACGGTCCCTTCTTCTTCGGCGTGGCGGACAGGCTGGCGGGGATGCTCGCCTACCTCCAGAAATCTCCGAAAGTATTTATATTAAGGATGCGCAAGGTTCCCGCTATAGACGCAACCGGCATACACGCACTTGAGGAATTTCATCACAAGTGCATGAATCACAATGTGCCTCTCGTGCTTTCCGGTGTTCAGGAGCAGCCTCACAAGGCTCTGAGAAAATTCGGCTTTCTGAATGAAATAGGCGAGAAGAACGTCACTGACCATATCTCCAAGGCTCTCATCAGAGCCGAAGAGATCATGAGTAAAGAATAGAGCGCCTCAAAATAACCGCAAATGCCGCTCTGAGAAGGGCGGCATAAAAAGCGGTTGACAGACCCGCCCCTTTCACATATAAATTTTAGTTCCCGCATCCACACGGGAAAGGTGCGTATTTTTGCGCCCTAAAGTGTCAGGAAGGTAAAAACGGACAATGTTCAACACTTTGAATGAGAAACTCACCGCTGTATTTAAGGGTATGCGCAAGCAGATTCGCATATCTGAGGAGAACATTCAGGATGCCCTGAAACAGGTGCGCATCGCTCTTCTGGAAGCGGATGTCAACTTCAAAGTAGTGAAACGGTTCATAGAAAATGTTCGCGAAAAAGCCCTCGGTGAAGCGGTTCTCAAAAGCCTCACACCCGATCAGGTTTTCATAAAGATAGTCCATGACGAGCTTGTTAATGTTCTCGGCGGCGACGATGCCGCCGCCAAAATAAACCTCAACTCTAAACCGCCCACAATTATTATGATGGCGGGTCTTCAGGGTGCGGGTAAAACAACCACCTCAGGCAAGCTGGCAAGGTTCTTCATGAAAAGCGGCAAGTCTGTTCTTCTTGTCGCTGCGGATGTTTACAGACCGGCTGCGATCGATCAGCTTGAGATTCTCGGCAGGCAGATCAAGGCTGATGTCTACACGGACAGAAGCACTAAGGACGTGGTGAAAATCGCCTCGGACGCCCTCGCCTACGCGAAAAAAACAGCAAAAGATCTTATGATTATAGACACCGCAGGTCGTCTCCATATTGATGAAACGCTCATGGACGAGCTTGTGCGTACCAAAGACGCTGTTAATCCAGATGAAATCCTTTTCGTAGCAGATGCTATGACCGGACAGGACGCTGTGACTGTCGCCAAGACCTTTAATGACAAG
The DNA here is from genome assembly GCF_004087915.1 of Geovibrio thiophilus. Classification (NCBI taxonomy): domain Bacteria; kingdom Pseudomonadati; phylum Deferribacterota; class Deferribacteres; order Deferribacterales; family Geovibrionaceae; genus Geovibrio; species Geovibrio thiophilus. The sequence continues at coordinate 2,616,157 of NZ_CP035108.1, forward strand.
CTGAACGCCACAGGCATCATCCTCACCAAAATGGACGGGGACGCAAGAGGCGGCGCGGCGCTCTCTATCAAGGAAGTTACGGGCAAACCCCTTAAATTCATAGCCATAGGCGAAAAACTGGAAGACTTTGAACAGTTCTATCCGGACAGAATGGCATCCAGAATCCTCGGCATGGGCGACATTGTCTCCCTTGTTGAAAGAGCTCAGGACGCCATAGACCCTGATGAGGCGGACGACCTCGCCAGCAAGATCCAGAAGAAAGGTATGGATTTTGAAGATATGCTGAAGCAGTTTAAGATGATAAAACGTATGGGCTCCCTCGAAAGCATTATGCGGCTCATACCCGGACTCTCGGCTGCGGGTCCGATGAACGTGGACGACAGGCAGATTAAACGCATAGAGGCTATCATCCAGTCAATGACTCCTCATGAGCGCAAAAACGCGAAAATCCTCAACTCCAGCAGGAAAAAGCGCATAGCCAGAGGAAGCGGCTCGTCGGTGAACGAAATCAACAAACTCTGCACACAGCTTGAGCAGATGAACAAAATGATGAAGCGAATGAAACAAAAATTAGGCTCCGGCAAAGACCTGAGCAAAATGAATATGAAAGATATTTTTAAAAATATGTAAATCACGGAGGTACATCTAGTGGCAACAAAGATCAGACTCATGAGAATGGGTCGCAAAAAAAGACCTTTCTACAGAATAGTGGTAGCAGACAGCAGAGAGAGAAGAGACGGAAACTTCATCGAAATCCTTGGGTACTACAACCCCGTTACTGAGCCCGCGGAAGTTAAAATCGATGAGGAAAAGGCTCTCAAATGGCTTAAAGTTGGCGCAGTGCCCACAGACACCGCTAAAAATCTTCTTTCAAAAGAAGGTATTATAAAAAAATTCCACGAAACCGGTGCCTGAGTAAATTTATATCAGAAGAGGTGAAGCCGTGAAGGAACTTGTAGAATTCATCGTCAAATCGCTCGTGGACAAACCGGACGCCGTCAGAATCGAAGAAGTTGAAGGGGAAAAAGCTTCTATCATTGAACTTCGCGTGGACAACGGCGACCTCGGTAAGGTAATCGGAAAGCAGGGCAGAACCGCAAAAGCCATAAGAACTATCCTCAATGCCTCAGGCGTTAAGGCAGGCAAAAAAGTGGTTCTGGAAATCCTCGAAGATTAATACCGGAAACATCCTTGTATAGTCAGTCGGCGGGACTGATGATAAAAGGAATACGGCATTTGAACAACAACGGTAATTCAGCCGGAGAAAACTCCGGCTGAATTTTTTCCTTAAAAGCGGCTTCCTCTTTTGAAAACATAAGTCTTTTATATTCCAAGGTTAAAAATGAATTTTATCAGAGTCGGGTTTATAACCGGTTCGCACGGACTGGACGGAACAGTTAAGATAGCTCCCAACACGGATAATCCGCAGATTTACGCGGATATGGAATATCTTATGACCGCCAAAAGCGGAACAGTCAAAGGCTCATACGAAATAACATCCGTACATGAGCACGGCAGCGCCATACTCATGCAGCTCAAGGGCGTGGACACAAAGGAAAAAGCCCAAGCTCTCAAAGGGCTTGAGGTTGTTATACCGGAGAACGTCCTGCCCGAAGAGGGTGAAGGCGATATATACTGGCACAAAATCGACAACGCCGAAGTTGTTGATGAAAATGGAATTTATATCGGAAGACTCACAGATTACCTAGAAACCGGAAGCAACGATGTTTTCGTAATCACCGAAGGCGGCAAAAGCTGGATGATTTCAAACAACGAGCATCATGTGCTTAAAATAGATACAGCAAACAGACGGATCACCGTCGACAGAGCGGGACTTGTAAGTGAAGATATATAACATCCTCACAATCTTCCCGAAAATGTTTGAGTCCGCCCTCTCCTTCGGAGTCGTCTCCAAGGCGGCGGACAAGGGCATTCTTGAAATAAACCCTGTAGACATAAGAGAATGCGCCTACGACAGGCACCGTTCCACTGACGACTGTCAGTACGGCGGCGGACACGGGCTTGTTATGAAAGCCGAGCCGGTTGTGGAATCTGTCAGAGCTGTTAAGGCAAATGACCCTTCCACACGTGTGATCATGCTTGACCCGAGAGGAAAAACCTTCAGCCAGAAGGATGCGGAAAGGCTTCTGGAATATGAAAGCCTCACCTTCATCTGCGGCAGATACGAAGGCGTGGATGAAAGAATCTACGATCTCGTCGTGGACGAATCTATCTCTCTCGGAGATTTCATACTCACAGGCGGAGAGCTTGCGGCTATAACGATAATAGATGCAGTCGCGAGACTTATCCCGGGCGTTCTGGGTGATGAAAACTCTCCCGTTGAAGACTCCTACTCCACAGGTCTGCTGGAATATCCGCACTATACAAGACCCGCTGAATACGAAGGTCTCAGCGTGCCGGAAGTGCTTACTAACGGTCACCACGCTGAGATAGACCGCTGGAGAAGAGAGCAGTCACTCAGACTCACCTTTGAAAGAAGACCGGATCTTCTTCGTGAAGCCCCGCTGAATGATCATGACAGAGCTTTTTTACGCAAACTAACACTTGACAAAATAAAATCCAGAAGGTTATATGTAGCTCTTCTTCATTATCCTATGAAAGATAAGGAGAAGGATGTCGTCGCCACATCCATCACAAATATGGATCTGCACGACATCTCCAGAAGCTGCACCACCTACGGTGTCAGAAAATACTTTGTAGTCACCCCCCTTTCAGCTCAGCGTGAAATCGCAGGCAGGGTCATAGACCACTGGCTGGAGGGCTACGGCGCGACTTACAACGCAAACAGAAAGCAGGCTTTCATGGGCACAGCCCTAAAGGAAAGCCTGATGGAAGTTTTGGAAGAAATCGAGCGTGTGGAAGGGCAACGACCCCGCATTGTTGCCACTACCGCACGAACCGATAGAGCCAATATAAGCTATCCGCAATTGGCGGAAGCCACCCTCAACCAACCATGCCTTCTCATGTTCGGTACAGGATGGGGCTTCACGGAAGATATTTTCCGCATGGCGGATAATATACTCCAGCCTATTGACGGCACAGGTGAGTTTAATCACCTTTCCGTGCGGAGCGCTGTGGCAATAATACTGGACAGATTGAACAGGAACTCAGGAGGTCTGTTGTGAAGAACAAACTGATCGCGTCAATCGAAGCTGAACAGATGAAAAAGGAACTTCCTTCTTTCCGTGCCGGCGATACTGTGAAGGTTAACTTCAGAATCGTGGAAGGAAACAAGGAACGTGTTCAGCCTTACGAAGGACTTGTAATAAGAATCCACAGAAACGGCGCTTCATCCACTTTCACAGTCAGAAAGATGGTGGGCGACATAGGTGTGGAAAGGATTTTCCCTTTCTACTCACCCAGAATCGAAAGCGTTGAGGTTAAACGTGCAGGTAAAGTAAGACAGGCTCGTCTCTACTACATGAGAAACCTCAAGGGCAAAGCTGCGAGAATCAAAGAACGCAGGAAAGGCTTCTAAGCTCCGGCTTGGAAGAAATTAACGAATTTCCGCAAATGCCCGCGATTCTTTTGAGCTGCGGGCGGCTGTAATAAAGAGGATGTAAAAATGAAGAGCTATTGGGCAAAACCTGATGACCTCGAAAAAAAGTGGTTCCTTGTGGATGCTGACGGACTCGTTCTCGGCAGGCTCGCAAGTAATATAGCCATGATCCTTATGGGGAAAAATAAACCCCAGTACACTCCCACTATAGACACGGGAGACTTCATTGTTGTCATTAACGCCGAGAAATTCGCAGTTTCAGGCGATAAAATGGTCAGCAAAAAATACTACAGACACTCAGGCTACATCGGCGGTCTTAAAGAAAGAAGACTTGAAGAAATGCTTGATAAAAAGCCTGAGGACGTTATCAGACTTGCCGTTAAACGTATGCTTCCCAAAACTAAGCTCGGCAGCGCCATGCTTAAGAAGCTTAAAATCTACAGCGGCGAAGCTCACCCCCATGAGGCTCAAACGCCTGAAAAATTAGAGCTTTAGGAGGCAGTTCATGGCTGGATACAACTACGGAACCGGTAGAAGAAAAACCTCTATCGCAAGAGTTTTCATAAAACCCGGAAACGGTGCTGTTACTATCAACGGAAAAGAACCCTCAGCTTATTTCCAGAGGGAGTCACTGATTCAGATCAGCCTTCAGCCCCTTGCAAAACTGAATGTTGAAAAGAAGTTTGACATTCTTGTTACTGTAAAAGGCGGCGGTAAAGGCGGTCAGGCAGGAGCTATCAGACACGGTCTCGCAAGAGCCCTCACTGAATTTGATGCCGAATTCAGAGCTCCCCTCAAAAAAGAAGGCTTCCTCACAAGGGATGCAAGAGCCGTGGAAAGAAAGAAACCCGGTCTTCCCAAAGCAAGGAAAAGCCCTCAGTTCTCCAAACGTTAATCACTGCCAAAAAAAACACTCAGAAGGAGCCGGAAACGGCTCCTTTTTTTTGTGATAGTTCAGAAAAATGAATATCTATGTTGTTTTGCTTCACCCGCAGCAACTCCATTGTCGGAGCTGCAAGGTTTCCCGTGTCATCGCGAACTATTTAATAACATGAAACTGCACATCCTATCAGTTTCATGTACACGCTCGCGGCGGGATAAACCCGCCTTCGCTTCGCACGGCGCAACTCCATCCTTGGAGTTGTATACGTCAGTTTTAATAACATGAAACTATACATCCTGTCAGTTTCATGTACACGCTCGCGGCGGGATAAGCCCGCCTTCGCTTCGTACGGCGCAACTCCATCCTTGGAGTTGTATACGTCAGTTTTAATAACATGAAACTATACATCCTGTCAGTTTCATGTACACGCTCGCGGCGGGATAAACCCGCCTTCGCTTCGCACGGCGGAACCCCATCCTTGGAGTTGTATACGTCAGTTTTAATAACATGAAACTGCACATCCTGTCAGTTTCATGTACACGCTCGCGGCGGGATAAACCCGCCTTCGCTTCGCACGGCGCAACTCCATCCTTGGAGTTGTATACGTCAGTTTTAATAACATGAAACTGTACATCCTGTCAGTTTCATGTACACGCTCGCGGCGGGATAAACCCGCCTTCGCTTCGCACGGCGCAACCCCATCCTTGGGAAGCCGAAGGATCTCACAATTATCCAGCGGCATGATGGACGCATATTAAAAAAAATATTGATTAACCGGCGGAGAAACAGCCGCACATTTTCAAGTCTGTTTCAACAGACAAAAATAATCAGCTTTCTGATTACGTTTATCAATATCCAGACAGACACGGATCCCTGCGGATGCTAAGGAAATATTGGATTTACGTTATTTGAACGCCTGAAAGTATGTAATAATTTTTGTCGAGTTTTCAACAATCCTTATGTGGAAAGCGTGTGGAAAAAAAAGTCTCAACATTACAATAAGTTCTGCTTAACATAACTTAACATGCGTTTTTTCCACATGTTATCCGTAACTTATAACATATTCAATATTACTGCGGGGTTTCCCGTGTCAAGCTTTTTTTTCTCCACAGATTTGTGGAATCTGTATTGAAAATTATGTATGATAAATGTAAAAACCCCTTCAAATCTGGCGTTGAGCTTAAGTGACTCATTTTTAGGCAATCAAAATACGCAAAAAAATAATTACCCTTGTCCTCTAATATTGAGATATTAGAATTATGCGATATTATTAGGTTTTCTAATGATACAATTTTTCATTTAGTTGCATTTCTTTAATGTGTAATTTACCGCTGAACGATGTTGAAACTATGTTGATAATTTTCAGTCCAAAATGCCCTGTATACAGCGATCACAGAATATATCAGATTATATCCTATTGTATCAGCCACATACAATGAGGGCTGATTATCAGGGGGTTTAGCATGTCAAGCTTTTTTTTCTCCACAGATTTGTGGAATAGTTGTTTAAATCAAACTTTTTCATGATGCGGATTTGCTTGTGAAAAGGCTTCCCGCAGATCGGCTAAATTTTAGACAGTTTGAGCCTTCTAAGAAAAATTTTCATTTTTTGGAATCACAGTCAGCAATATTACGCATAATTCCACTCAAAAATACTAAACATCACTTCACGAATACATATTGACAGATGAAGAAAGCTGCTCAGGCTCACGGGGACATGTGCGGTTCGCTAATAAAGAGGGTGTGTTTATTCCATGACACAAGTCAGATCAATTACCTTAAAATCAATTCTCAAAAGCGCTGTGCTGTCCGCAGGCATAGATACCATCGGGTAAACGGAGGTTCTTTTTAAGTCCTAGTTTACGCTGCTTCCGCAAGCGGAGAACGCTCATTCAGCCACGCATAAAAGTGTGGTGTTCTGCCTTCGACCGCATAAAAAAAGCCGCAGGAAGCGGCTGTGGGAATATTGCATTTTTTGAGTGTTCAGTTCAGTCCGAATTCTGCCAAAAGCATATCTATATCGTCCTGCGTGGCTCCGCTTATGCTTTCGCCTGTTTCGTCTTTTTTGGCTTTTATGATGCCGAGTATGGCGCCTATTCTTGCCCCAACTTCTTCAACAGACTTGATCACCTTTCTGAGTTTCTGCTCTGTTATATCCTGAAACTCAAGAGCATGGAGGATGCCGAAACCGAGATTTTCAGCCAGTGATATGTCCGACTCAATATGATCTATGCTTTTCAGCAGTCCTTTGGAATCCTTTTTGTAGACAAGGTCTTCAAAATCCTCAATATCATTGAGGAACTGTGAATAGAAAGCGGTCATTTTGTCTGCCGCCTCCATGAGGTTCATGGTGGCTTCCTCTGTCTTCTCGTTCACCTGCTCAAGGGACTGCACAACAACCGGCATGCTCTCTTTGGACATGACAATCGTGGGGTCAACTTCATCGACCTTGGTTTTAGTATCAAGGATTAATCTGAGGAGCTCGCCGATTTCGCCTTTGATGTCAATGCCAAGATCAACTGCGTCACCGTTGATTATTTTCTTTGAAAGGTGTTTGAGTTCTTCAAGAGAATCCGCTTCAATAAACATCCCTTTCACTGCCTGAGCAGGGGGTTCATCTCTGAATTTGGCAGCCGCAGGTTCGTCTCTGACTTCAAAAGACTCAGCCTCACGGAGAATATCGTCTATATCGTCCGTCTGAACAGTTTCAGGATCATCAAGAGCGACTGTTGTGCTCTGAGCAGTGAGAAGCTCCTCCATGGATGGTCCGAAGAACTCTTCATTAACGGCTTCGGCGGTGTTTTCTTCTGCTTCAGCGACTTCCGCTGCCTGATCAGCGAAGAAAGAGGACACGTTAAACTCCTCTTCCCCTAATTTTTCATTTTTTTTTTCCTGCTCTTTTCTTTGGCGGTTAAGATCGTCAGTCTCTTTTTCCCTTTTCGCAAGTTCCATCGCAATGAGGGCGTCAAGTTCGTCCTGAACCACGTGTCCTTCGTCTCCGCTCACCACATGGTCGCTCTGGCTGAGTGCGTCTTTAAGTATATCTTCAACGTCCGCATCCCCCTCAGCTTCATGGAATTCGGGCGTCAGCTTTTTTTTGTTGAGCTCGTCTGTTTCCTGCTCTCTTTTGGCAAGCTCCTTGGCAATGAGGTCATCAATGCTGTCAAGAGCGTCGTCAGATGAATCATCGTCAGAGGCGGCTTCTTCAGATCCGGTCTCATCCTCATCGGTTATTTCACTTTCAACCGCTTCGGCAACGTCATCATAATTGACAACAGGCTTCGCCTCTATTGCCGCCTGTCCGAGGAACCGTCTTCTCAGATCGCTCTCGGCAACCGCTTTGCCTTCGGCTATAACAGTATCTATATCAAGAAGAATTATAAGCCTGTCATCGTATTTGCAGATTCCCAGAATGTATTCCTGACCGATGGAACCTACAAGAGGAGGGGTGGGGTCAACCATGTTTTTGCTGATGCGGATAACTTCCGTAACCTCATCAACAACAAAACCGATATGTTCTGTATCAAAACGAACGACGATGATTCTCGTCTCTTTATCGAAATCCATTTTGTCGAGATTGAACCTTACCCTGAGATCCACAACAGGAATAACCTTGCCCCTGAGGTTCATCACCCCTAGAACGAAGGAATCAGTCCGCGGGACGGAGGTAATCTCCACTGTGCGGATGATCTCCTGAATCTTGAGAACATCTATGGCGTACTCCTCATCTCCGAGTTTGAGACCTACAAGCTGGATTATCTCTCCTTCTTCAAGTGAATCAAACTCTTCATCCAATCCAGCAGGATTTACCGGCTTAAGATTGCTCATTGAACACCCCTTTACAGCTTTGCGAGAAGCTGCTGTCTTACGTCATCAATGCAGGAGTTCACTTCCCTGCTGACGAGGCTTGTGTAGAAAGGCTTTAAGAGCTTAATGCTCTCGCTTACCTTAACATCATAAGGTATGAAACCTATTTTTTCAATATCTATACTAAGGTATTTTTTCGCAACGGTTTCGAAACCGTAAAAAACATTAAGCTCTTTTTTGGTTTTCAGCATATTCAGGATTATCCCCACCTTATATGAGGAAGCGATCTCCTCCGTTTTCGGCACATAGGCGGGATCAATTTCTCTCACTGCCTCTCTTATTGAGGCGAGGCTGGGGAAGTTCATGCTCTTGCTGCGTATTTTTTTACATATCTCGGCGAAGCGGTAGTCCTTTCTTAAGAGCTGCTCGACTTTTCTGTAAAGAGCTATTTTCAGAAAGCCGTAAGAGTTTTCCAGAGAGGTGGGTTCACTGTTCATTATCATGATTTTTTTATCGGCAGAATTGAAAAAATCTATCATGTTATAACTTGTCCCAGCACCAAGGTCCATTACAACATATTCGTATTCAAGGGTTTTAAGTCTGTTGAGTATTTTCAGTTTTTCGTAGTTGGTTATATGAGCCATACCGAGAACATCTCCGGTACCGCCAATGAAATCAACCCCCGCGGGGCTTTTCTGTATGATGTCGCCGATGCGGAAGCTTTCCTTCAGAAAATTATAAAGCCCTGTTCCCGGAAGCTTAAGCCCGACAAAATCGTGGAGATTCGCGCCGCCCAGATCCGCGTCAACAAGAAGAACCCTTCTCCCTGCCGCAGTGAGCGACATAGCTATATTCGCGGAAAAAAAACTCTTGCCTACTCCGCCTTTACCGCTGGCAACGGAAACTATCTCAGCCATAACTCCCCGCAACAATGTATTTCAGGTGTTTTGTCTGTATTTCACAGCAATATAATATATCACAAAATATGTTATAACGCCAAATATTAATCCTATCAGGTGTGTGCCGGCGAAAAAAGGGAGCAGTATGGTTCTCGCCGCTTCAAAGAGCTCTGTCAGCGAGGTATTGGTCCAGTCAATGTCTATAGGGGTATCATCGCGAAGAATCCATCTGCCGACCTTATAACAGAGAGCGTAAATAAAAACCATTGTAAAAGGATTTGTGATGTAAGCGCCCAAAAGCAGCGGATACATAGGCAGGCTGAATATAAAGGATATGCCTATGGCAAGAGCGGTGTGGAACCCCACATACGGGGAGAACCCAATCATTACCCCCACTGCTGACGAAATAGCAAGAATCTGAGGAGAGCAGTCAAGCTGGAACAGCTTCCTGAGTTTCTTGCGAATCATATTGAACGCCATATATATTAACCGCCGCTTTATATCTCTGTGAAAACTGCGTGCATACACAGCCTCAGAGATTATAAATGAGCGGAGCGGAATTTAAAACTATATTTTCTGCGGCAGCAGAGACTTTTTGCTGAATACCTCTGTTACTGTGCCGACATGGCGCACAGCAGGATCGTCCGCTTTCAGAACTTCATAGCCTCTGTTCTCAGGAACAAGAAGCCCCTCTCCGTCAGCAAGAAGGTATTTGCGTATGAACGGTCTGCCGTCCGAGCCGATGAGGAATACAAAGCTTTCGTGCCTGAGTATTCCGTCATCCTTGATCCATAAAGCTATATCCCCTTCAGAGATCACGGGTTGCATGGCGTCGCAGACCACGATATGGGCATATCTGTCCGGATTGTTAAGCGTAAAGGGAGTTTTGATAATTTCCGCTGCCGGCAGGAAAATATCCGAATCAGATTTTCTGAAAAGCGGCTGAAACATTTCTCCCGTGCCTTGATAAATCCAGTCTGCCGACACTCCGTACTCATCAATAAGAAGGCGAAGATTGCTTTCGCTGATGAACCTGTCACCAGATTCCCAATTCTGGACAGATCTGTATGACGAGTAGATTCTCTCGGCAAATTCCCTCTGAGTAAGCCCCAGAAAATTCCTTAGCTGCCTAATTCTTTTTCCGATTTCCGTATTTTTTCGACACATCTATTCGTTTTATTCCTTGACACCCTACACTCATGGGTGTACCTTATACACATTAGTTCTATAGCAGAAATATATATTATTGCAAAATGAAAACTTTTACAAGAGAATAGCTTGCGGTATGAGAAAAGGATATAGTCTGTTCACATTTCAGGAACCGTTAAGCAGAAATAAGCCGGAATTATGGCAGTGTTAATTTTAATAAGAAGCGGAAGATTGCCAGCTTAGCCAAAAAATAATCGGATTAATCGGGATGGGGGGATTTGAACCCCCGACCCCTGGTTCCCGAAACCAGTACGCTACCAAGCTGCGCTACATCCCGTACGATTGATAATTTAGCACATTTTCTCTTTCTTTTGCAAGAATATATACGAAGAAACGACTGGGTGTAAATATATATTTGATATTGGCGGCACAAACAGAAAAACTTTTTTTGTTTATCTGATGTCTTCATCCCGGTTCCTTTTGCGTGATTTACACTATGTGGATGCAATCGGCTGCCAATAACAACTAGTATATTTACACAAAAAATATTATAAGGTAATGTTAGGCTATGATCGGAGAAAAACTTAGAAGACTTATTAAACGTAAAGGAATCAAGCAGGTTGAGGTATGCAGAGCCGTGGGGCTTTCCCCGTCCAGACTCTCCAATTATCTCAGCGGCAGCAGAGAACCGGATCTCGAAACCCTTTCTAAAATTGCCCGCTTTCTTGAAGTTAAGCTTGATTACTTCGCCTTCGGCGACTCCATCAAGAATACCAAGGAAATAGGCGAAAGAATCAAAAAAATCAGAGAGATGAGAGGGCTTACGAAAAAAGACCTCTCCGATTCCACCGGCTATGACCTCACTTTTTTCGCCGCCCTTGAACTCGGGCACGGCGAATTTGAGAGAGAAACCATTGAGACTATCTCGCAGATACTTAAGTACGGCGCTGATGAGCTCATCGGAACCAACGAACAGAACACGGAAGCTCTCTCGGCAGTTATGGAAAATGAAGTTGTGGATTACTTCCCCGCTTCACCGGAAACCCAGTACCATCTGGACGACATAGCATCCGGCAGAACGGAGGCTCTCAAAACCCCCTTCTGGACTGTGGTTACTGACGGCAGATTCGCCCCGAAAATAAACGAAAACGAACTGGTTTTTGTTGAAAAAATCATCGGCTTTCCCGAAGACAGGGAATCAGTTCTGTTCGCTTCGGAAGGAACGCTCAGGCTTATGCGCTGTTTTGAATACCATGATTCTGTGCTTCTCGCGCCTGAATCAAAAGCCGGAGAACCCATCAGCCTCAACAAAAGTGAGGAGATGAAACCCGGAAGCCGCTGCTACAAAATCCACTGGATTGCCAAAAAACCGGACTGATAATCAAGGAGCCTCAGGGCTCCTTTTTTTGCATCCCAATGATTCACACTAAGAGAATCTTTATTGACAAAAGGTCTATCCTGCGCCATAATCCATCCATGATTGGGAAAAGACTGAGACAGTTGTTAGCATTACACAACATGACGCAAGCCGAGCTTTGCAGAAAACTGGGTATCTCGCCGGGGAATATGTCTAACTTCATAAATGACCAGAGAAACCCCAGCCTTGAAACATTATCCCGCATTGCGGGTTATTTTTCTGTTAATATTGATTCTTTTGTTTCGGAGACTCCGTATGTTCATTCCGGACCAAAACTTCTTTCCTCTGTTAAGGAAAGCAACTTAATATCCTCCGGCAGACTTTGGATTAAAATTGACACAAACGCTTTTTCGCCCGCTTTCAGGGAGCAGACTCTCATATTCGTTGACAGAGCAGCATCAGTTCACCACAGGGACTGTGTTCTTATATACAGAAACGGGAAACCCGAGATCTACAGGTATCTTGTGAAAAGCAGAGGTTCTATTCTCATACCATTCAGGAAAACAGAAATGCCTCTTGAAATAAATAAACAGAGTAAGGAAAAGCTTTATAAAATAACTTTTTCCGCCTCAGCTCCCTAAACCACTTCCGTTCCGCTGCCCATAAGAAAGCCGGCTAGAAACTTGGTGAAAATTCTCCGATCCCCCTCCTCAAAGCTGACAAACTCCAAGGCTGCAAATCTTGATATATCATTGTTCTTTTCGGTATCGGGCTCGATACGCCAGACCTTTGCCTTCGCCGCGATTCCTTCGGGCTCAGAGCAGCCGTGAAAGCAGATTTTCAGATCATAAAAGTCATAAATATTTATCACTTCATCGGTGCGGATTTTTATTCCGCCAATGCTTATGTCTTTAATTTCCGCATCGATAGACGCGAAGCACTCTTCTTTTCTCAGCCTTACTCTGACCGGAACATCTTCAAATCTGTGAAACCTTCTTCTTTCGATCATACCGCACCCGATAACTGTTTAGAAATGATACCCCGATCCTGTACGGACTTCAAGAGCATAAGCCCTTATCTGCTCACGCAGAAGCAGCTTTCGCTGTTTTTGTCTGCGAGCCTGACGATAAGACTTTTGCCGTCCGGAACGGTAAACCATTCGCAGCAGTTAATCTCATAGCTTCCCGTTATAAGCTGCGCACTGATGCTCAGCCCTCCGCCCGTGTTTTTCATGCTGACGGACTGCTTCGGCTTAACCAGCACGTAATTTTCATTTCTGTTGGACTGACTCTGCACACGTACTCCCAGAAGCAGCTCGGTTCTGTTTTCAAATCTTACATCAGCAAACGCCCCGACAGAAAAAAACAGGACGCACACCGCGCAAAAAGTAATGATTTTCTTCATAATCACCCAAAATTAGCATGACGGCGGCATATTGTGAAGAAAAAAAGTCCTCACTCTGTCTTATTTCAGCGGTATTCCGAATCTTCTTGCCGCTTCGGTGAAATCCACATCCATTCCAGCCTGCGCCGCTTCCCTGATTGTAGTCCAATCCGCGTATTTTTTCTCCTCAAAAACAAACGACGGAAGCTTGCATCCGCTGCCGAAGTTAAGCTCCGCTATCCATCTGACCAGAGTGGAATTTACCGTACCCGCCAGTGAGGCGGCGGTCTTTGCCGCTTTTATACCGAATGTTCTGGAGTGCTCCTTAGCAAGGGCGTATGATGCGCCTGAGCCGGTGTCGCTGGTGAGTATTTCTCCTGTTACTGCCTTTGAGATCTCTCCGTTGCAGACCTCAATCAGCTTTGCGAAATCCTCCGAACTTCCCCTGCTTTCAAGCACCTGAACCTTTTCCACGTTGGCTAACGCCACTGCGGCATCGTTCTGTATGCCGCTTAAGGATTCAGCCAGAGCCTGCGCCCTGCGCCTCGTTTCCTCTCCTCCGTCCGAATTGAACATGGCAAGGACTGTCGGAACACCGAATTTCTCCGCAACGGTGAGCCAGAAGCGAAACCCTGCCTTCTTGAACATCCACGGCCAGTAGCATTTGGACAGAACCGGGCTGCCGTAGGGGTTTTCGTTTCTGGGCATATGCCTGTGGATTATAAACTTGTATTTTTCATCAAGTTCTGTCTTCCCTCCTCCGTCCGCCATGAAAAGACCGCCTTCCGAATCAAAAAGAAATCTGGCTGGATTCCGGTTCAGAAGCTTTTCCGCCAGCCAGTGAGCCCCCTCCTTCCTCCACACTATTTCCGTAACGGAAAAACCGTATTCCACGGCGGAAAGCATCTCCTCAAGCTCCTGAAGAAAGTTCGGCATGTCTTTGAGATTTCTCCGCACATAATCAGCGGTCTTAGCCGCTTCCTTTGTGGAGTCTGCGGGAATTATGCTCCACTCATACGCAAGCACGCCGTGCCTTAGCTGCTCAAGTTTTGCGGAAATATGCGCATCCGCCAGCATTTCATCAAAGATCGACAGACGGAGACCGTTTTTTGACAGTATAACGTCAGGATTCGGCATAAAGCTTAAAAATGTTGAAAATTCCGCCGCTGAAGAAACGGCTTTTGTAAGATTATTCATAATGTTCCCCCTTAATATCCTCTGAATATGGCGCCTGCCTGTCTGGAGGTTCCCGAATGAACCCCTTCGGGCATTGCCCTTGCTCCACCCTCACTCAGCGCCTGAGTGAGAGCGTCAACCATGTCGTCATGCCTGCCGAAGGGGAAAGCCGCAGCCTCCTCCACCAGTTCAGCGCTGAAAGCCTTGTCCTCCGGCAGATAAACATTTCCCGCCTCAAGGAGGGGCTGAACCGCATAAGCCCTCGAAATCTTTGAGCCTTTCGGCTCCACGGCTATCATTCCCTGAATCTCCTTTCTGAGAGCCGAAAGAACAGCAGAGCCGTTCGCCTTGTCCTCAACATATTTCGCCCCCGCCTGCGGCCATCGGACAGTGAGGTTTTTTACCGCTCTTACAGTTGCGGAAAAATCCATTCTGTCCCGCACCATATCGGCAAGGTATCTGCACGAGCCCTTAACAGCCCAGACCTGTCCCACAACATAGTCGGCTCCTTCGTTACCCTTGAAGCTCATGTCCCATGACTGAAACCAGCAGTCCGGATCGGCTGGAAGGGTTCGGTAATAACGCCACCATTCCCGTTTGAGCACTGTTCCCGAATCAGGCGCCGGCTCCTGCATATAGAGAGCGTTCCACACCCTTGAGCCCACGGACTGCCTTATGCGGTTCAGTTCTTCCTCCCCGTATTTCGCAGCCCAGAGAGGCTCACCATGTTTTCGGAAGGATTCGTCCGCTTCGGCGACAGCGGGGAGCTTAAGAATCCTCCATTCCCCCGGGTATTCCTTGAGGAGCCTGCCCGCAAGATCGTCCTCGTGCCATCTGGTCTGCACCAGAATTATCCGTCCGTTTTTTTCCAGCCTCGTAAACAGCGTAGAGCGGTACCAATCCCACAGCTTGTCCCTGTAAAGGGCTGAAGACGCCTGTTCGGAGTTTTTAACAGGATCGTCAATGATGATCAGATGCCCGCCCTGACCGGTTATTGAACCTCCGGCACCCGCGGCGAGATAACGTCCGCCCTCCTCCAGCTCCCATCTTGACGCGGAGCGGGCATTCGCTCTCAGACCTTTTCCGCCGAATACATTTAAAAAGAGTCTTGACGCTGCAAGATCCCTCACCCGCCTGCCGAAACTCTCGGCAAGCTCAGCACTGTATGAACACGCGATAACGTTCAGCTTGGGATTCCGTCCCATGAACCATGCGGGAAAGCGTACCGAAGTAATTTCGCTTTTGCCGTGTCTGGGCGGCATCATCACCATCAGTCTGTCCGTTTCGCCTCTTTCCACAAGCTCAAGCTCACGGGCAAGCAGCCTGTGGTGCCAATTCGGGAGGAAGTCTCTGAAGCTCAGCATGCAGTAAGAAATAAGCGACTTTTCCGCCTTCCGGCATGCAGCGGCTCTCGGATCAGTCTTCATCATCCTCCGTTACCCTTGCGGCGTCCTCAAAAGAGATGTCGTACAAATCATCCAGAGCATTGTTGGTTTTGACGGTGCCCATTATTTCCTCAGGCTTTGTCAGTCCCACATCCCTGTACGCCTTCAATGTTTTGGAATGAGTTTCCAGATCCTTCATGTTCCCGCATTCATCCAGCATGCTGTCCGCCTTTTCTATCCCCTTAAGCGCAACATCCTGCACAGCCTTAAGAATCCTGATCCGTTTCCTGCGTCCGGTTTCAAGACTGTTCTCCCATTTTTCTTTTTTTGCTCTTTTTTTAATCTCAACGGAACTGCATCCGAATATCCCTGCGAGATTGTCCGGATCTGTGTTGCCGTTTTCATATTCTTCTCTGATTTTTACCCAGTCGAACCCCATCTCCCCACCGAAACAGTCATTTTGTTACGGACAGAAATATAACGCATAAAGGGGAAGGCGTTGTTACGCCATGTGACTGATAAGGATTTTTTTAAGGAATGATTATTTTGAAAAGAGTGCCCCTGTCGGAAGGAACAGCCTCCACCCTGCCGCCGAAGTTTTTCTCCAGAAGCTTGTTGGAAATATAAAGCCCCATGCCTTTTTTCAGGCTGGATGTGCTTAAAGGATCCTCAAGGGCGGATGTGCACGCCTCCCTGAACTTGCCGGTACTGTCTTCAATGGTTATCACGCAGGCTCCGTTTTCCGTGACCATGCGGAGCACTATAGTTCCCACGCCCACACCGTTTGTTTCCACCAGCTCACGGGAAACCATGAGAACATTAAGCAGAACCTGCTTAAGGACAGAGGCTGAGCCTGTGACCTCCGTTTTTGAGTTATCGCTGTGGAATACAAAGCCGACTCCGTCCTTTTCATAATATGTGGAAACAAAGGAATGCACCTCATCAAGCAGGGGCATGACCTCAAACCTGTTGTTCAGTGTCTCCTCTCCGGAGACAAAACCGAGGAACTTATCCACAGATTCCTTCATAAGCTGTATCTGATTCCGGCATGCTTTTATACATTCGGCAAGGTATTTCTCGTCCTCAATGCCGGAGGAAATCTCCTCTTTAATATTCTGCATGTTTATATGCACGAGACTCAAGGGCTCACGCCAGTGGTGGGAGACCGAAGCCACCATTTCACCTATGGAGTACAGCTTCATTTGCTGAATCATGAATTCCTTCTGCTTTTCAAGCCTTTCAGCCTCGCCTTCGGATCTCTTTTTCAGCTCCTCCTTGTAGTTTTCAAGGCGTTCGAGCACATTTTCAGTTTCCTCAAGATGCCTGTTGTATTCATGGACAAGCTCCTCAAGCTCCGACACGTAGCCGCTGTCCGGCTTCAGGCTGATTTTTTTCGACTCGCCGAAAAGCCGCATGACCTCAGAATAGGGTATTTCAAACCTGCGGCGGAAAATGCCGAAAACGTAATACATGAACAGAGCGGAGAGCAGCAGAGTCATTACGGCAAGCAGCATAGAGCCCTGCTTCATCCTGTTTATTCCTTCCGGGCTGAGCACGGCTTTGATGCCGATTTTTTCCCACGGGAACAGCTGCCCTGCGTCACATCGGAATGTTTTATATACCGAAGCGTCTCTGAAAACAGCAGTATCCCCGTCCGTGACCCCGAACACGGTAAAATCATCAGGACTCAGTTCCCCGCCGTAAACCGCCGATGACTCCCTGACGGAAGCACCCAGAGAATATATGCCTATATCGGTGAACAGGCTGCTTGCGCTCTGTATGTTTTTAATCCGTGAGGCAATCTCATCACCGAAGGAGTATTCCGTCATAACCGCAACGTATTTCCCCCTCTCCGGAGACCACTCAAAGTTCATTATTTCGGAAGACTGTTTGGAATACGAATATCTTATGCGGTTTACCCCGCCCGGGTTCTTTCTTGCGAAGTCAAGATCCTTCGCTGAGGGGGTAATCGACCACCTGTCCGAGGCGCCGCTGCTTTTTCCGCTGAAAAGCATGCGCCCTTCCGTATCAAAAATCATCACTGCGTAAGGTCTTTTTGTTGAAGCGGCGTAGCTGTCAGCCAGAAACGCCGCCTCCCTTTCATCTGCCGGAAAACTGTGCAGAACATCATGTGCGTGATGCTTTGAAATATCCGAAATTGAGTTCAGCCGCATGCTGAAGGTGTCCGCAGCCGACTTCACAGTCTCCTCCAGCAGTCCGGCCAGCCCCTTGTATGTGTCCTCTGTTTTGGCGACAGCCAGACGGACGCTGAGGTAATGATCCGCAAAGACAAGACATACAAGGAAAAAAAACAGCAGGATAAAACTGTGAACCAGAAGCTTCTTCAGCGGTATCTTCATTTAGGCACGCTCTTTTCAAGCCCGCAGGCGGACGTGTTTTTATCGAGATAAATATCTATGTCCAGTCCGTCGGCGGAGCTTATTATATCCACCTTGCCGCTCATTATTGTTCTGAAAAGCTCCACAGCCATATAAAGGTTGAAATGTCTCATATTATCAGCCGTGCCGGGGGAGTAGGGATCGTTCACAGCATTAAGATCGGCTGCGCTCATGCCGCCGCTGTTGTCTCTGATCCTGATGCGCACAGCTTCTCCCTCATCGTATAAATCAACATCTATCAGCGGTTCAAACCCGTCGGTTTCCATGCTTCTTTTCTCATCCAGCAACCTCTTGCTGTTGTGGAAAACACTGAGCACGGCAAGCTTGAATTCCGCCGGAAAGCCGCAGACCGTAAAACCGAAGCCGGGGCACTCCGGCACGCATTCCTGATAGCCTGCGCCGCAGCATCTCTCAAGATTTTTAAGCACATCCACCCTGACAGGCTCCTCATAGCCCTGAAGGCGGCAGGTGAAGCTGAGCCGTATATCACCGGAAAGCATATGAGGAGCGACCATCCGCATCGTGTCTTCAAGGGTCTGGCGGAGATCGAAAAGCTTTTTCTCCAGCGAGGGTCTGAAAAAATCTCTCAGCCCCTCAATAGTGGAAGACATGTAAAGAACCTGCTCCATACAGTCTGAGGCTATTTTTTCCAGTCTGTCTCTGTTTTCCTCAAAGTTTTCCGCCATGGAGGAGATGCTTTCCACATATTCGCCAAGCACCCTGAGAGGAAGCTGCCAGAGATAAGCCACAGAGTGGGTCATTTCCCCCATTGTGGCAAGCATCGACTGTCGGATTATCAGCTGTTCGTTGGCTTTTCCCTTGGAAACCTCCAGTCTTACCCGCTCCTCAAGTTCCTCATTAAACTTCTCGGCATATGAAAGCAGCTCAAGCTGTCTGTCTCTGTGTCCGTTGTAAAGCTCCGCCAGCCGCGCCAGATCCTTTTCACCCGCGAGTATGCTTTTCTCGGTGATTTTCTCGGATCTTTTGACTCTCTCAATCATGCTGCCGAAAGGGATCACAAACCGGGAGTTCAGCCTTCTGTAGAAAAGAATAAGGGCAAAAACTGCAACAGCCACGGAAAAAAGTTTGATGAAGAAGCTTAAAATGCCGTAGCGGCGCTCATCCGTCGTATCGAAAATTATGCGGTAGACTATTCTGTGATCAAGGTCCTTAAGATTCTTAGCCGAATCCGGCACACGGGCTATCACATAATAGCTTTTGCTTGTTCCGGTGAACAGGCTGCCCGATGTTTTCTCGGTCATTTCGCCCCGTTTAAGGGTCTCAAGAACTATTTCGGAATCAGTATCCGTCTCGGGCTCATCAGAGCTGATATTGAAAATGAGGTTGCTGCCGCCCTCCATGCTGTTAAAAACAAGAATGGCGTCCACCGACTTTATATACTCCGAGAGAGCGACAATCTTCTCCAGCCTCTCCCTAACCACTTTCAGATCGGCGAGAAAAAGAGCAGTCTGGAGATAAATATCCCTCTCCTTTATGTAAGACATGGTGTAAGCTCTCAGTACCCTGCCTGAGCGCTCATATACAGGGTAATCCAGCAGAATCCCCCCCTTCTCCTTCGCCCTGCGCAGGGTTTCCATGGCGTTGGGAAACCTGCTTATATCAAGCCCCAGTTCCGTTGGGTAGGTTGTGTTGAAAATCACTCCCTTCCCTGTGAGCAGGGCTATTTCTATTTCTGTGTTAAGCTCTTCCTCGTGTTCCTTTTTTCGGTTCATCAGGTATTCATAGGAGGGGATGCCGTACTCGGCTATGAAGTCGTGGAGATTTTTATGGTCATCCACCATATGAAGGCGCACATGTATATTCGCGGGAGATTGAAACTCCTTATAGTAGCCGATATTTTCATCGACCATCCGCACTGCCTCCGCCGTTATGCCGCGAACGTTCAGCTCGAAGTTTCTGTAGTTTAGAAAATAATTGACAAGAATCAGGAATACGGACGCAAGCACAAGAATCAGGCAGTTTACTGCTAAAAGCTTACGAAGACTTATCCCTTTTTTTTCACCCGCAGACATATTTCTCCGAAATAATAAACCTAACTAAAAAACGATAATAAATATTAGCAGATTTACATTTATTTTCTAACCATATTTACAAAAGTATCATAATATGCGACTCCGTTTCCCGAATCCGTCAGAATAACAGGGGTTGCGCAGTTGATATAACCTTTTGTCATTTTACGGTTTTTATAGGCAAAAATGACATTGCCCGCTATGTTTGCGCTCACATTTATTACCCCTGTGAATGAGCCGGAGGGACTGAAAACTTCAACGTTACTGCCGTCCGTGAGCTGCTCTTTTTCCGCAGTTTCGGGAGATATGAATACAAACGCGTCATTTTCACCCATAGACGGCGGAACCTGAGAATTGAGATAAGATGTGTGGGAACCCGTGATAAGCCTGTATCCTTCTGATTCGTGAGGATATGCGCTTTCAAGGGGCTTTTCCGTGTATTTCCTTGAGGGCGGAGCCTTCCTTTCCACCGTTTCGGGATCTGTTATGTCCAGCCTGACACCGAGAAGCCCCGCCAGCTCCGCCGCAAGCTCACTGTCGGATGGGAGAGCGGCGAATTTGCCGCGCACAGACGGTCTGTCATTGAAGAAGTAGCTGCCCATCACGTCATTCTGTGCGAACATGCCCCCCGCGCGGATAAAAACATCGGCATGCTTTGATGTCTCCGTGATATTGGTATCGATGCTTATCAGCTTCACCTTTTCGAGTGCTTTATGCCATTTGTCCGTCTCGGGAAATGTCACGGCGGGGTTTGCGCCGACAATTATCATAAGCGGAAACTGCTCAATAATATCCGGCAAAAGCGAAATATTCACCCTGCGCACAGGCTGCTTCGGTACAGAGGCAAGCTCCGTCTTGGAGCCTCTGGCGTAATACAGCAGGCTTTCATTCCCTGTTTTCACCGCCAGCCTGTTTATCCAGCGCACCATCGCCATTCCGTTTTTATAGCGCTGAAGTCCGAAGCCCGTGATGAATGCTGTTCTTCCCTTTTTTATGTAACCTGCGAAGAGATTATACTCCGCTTCCGTCAGTCCGGTCTGCGCAATGAGCTCTCTGCGTCTGCCTGAATCTTCAGTGAGGTACGCCTCGCAAAGAAGTCCGTCGCAGGCAGGATTGATCTGAATGAAATCAGTAGCGGAAGGAGCCGTTTCCGTACGGATGGGATCTATATACAGAATCCGTTTGCCCGCTTTTTTCAGCCTGAGAAGGTATGAGAAGAAATGCTGACTCACAACCTTGGCGTTTCTGCCGAAGATAATTATGCTGTCCGCATTTTTAAGGTTTTCCGCGGGAGGATTGTCACACACGCCGAAGTCAAACTCGTGGGCGGTTTCGCCCGTTATATCGCACGGGCTGCCCTCTATGAAGACTGCGTCCTTGATGCCGGAGAAGAGGACATCCCACCACCCCATTGCGTAGCCGAGACTGCCGGAGCCCCGCATAAACAGGAACTCGCTTCCGTTCAGCGATTTAATCAGCTCCGCCGCTTTTGAGAGGCTTTCGGGGTCAGACTCAGCCCCGTGGGTTATCTCCCTTTCATAAAAGTCCTTCAGCTTGGAACAGACAAAACCGTTGCGCCCGTTTTTCTCTTCAGCGGATTTGAAAACCGGCTTGCCGTTTTCCTCCTCGATGTAAAAATCACAGAAGTCGGGGCAGTCTTTGGAGCAGAATGTCTTCATAAAATATCTACCTTATGTCAATCACGTATTTTTCGGTTATATTATCCTCGTTCATCCCCATTCCGGGCAGAACCTGAGAACCTCTTATGGCGGCGTCCAGAGGAATGCAGAGCACGCCCTCATCCTCTTCAAAGCGGAGATCAGCGGAAAGAGACGCGGATTTGACCGCCTTAAAGGTGAAGACGGACGCCTTCGCCGTTCTCACACCGATCACGTTCCCTTTCTCTATGTGGCATTTCAGGGTTTCCCCCGTGCTGGCTTCCGCCGAGCAGGCTTCGTAATATTTATAGTCCATATTTCTTGTCATTTTTTCAAACTCCTTCCTGTCGGGGAAGAGATAAAAGTTCAGAGGCTCTCCGGCGGAGAACTCCACTGTGTATTCACCCCTGCCGCTGCCCCCTTCAAAGGTTGCCGCCCATGCGGTGTCGGCGGGAAGAAACGTTCTGGTGTCGGACACTGTGAGACTGCCCGCGTATTCCTGTGTCACAACATTTTCAAACCTGATCCTGTCTATGCCGCATACTCTGGAATACATATGCGTATCGGTCGCCACAAGCTGCGTTTCCACACCGATATTCCAGAGGAGTGACGAAACGAGTATGCTCAAATCCTCGCAGTCCCCCGCCATGAGGGCAAGGGTTTCCTCCGGCTTCTGTATCAGCTCAAAGCCCGCCGGATCACTCAGGTAGCTTACCTTCTGCTGAACAAAGGCATAAACGCGCGCCGCCCTGCACTCTGTGTCATCACAGCCGGCGGTGAGCTCCGAAGCAAGCCTTCTAAGCTGCGGGCTGTTTTTATCCACAGCGCTGACATAAGGCTGAAAGCCCTTCCGCATATATCTTTCAGGTATCTCATCTTTATAAGCGGAGGTCTCCCGCTTTTCGCCGAAAAAAAGAGCGGCGAAGGCTGCAATGAAAAGCAGCATGGAGAGCGCAAGCATCTTCGGGCGCATTAAAGCTCCATATCTACAGTCATTTCTTTTCCGTCACGCCTGATTTTCAGGGAGACCGTGTTCCCCTGCTTCATATAGAAAAGGGCTATTTTCAAATCTTCCAGAGAGCTTACCTCAAAGAAATCTATCCCGATGATCACATCCCCTGCCTTGAGACCCGCCTTTTTCGCCGGAGTATCATCACCGACTTCGGTCACCTCGGGGGACACTTCGGGATCCTTAACACCCACGCCGAGCTTAGGGGCGGAGGCTCCGTCCAGCCTGCCGGGATAAAGCACGAAGTCAGCTATCCCTTTTTCCGCTGATTCATCCTGCACTATGGAAATATATTTCAGACCGTTACGCCGCTTCACCCTGTCCGGCACGCCGTAGCCTCTTCTTATGTGTCCGTTTCCGGCGAGAACAACCATTATGCCGTCATTATTTTTTATGTAGTCCGCAACGGTTTCCGCCATTGTCTCATCCCAGAGAAGCTGCGCCTCAAGAAAATTTTCAAAAACCTGTCTTGAGGGGTGCATGTTGTATACCCATCTGAGATCCTCCCTGTAGTCAGGGTCTGTGTAGTCCAATTCAGACGCCGTGTGCTCCCGCTCAGCGGCGGAGAGCGTGAAGAGCCCGTCAGAAGCGGTCTTCTTTGTCGCCTCCATAGGAGCATTCAACGCAACTACCCTTATCCCGTGTTCTCTGGCATAGGTAAGTATCGGCTTATACAGGTGATAGTCATACCGCCAGCGTTTATAATACTCCGTCTGCTTCAGCATCATCCGTTCATCAATCACGCCTTCAATGTAATCATCCAGAACCTTCTGAAACGGACGCTGGAACATCTCCATTCCTATGGCGATTTTGCCGTATTTTTCATGGAGCAGCTTAATCACGGCAAGCTGACCTGCGTGGTGGGAATGCTGATCGTGGTTTTCACCGATATAGATAAGCCTTGTGCCCTCAGCCTCAGCCGCTATATCCTCCAGACTCATGGCAGAAGACACCCGGAAGGCGTATTCTTTGTTCTTTATTTCATAGATGACGCCGTCTTCAGTGCGTTCGGTTTCTTTTTTCACATTGCGCCCCTTCACAAAAACAAGTTCGCTGTATTTGCCGTAATGCGGCAGCCTGCGGCAAACGCCGTCAAGCCCTTCGGTCTCCCCGCTGACGGAGATCACAGCATTGTCTGCGCTGAAAGGGTTTTTATACGCCTTCACCAGAAGTCCCGCCCCTTTTTCCGGCGCGCGTCCGAAGTATTTGCCGTAAAAGCCTTCCGGCACACCTGCAAGCATCACGGAGTAATCCTTGTAATCCTCAAGCCTGAACTCCTCATAGGGAACACGCTTAACCTCACCCTGCCCGTTTACGTCCGCAAGGCAGTCAAACCCTTCCGCACCTGTTACAAAAACCTTCCTTGATGCTCCTATATAGGTTGCCAGAACAGGCGGAATCTCCGAGGCATAGAGCATTCGCGGCACATCGTAGTACGGATCAATCGCGAAGCTCAGCGGCTCCGTATCTGTGGCAAGCTCAAACATTTTGCTTGCGTTGTCGCTTCGGAGTATGAAATCCTTCTGTCCTGTGATGGTTTTCACGCTCACAGGAACATCGGCAACGAAATCCCCTCCCTTCCTCACAAGGTTAAAGGAGGTTATATAACGTCCGTTTTCCGATTTTATATCGATTTTCTCAGCCGAGTATTCCGGCAGACCCTTAGCTGTTATCCATGTATCGAAAAGCTGCGCCGCATTCTCTCCGGCTACAGTGACAAAAGCTTTTCTCCAGTCGTCCCATGAGGCTCTTCTTCCTGTGTTGTCTTTTACAAAAAGCCGGACAGCGTCTAAAAATTTGTCATTTCCGTAGGTGCGCTTAAGCATATGAAAAAACATCATAGACTTGTTGTAGCCCACAGCGGAACCGGTCTTTCCGTGGCGGGAGCGGAACTCGGTGAGCGGAAAATCCGTTTCATTATCAGTGTATGCGGCGAAAGAGATCAGGGCGTTCCTGCGGTATTCCTTCCCTTTCCACTTAAGCTCGTCATAGTAGTAATCAGCCATGTATGTGGTTATGCCCTCAGCCCAGTTGCCTTTGTCATAATCGATCCCGACAGAGCCGCCGAACCACTGATGCAGTATCTCGTGCCCGAGAGAGGTTTCTGTTATGAAAGGCAGGGGTATAACGGCGGAACCCAATGTTGTGAAGCCCTCAAAGGCGTAGCCAACGGGATAGGGAACCTCAACCGCGGTGAAAGCCTTAAACGGATACCCGCCTATGAACTCGCTGTACATTTTTATATATTCAATGCTCTTCTGTATGTATTCATCAGCGAAAGCTGCGTTTTTCTTTGAGAAAGCAGTGCGTACGGCCACACCAGCCGCTTCAACGGATTTCACGGAAACATCCCTGACGATAACCAGATCAGGCTTTACGACCTCACCCCTGCTGCGAAAGGTATAAACATTATTAAACGGCTCAGATGTTTCCTCCCCTTCAAACAAAGGGAAATATCCTTTGGGAACAGTCACCTTAAGCATAACATAAGCTTTTTCCTCCGGAACGGGAAACCAGTCGCCGAAAATGCTGTGCGGCGCACCCTCAAAGCTTATCTCGCTCCTGCCCGCCGGAAGGGTGAAAGAGCCGTCTGTCACCTCAGCGCCTTTAATATCAAGCCCGGCACTGCTGAACTCAGCCGGCGAATCGGACTGCCACGCCGCCCTGCCCTTGACTTCCGTGCCGGAATAAGTCAGCTCAAGGCTGTATATGTTCGCCGCAAAAGCGTTAACAGACAAAAAAACACAAAAAAGAATCAGAATACGTTTCATTTCCCACCTTTATATCGGTTAATACCTATTAGTTTCACACATTTGAGTGTCAGATCAAAGACAATTTTCATCATATTTATTCTTTGATTTTTTTATTTTTGTTTTGCAGACGGTTATAAAAATAAGCGGGCTAAATTCGGCTTGCAAATGCAAGCTTTTTAAGTAAAAAATAAGTAAAGAAATATTCAATCTTATTCAGGGGTCAAATCATGCAGTTTTTCAGGGATGTTTCCCTTAAGGTCAAACTTCTGGGCATTTACTTTTTCGGTCTTATTCTTTTGGGGGTAGTGGGTTACGGTCTGTTCATCTACACCGAGGTACAGAACTACTACACGGACAAATCCGTTTTCAGCTCACAGGGGCGGTATTTTCAGGAAAAATCCTTCCGCCATATGAAATATACCATGGATCTCCACGGCATACTCACCCGCCTGTACTCCGCCGCGGGGGATCCGGCGAACAATAAGGAAAACATAGTTAAAGAATTCATCAGCAATGTGCTTATTCTCAGTGATGACAGCTACTCCTTCGCCATATTCGATTTCAGCGGGAATCTGGTTGCGGCAAACGGGAGCGATTTCAAAAACCTCATAAACTCCGGCACAACCAACCGCAGCAAGCTTAACTTACTTATCAAAAAAGCCTTTGAAGCACGCATGCACGGTGCGTTCGCGGACTTTTCATCGGACGGGAAAAATGTGAGCTACTTCATAAATACCATGTACTTTGAGCCGCTTGACTACTATATCCTCTCCCTTGATAAAACCCAGCGATCGGAGGAAAACATAGACAGTATTCTCCTTGAAAAGCGCATGCGCATCATAAAATCCGTTGTGATATGCTTCATACTCGGTCTTGCCGCCACCACAGTCGTGGTCGGCATACTCTACACATACCTCAAGGGGATGACAAAAAACATCAACCGTATAACCCGCAGCATAGGGGATCTCGGTTCCGCAGGGGTGATAGAAACCAAGCTGGAGGCAGTGAACAGAGACGAGATAGGACGGATGATAGCCGCCTTCAACGATTATCTCCAGAAGCGTCTGAACATGGAGCAGTTCAAGCAGCTGATAGAAGAGGATAAAAACATTCATGACGTTTATGTCAGGGTTTTCGGACTGCTGAACAGCTTCGGCTTCCACGATTTTGCGATATACGAGGTGGACGAGGCGAAAAATAAAATCAATTATCTCAACCACGAAATCTGCGGTGATGTCTGTACCCTTGAGCCCATGCCCTGCTCTGACGACATACTTATAAGTCCTGAGGAATGCAGGTGCAAGAGGCTGGCGCAGACTGTCTTCGGCTCCGCCGATTTCAGAGCCTGTCCGAAGTTTCTGGGGTATGACAAAAACAGAAAGCACATGTGCATGCCGATCATAATCGCAGGCTCGGTTGGCGAAGTGGTGCATGTCACAGTTAAGCCGGAGGATGAGGAGATGCTGAAAAAAGCCCTGCCGCTGCTTCAGGATTATCTGAAAAACGCGTCTCCGGTTATAGAAAGCAAGAAACTGCTTAAAAACCTCCGTGAAACAACGCTGAAAGATCCGCTGACGGGTCTGAACAACCGCAGGTTCCTTGAGGAGTACACAGAGATTCTCACCGCGGACACCAAGCGCAGGCAGAAAAACATGGGAATACTGATGTGCGACCTTGACTACTTCAAAAAAGTGAACGATGACCTCGGACACGAGACAGGGGACAGAGTGCTCCAGATTCTCGCCACTATAATGAAGGGCTCGGTACGCTCATCGGACATAATAATACGCTACGGCGGTGAAGAGTTCCTCATAATCATCAAGGATGCTGAGGACGACGAAAGCGTTATGAGGGTGGCGGAGAAGATAAGGGAGAACATGGAAGCCCACGAAATGCGCCTGAGCCCGAATGTGACCCTGAAAAAGACACTGAGCATCGGCGTTTCCATATTCCCGAAAGATACGGAAAACTTCTGGCAGGCGATCAAATTCGCCGATATTTCACTCTACAAGGCAAAGGAAGCCGGAAGAAATAAAGTTATGCGCTTCACAAGGGATATGTGGACGCACGATACTGAATATTAACCGTGCACCATGCACAGGGCGGCGGCGCCTAAGAGCCCTGCCCTGTTCTTTGCCGCTGCGGTTTCAATCACGACCTTATCCTTTAGCGCGGGAAAGACTATCTTTGAAAACACCTTGACCGCTGTATGCAGATAAGCGTCGGACATTTCCGAAAGCCCGCCGCCTATCTTTATCTTAAGCGGAGCAAAGAGATTGGCTATGCTCGCCATACCGTGGGCAAGGCTGTTGGCGTATTTATCGAAGGCAAGCTCAGCCACCTTGTCGCCTATTTTAAACTGTTTATATACATCAGCCGCCTTGAGAAACTTCACATCAGCACTGAGCTCGTTGTAGCTGCGCACAAGCCCGTTCATGCTGCAATAATACTCAAAACAGCCCCGTTTGCCGCAGCCGCATTTCTCACCGTTGAAATTCAGCGTGATATGCCCCACCTCAAACGCCGCGGATTCGGATGTAACGAGTGTTCCGTCCAGTATCAGTCCGCCGCCCACACCCGTTCCCAGAGTGAGCAGGATCATGTTTCCCGTGCTCTCCGTTTCGAAGAATATGTACTCGCCCAGAGCGGCAAGGTTCGCGTCGTTCTCCACGCTCACGGGAAGCTCCGTGAGCGCCTCAATATCTGTCTCAAGAGGGTGTCCGTTCAGAACAGGCAGATTGGGGCAGTAGGCGCTGCCGTCGCTGACATTCCCCGGAATACCTATACCCACGGCAGAGCAGGAGTTTCCAAGGGAAAAATCACGGATCCGCTTTATCAGCTCTTCATAGGTATAGGGTGTTTTTTCGGATTCGTACTCAAGGAAGATGCCGTTTTCATCAACCACTCCCATTTTAAGGTTTGTGGCGCCTATGTCAAAGCAAGCGTATTTCATTATTTCATCCTGATAAACGGGAAGAGAGATTCCAGCTCTTCCCTTTCGCCCGGGTCGAAGCCCATAAGCTTTTCCCAGAGAGAGGAATGCTCCATGCAGAAATACAAGAAGGCGTTTTCCCATCTCTTTCTTACAGATCCTACCACACTTCTCAGCATGTGCGCCCGAAGCGGCTTAAAATAGCGCATTTTGCCGTCCAGTCCCTTTGTGTAATCGCCCTTGAGGAGCATACTTCCGCCGAACTTGTCCCGCATTGCGGAGAGCAGTTCCGGCATGAAGCGGAATGTGGAAACACTCACAAACTGAACAGAGGATTCATCCACATACTGCGCCAGCAGCTCTATAAGTTCATCGTAGTCTTTTTCAAAGCCTTCGTAATATATCACCGGATCAAAATGGAAGGAAACTTTATATCCGTATTCGGCAAGCTCCTTCGCCGCACTTAGTCTCGCTCTGAGAGGCGCGGCGCCGTGCTCCTCCATCTTTATCACATGCTCAGGGTTCAGGCTCCAGCTTACCACAATATTCTTAGGATTTAAGTTAAAGAGTTTTGAAACATTCGCGGATTTTGTCTTAAGCTCAAACTGTATATTGTCATATTCATTCACAACGGGCACGAGGATTTCGCTCAAACCAAGCACATTATCCAACGCCAGACTGTCCGACAGCTCGCCTGTGCCCAGACGCACACGCTCACCCTTTGCGCCGAGCGCCCGCATCTCGCTTACTATGGCGTCAGTGTCCCCGTAAACTTTTATGTATGAGTGATTAAGGTATGACTGGAGTATGCAGTACGAACAATCGAACGGGCAGCCTTCGGCGGCATCGGTTACATAATAATTGCAGCAGCGGTATATTTTCGTTGCGGGGCATCTGTGCACGTAGTTGTTGCGTGAGGAGGATATGAGGATGTTCCTTTTGGTGTCCTCCGGCGTGAAGCCGTCCTCAACAAGCACCGCTTCGTTCTCCCTCGCGATTCTGCGGGCAAGGGGCAGATTTTCCGCAGATTTTTCAATATATATCATTTTCTTTCAGAAACCTGAAAAGCCCGAAGACTTTTACCCTGTTTTCAAAAAGCTTTTCGCATTTTTCCATATATTCCTCAGCGGAGGAGGCTGTGAATGACACTGTTATCTCCGGCGTTTCAAAACCTGACACGCTGGATACGCCAGCACAGAGTTCCGACGCAAGCTCCCTGAACTCCGCTCCGAAATCCGTTCTTCTGCTTATGCGCTCTGTTTCAAGCTTTTTCACCAGCGACATATCAGACGGATCTATCTCTCTGTCCGCATAATCGGTGAGGGTTTCAGCGGCATTCCTGAAGGCGGATACGGAGGGCTGGGAACAGGCGTATGAGTGCAGAAACTGCCTGTGGGATTCCGGCAGGGAGGCGTACATACCCACGGTCTTCATAGAAGGCTCCTTTGATCTTATATACTCAAGGAAAGCTTCCGGAGCCCTGCACAGTGTTTTGAGGGATTCGGCGTTTTTTGCGCCTTTGACTCTTGATGAAAGGGCTTTTACTTCCTTCGATCCGCCAAAGGATTCGGCAAGGATAATCATCCGCCCCGTGTCTATCAGATCCGGTTCGCCGTGGATGCTCAGAGAAAGATTAAATGCCTCGTTGAGGCTGAGCGCGCCCGCATGGAAAAATTGCTCCGCATCCCTGCCGAAACCGCTGAGCCTGTATGCTTTTCCCTTTATCTCCGCAACAGCGGGAGGGAAAGGGTTATCCGCCTCTTTATCTTTCCAGCGGAAATCAGCGGGACAGAAATCAGCCTTTATCAGCTTCATTGCCGTCCGTGCGAAAAAGCGCTTCCACAAAGCTTTCAGCGTCAAACGGACGAAGATCGTCCATACCTTCGCCGAAGCCGATAAACTTAACCGGAATCCTGAGTTCATCGATGATGCCTATGATGGCTCCGCCCTTGGCTGTTCCGTCCAGCTTGGTGAGAACGATTCCGGTAATACCCACCTCTTCATGAAACTTTTTTGCCTGCGCAAGGGCATTCTGACCGCTTGTAGCGTCAAGAACCAGAAGCACCTCATGAGGGGCTGACGGCATCTCTTTTTTGATTACCCTGAATATTTTGTCAAGTTCCTTCATCAGATTGAACTTGTTGTGAAGCCTGCCCGCGGTATCTGCTATGAGCACATCAAAACCCTTCGCTTTGGCGGACTGCACGGCGTCGTATATTACCGCCGCAGGGTCTGAACCCTCCGCCTGACGGATTATGGGAACTCCTGCCCTGTCCGCCCATACGGCAAGCTGATCCACTGCCGCCGCGCGGAAGGTATCTCCGGCAGCGAGGACGGTTTTAAGTCCGGAATCCTTGAACATCTTCGCCAGCTTGGCTATGCTGGTGGTTTTTCCCGTTCCGTTCACGCCTACTACTATCACCATGTAAGGCTTTTCTTCAACCTGATTCAGGCTGTTGTCCATGCTGATTATCTCAAGAATTTTTCTTTTCAGGCTGGTTCTGAGCTCCGCTGGATCCTTCAGGGTTTTTCTGGAAACCTCTTCACGAACACTATCTATAATTTTCACAGAGGTCTGCACTCCCATGTCGGAGGTTATGAGAAGTTCCTCAAGCTCTTCAAGAAGGTCTTCGTCTATGGTTTTACGTCCGAGGAAAATATTCTCAAGACCGCCTGTGAACTTGTCGGATGTTTTTGAAAGCCCCGCCTTAAGCTTTCCGAAGAAGCCTCCGGAAGGATCATCAACGGGAGCAGAAACCGTTTCCCGCCCCGTTTGTTCCTCCGGCTGGGGAGTGTCGTTTTTCTTCTTCCTGAATATATCGAAAAATGCCATTAAATAATGCTCCGCAGACTTTTTTATAAGCCCAACAAGTAAAAACTGTTGCCGATTGTTTGTCAATATGATTTATTGGGTTAATTGTGTATTTAAAAAACATGTTTGCTTAAATATTAATTGTTTATAAATCAGACTGCCCGGGGTATAATAAGCTGAATTTCTGTTGCCGGCATTGAAATATCATTCATAATTTATAGATAATCACCTCATGGAGTAGCATATGAAACTTACTATCAAATACAAAATTATTGTTGCTTTCAGCCTGCTTTCGCTTGTAACTATTCTTTTTCTGTCCATGACCACCTACAACAACGCTAAAAAGATGTCCTACTCCATGATTGAAAACGACCTGACACACACCACCGACACATTCGCCTCCATTGTGCTCTCCTCCATAAACTCATCGGCAAAGGGCTATCTGGACGGGACCGTGGATTCGGGCTTAAATATAATAAACCTTACTTATATGAACTCCCTCAGAGGCGGTTACAGCGAAAGCACGGCTATGTATGACGCTTCTCAGGCGCTTCTGGAACAGAATATAATTGAAAAAGGCTACTTCATAATCCTCAGCGAATCGGGCGAAATCCTGTACGACAGAAAGAGAGACAACATCGGAAA
This sequence comes from Geovibrio thiophilus, assembly GCF_004087915.1. Classification (NCBI taxonomy): domain Bacteria; kingdom Pseudomonadati; phylum Deferribacterota; class Deferribacteres; order Deferribacterales; family Geovibrionaceae; genus Geovibrio; species Geovibrio thiophilus. Next base: position 2,647,953 of record NZ_CP035108.1, read on the forward strand.
AAACCTTTCTTCCTCAGCGGGCTTCACCGAGCTTATCAAAGAGCGCGGCGGTTTTGCCCCTGTGACCCAAGACGGCATGCCCGCACTGGCTGCGGCAGGGTACTTTGAGGAATGGGGCTGGATAATCATTGGAACCGTCCCCGTATCCGACTTTAAAACAATGCTCAACCCCAAGGATTTCAGAGACTTTATCCTCTCCGTAAAAATAGGCGACACTGGCTACGGCTATGTGCTTGATTCTGCCGGAACCCTGATGGTTCACCCCGCTATGGAAGGTAAAAACCTTATGGAGAGCAAAGATTCCGACGGAAGGCTATTCATTAAAGAGATAGTCAGCAACAAAACAGGCAAGATAATCTACCCTTGGAAAAACCCGGGCGAAGATAATGCACGTGAGAAAATCGTTATCTATAAATATATACCGGAGGTTGACTGGATAATAGCCGCCGGAAGCTACATTGAGGAGCTCGAAGCGCCGCTAATCCGCATGAGAAATATAATATTAATCGAAAGCCCCGTTATTCTGGCGCTTTTCATCATAACAAGCTATTTCGCCGCCTCCACGATCACCAAGCCGCTCCTCGGGTTTGTCGCGGTTTTCAGAGAGATAGCCGGCGGTGACCTCACAAAGAAAATTCTGGTTAAATCCGGCGATGAAATTGGCATTGTTGCCCGTGAGTTTAACATATTCGTGGACAATATCAGAGAAACCATGCTCAGCGTAAAGGACGCGACGAATACTGTCGCGTCCGCAACTAACGAGCTTTCCAGCACTGCGGAGGAGCTTTCAGCCACCGCTGATTCCCAGTCCGCTCAGGTGGGTGACATAGCAAACGGAATGAGGGATGTAACTCACTCCGCAGAAGAGGTTGTCCTTCATGTGGAAAGTACGGGAAAAAGGGTTGAGGAAGCCCTTGACGTTACTGAAAAAGGAAAAGAGTTCGTTCAGCAGACCGTCCGCAGAATATCAGGCATCAAAACCACAACGGCCGGGCTGTCTGAAACCATCGAAAAACTCGGCAAATCATCCGAAGAGATAGGAAACATAATAAGCGTAATCAACGATATAGCGGATCAGACAAACCTTCTGGCTCTCAACGCCGCAATTGAGGCGGCCAGAGCAGGCGAAGCGGGAAGAGGCTTCGCCGTGGTTGCGGACGAGGTTCGCAAGCTCGCCGAACGAACACAGAATGCCACCAAAGAAGTCGGCAACATTATAACCTCACTCCAGAAAGAGACAGAAATGGCTGAAAAAGGGATGCTTGAAGCTGAAAAGAGTGTGGATCAGGGCATAGGCGCAGCGGAAGAGACAAGACACGTGTTTGATAATATCGTTACCGCAGCAGAGCAGATTCACCACGAGACATCCTCCGTCATGTCTCTCGTGCAGCAGCAGACCAAATCTACCCTGAATGTCAATGAAAACCTTCAGGGCGTTGCCACAGCGGTTGAGCAGAGCTCAGTGGCTTTTGCCGAAGTCACTCAGACAGTGAACAACCTTCAGGTGCAGACGGAGAATCTCACTATGCTGATAGCAAGGTTTAAAGTTTAGCAGGGCGTCATACCTGCATGTGAAAACAGTTTGAATTTAACGCGATATACTTTACAATCTCTCTATGCGCTTTAAATCCATCACACTCCAAGGTTTTAAATCACTACGCTCTGTAACGGAGCGTAAAAGATACACGGATGTATCTGCGGAGTGCGTACCACAGCGAACGCGAGGAACGCAAGCGGAGCGAGAGCAGCAAGAAGCTATGCTTCGCAGGCTGCGAGTTCGTAAAAACTAAAGGACGTAGGTTTTTACGAACTACATGAATTTTGGATATGAATAGATTCCGGATTGATATAAGATTGTTTCATGCGCTTTAAATCCATCACACTCCAAGGTTTTAAATCATTTGTCGACAAGACCGTCGTGGATTTCCCTGACGGCATTACCTGCGTTGTGGGACCGAACGGCTCCGGCAAAAGCAACATCATGGACGCCATACGCTGGGTTTTCGGTGAGCAGAGCCCAAAAGAGCTCCGCGGGAATGACATGGAGGACGTCATCTTCGGCGGCTCCTCCAAGCGCAAGGCCTCCGGTTTCGCAGAGGTTTCCCTCACTGTCAGCGACCTGCCTGAAAGCGTAACATCAAAATGGGGAACTCTCTCCGAAGTCACTGTCACCAGAAAATTTTACAGAGCAGGAGACAGGGAATACAAAATAAACAACCGCAAATGCCGTCTGAAAGACATCCGTGAAATCTTCTACGACACAGGCATGGGCGCAAGAAGCATATCGATCATAGAACAGGGCAAGGTGGAAAAAATCATTCAGGCAACTCCTGAGGAGCTCCGCCTTTTCCTTGAAGAGACTGCGGGCGTTGTGCGCTTCAAGGAGCGCAAGAAAGAGGCTGAACGCAGACTCCACCAGACTAGAGACAACCTCGGACGTGTTAACGATATTATCAGCGAGATCCGCAGCCACATAGATACCCTCACCAGACAGGTTGAGACGGTGAAAAAGTTCCGCGAGTTTGCGGGGCGTAAAACCGAGCTTGATAAAAATATCATCCTTTATAAATACTTAAAACTCAGAGAAGACTCCGCAGCCCTCACAGAAGAAATCAACCGTGAAAAGGTCGGCATGGCGGGAATAATCGCCGAATTTGAAAACCTTGTCAAAAGTGAAACAGAGAAGGAAAGAAATCTCAACACCCTGCGGGGAAGCTTCAGGGAAACTAATGAGAAGATGCTTTTTCTCGGTGACGCCATTGCGAACATCTCCGGCGATGTGCGGCTTCTGGAAAGCGAAATCGCAGGAGCAGAAAGCACGAAAGAGCGTCTGCACAGAGAGATAGAAGACTATGAGCGAAAATTCAGGGAGCTTACCGCATCCCGGGTGAGGATCCTTTCATCAAAGGAAGAGACCGAGAAAAACAGGAATAAGCTCAAGGAAAACCTTGAGGAGCTTGAAGAAAAAATAGAAGAATATACCCGCATGCGGGATGACCTCAAATATGACATTGACGGGCTTGAGGACGAATACCTTGAGCTTACCCAGAAGCTTACATCCATAAACAACTCCGTGTTTGAAAAGGAAACCACTATCAACCGCCTTGAGGCGGACAGAAAACGCTTTACCCTTGAGAAGGATGACCTTGAGGCTGAGATAGCCAAAGCAGCTCAGAGAGCGGAAGACGCACACCGTGAGTTTGAAGAGACCCGGGATGCCCTTAAGCTGATCACCGATGAGATTAAATCGGTCAGAGCCGAGCTTGCGGAGATTAAAACCCTTGAGGCTGACTCAAAAACGGAAGCGGACAGTCTGCGCCTTGAGAAAAACTCCCTTGAAAGCAGAACCGCTGTGCTTAAAGAGCAGATAGAAAACGCCGCAGTGGGTGACAGCGGGGAGTATCTCAAACGATTTGATTCAAAGCTTCTCATTGATCTGATTGACGAATCCGCCGAACCGCCCATGCACGCGGCGGACATACTCGTTTTCAGTGCGGAACAGAAATCAATGGTTCTCGCTACCGTCCGTGAAATGACAGGCTCCCTCCGATTCACCTTCTCGGGCAGCACGGACGAACTGATAAACGAACTCGGGGAACAGGAAAAAATAACCGAAAATATCATAAAGACCGGCAGCCTCTACCGCAAGATCGGCGACGATGACAAAGGCGTCGTGATCCTCAAGCTCAAGACTGAGCTTAAAACTGCGGAAGACAAGCTGGAGACCGTCACATCGGACTTTGAAGACGCAGAAGCCAGATACGAAGGGCTGGCGGCAAAAACAGCGGAGACGGCGGAAATCCTCACCGAAAAAGAGAACCGCAAATCCACCCTTGAAACCGAGGCAAAAAACAGCTCCCGCATGCTTGACGAGGCTGTCGCCGTGAAAGAAAAGCTCTCCCGTCGGGGAGAGATAATCGACAAGGAAACTGAGTTTGTTGCCCGTGAGCTTGAACGCATGGAAAAAGACCTTTCCTCCCTGCGGGAACAGCGTGAAAAAACCGCTGAGGAGCAGAGAGAGAAAGAAGACGAGAAACAGCTTCTGGATGAGCGGCTTGAGGATATAAACACACTGTATGAGGATGCCAAGGATGAGCTCAATGCCCTCAAGATAGAGGAAAGAGGGTTCACTGAGCAGCTTAACGCCCTTGCCCGTGAGCTTCACTTCACAGACAGGGAGATTGGCGAAACCACACAGAAAACAGGCGATGCCAAGCAGCGTCTGAGCAAGCTGCTCACTGTTGATATAATCAATTTCCGTGAGCGTCTGGAAGCCAAAAAAGGCGAATACGCCTCACTCATGAAGCAGCAGCAGGAGCTCCGAACCAGCGCAATAAGCACTGACAGGGAAGTCGCCGAGCAGGAAAAGGAGCTTGAAGGGCTCAAAAAAGAGATAGAAAAGGCAAACAGAGAGGTGGAAAAGCTCCGCAGCGTGGTTACTGACTCGGAAATAAAGCGTGAACGTGTTCTCGCCGAAATGCAGAGCCTTTCTGAGAACTTCACCGAAAAATTTGAAACGGATATAAATGAGGAAAAGCCAGACCTCTCAAACTTTCAGCCTAACAAAGCAAAGGCGGAGCTGGACGCTGTGACCAAGCTTATAGACGAGCTCGGTCCTCTGAACATGGCGGCAGAACAGGAATATGACGAGGTCTGCAAGCGCAACGAATTTCTCTCTCAGCAGAGAAAAGACCTTGAAGACGCAATTGCCAGCATCCATGAACTCATAAGCGAAATAGATGACAGCACCGCAGCTCTTTTCAGAGACACGTTTGAAGGCGTGCGTGACAACTTCAAAAAGGTTTTCGACATTCTCTTCGGAGACGGAAGGGCGGAGCTGCGCCTCAGCGAGCCGGACAACTTCCTCACCAGCGGAGTGGAAATCTTTGTTCAGCCGCCGGGGAAAAAGCTTGTGAATATGAATCTGCTTTCAGGGGGAGAAAAGGCTATGAGCGCATGCACGCTGCTTTTTGCGCTGTTCCTTTACAAACCCACGCCTTTCTGCTTCCTTGATGAAATAGACGCGCCTCTGGACGAGGCGAATATAGATAAATTTATGAAAGTGGTTAAAACCCTTTCGGGGGACACCCAGTTTGTCATAATCACCCACAGTCAGAAAACCATGGCAGAGGCTGACAGCCTCTACGGAGTGACAATGCAGGAACCGGGCGTCTCCAAGATGCTCTCGGTGCGCCTCAGCGACCTTAAGCTTTAGTATCCCCCGTTTTTCTTCGGGGTTTTCTTCCGCCGGGTTTCATGGGTCTTGCCCCTGCCCTGCCGGAAGTTTTTATCACCGGTCTTTCTTTTTTCTCAGGCTTCCTCACCTGCGCAGGCAGTTCCGCCAGAAGCTCTTCATCGGGGTATATGTAGTTCATCTTAACGCCTGTGTGCTCTTCCAGAGCGGGAATCAGCATTGCTTCCTCTTCACATGCGAAAATCACCGATATTCCGGATGCTCCGGCTCTCGCCGTACGTCCTATTCTGTGGACATAGCTGTCCGGTTCTTCGGGCAGGTTATAGTTGAAAACATGGGTAACGCCGTCAACGTGTATACCCCGCGCCGCCACGTCTGTCGCAACGAGAACCTGAATCGTTCCTGTCCTGAACTCCTCAAGAGTGCTGATCCTTTTGGTCTGGCTTACATCGCCGGAGAGCATTCTGCACTCTATCCCAAGTGAGTAAAGCTTGTCGGTGAGATTGCGGGTCTGGTCTCTTCTGTTGCAGAAGATGATCACGCTCTTGAGATCGTTGTGTCTGATATAGTTGTAAAGCACCTTGAACTTATCGTCACTCTCGATTATGTAGGCGAGCTGCTCGATCCTGATGTTGGTTACGTTTTCGGGCTCTATCTCCACCGTGAATGGTTCCTTGGTCCATCTGGACGCAAGCTCCGCAACAACAGGGGTCAGAGTGGCGCTGAAAAGCATCGTCTGCCTGCTCTCTTTCTGGGGCAGATAGTTGATTATCCTTCTGATGTCGGGGATGAAGCCCATGTCAAGCATTCTGTCCGCCTCATCGATGATGAGAATCTCCACAGCAGAAAGGTTTACCTTGCTGTTCTGGCGAAAGTCAAGGAGCCTGCCGGGCGTAGCCACCACTATATCGACAAGTTTTTCCTCAAGGGCTCTCTTCTGCTTCTCATAGCCCATGCCGCCGAATACCGCCAGCACCTCTGTATCAGTATACTTAGAGAGTCCGAGGGCATCCTTTTCTATCTGGAGCACAAGCTCTCTTGTCGGAGCGAGTATAAGCACTCTGGGGCTGCCGGTCTTGCGGTTTTCCAGCGGATTGCGCTGAATATGCCTGAGAGCGGAAAGAAGGAATGCCGCCGTTTTGCCGGTTCCTGTCTGTGCTTTTCCGCTTACATCCCTATCCTCAAATGCCTTGGGGAGTATCTCTGCCTGAATATCGGTGCAGTACTGAAAACCGAGATCATACACTGCTCTCAGAAGTTGTTCGGAAATATCAAGATCCTGAAATCTTGTTTTTCCTTCTGCGGGCTCAACATTAAAAACCGCAGGATCCCACGGTTCAAAAACCTTGGGTTCTTTTTTCGGTCTGGGCGGAGCCTGAACAGCTCTGATTTTTTCCTTAGGAGGCGCAGTTCTCACCTTCTCCCTTGTCGGCTTTACAGCAGCCTTGTGATGCACTTCGGGCTTACGGTGCTGCTGCACTTCTTTTTTCGTATCCGGTGTGATCTCTCTCACACGGATCGCCGCTGCCTTTTTTGTTCCGAAAAGGGAGCGGATTTTCTGTTTTAAACGTCTTAGCAAATGCCACCTCTATTTTATAGTTCGTGTTTGCCATCCATGGAAACACTCACCACACGCTCGCGCCGTGGTAAACACGGCTGCGCTTCGCACGGCGGACTTTTGCGCCGTACATAAACCATTGTTTTAATTTATTTCATAATCCGGTTAAACCTGATGATCGGTCAAATCACAAAATAATCCAGCAGGAGTTTAAAACTATATGGAAAAAAAGCAAAGACTTTTATCAGATCACGAGTATAATAAGTTTCATAAATATCCTCTTTAAAAAAATAAATAACTTCCTAAACTTATAATTCTGAACTATATCTATCAAAATAACCAATTTTGTGATGTTTAATGACTAATTTAAATGAACTTATAAACACAAACAAGCTGAAAAAACAACTGGAGCAGTTTTCGGAATTTTCCGGACTGCCCGCCAGCATACACGGGGCGGACGGCAACATACTCGTAAAGGCGGAAGGAAACACTTTCGCCGATATGCTCCCATCCGTTTTTAAAAATGCAGAAGCTGAAAATATAATAAAAGGCGTTCTGAAAACAGAAAATGGCGGAATTTTCGCCATAAATTCCATAGAAATCGACAATTTCCCGACAATTTTCTCCGCAGTATACTCTGACAGAGACATGCCTCTGAAAAAACTGAAATCAGCCGCAGCCTACGTATCAACTCTAACAGAGGGCTGTCTCGCTGGCAACCTCGTCAGCGCCGCCCACTCCGACCTCTACTGCGATAATGTCAGAATGCTGCGTACATTTTACGCCACAGTCGAGCAGAGCCCCATCTCAATCGTTGTTACAGACAAAAACGGCACGATAGAATACGTAAACCCCTTTTTCAAGGAGCTCACAGGCTTTTCCAGAGAGGAGATAATCGGTCTCGGCTTCAGCGGGCTTAAATCAGGCGAGCATGACAGGGAGTTTTACAAAAACCTCTGGCAGACGATAAGAAACGGCAAAATCTGGACAGGCAAGTTCATAAATAAAAAGAAAGACGGCTCCAAATACATCGAACTTGCCAAAATTGCCCCGATCATTGAAAGCGGGGAGATAACCCGTTTTATAGGTATAAAAACCGACATAACCGAGCAGGAAAGGCTCCAAGAACTTCTGGAGGAGTCCAACCTAATGCTTGAAGCCACTGTGCGCAAGCGCACGGAAAAGCTCCGCTCCGCCTACATCCGTCTGAAAGAGAACAGAGACCTGCTTAACAAAACACAGAAAGTAGCCAGAATGGGCGGCTGGATGCGTGATATGCGCACCAGAAAGGGCTTCTGGACTGATGAAGCCTTCGCTATATTCGGCATGGAACGCGGACCGGAAGCACCCACAGTAAAAGAAATCCTCACCGCTACGCACCCCGAAGACAGAGACAAGGTGCGTGAGTGGCTGGAATCACTGTTCAGATACTCCCCTGAAAGAGAGTTCAGCTTCAGAATAATCCGTCCGGACGGTGAGGAAAGAATAATTACCTCCATATATTCATACGATTTTGACGCAAGCGGCAAGCCCTACAGAATAAACGGCATCCACCACGACCAGACTGAACGGATTCGCACGGCGGAACGCATTGAAAAACATGAAAAACTTCTCAGCTCCATTCTGCTTTCCGCTAATGCGGGTATATGTGTTCTGGACGGCGACTGCCGTATTGAGATGGTTAACCCTGAATTTGAAAAGATTTTTGGGCACAAGAACCTTACCGCAGGCAGCCTTTTTGTGGATGCCTGCCCTGAGATTTTAAACAGCAGGGACGCCGGGATTCTCAGTGATGCTCTCAGAACAAAAACACCTATGACAAGAATGGAATACTCCTTCTCTCTCCCTTCAGGGAAGGAGAAAATACTCATAATGAACGTTACCGTGCCCAGAGCCGATCATGATCCGGTCACCCTAATAACAGTATCGGACATTACCGAGCTCAGTGAGCTTCACAACAAGCAGAAGGAGCAGGAGGCGATGCTGATTCAGCAGTCCAAAATGGCAGCCCTAGGGGAGATGATCGGCGTGATCACCCATCAGTGGCAGCAGCCTCTGAACGCTGTGGGCATGTTCAGCCAGCTTATCGAAACCGAATTTAAAAGCAGTGAACTGAACGCTGAAAATCTGCGGGAATATATATCAGCTATCATGGGGCAGCTTGAGTTCATGTCTCAGACAGTGAAGGACTTCAGAAACTTTTTCAAGCCCGGTCAGGCTGATGACAGGTTCGAGGTTTCCGCCGCTCTTGAGGAGATTATAAGCCTTGTCGCCGTGCACTATGCCAACAGCCGTATTGAGATACTCCCTGATCTTCACTGCACGGACAAGCCTCTTGTTTACGGCTCCAGAAACGAGTTTAAACAGGTTATTCTCAACCTTCTGGCAAACGCTAAAGACGCGATTACCGATAAGCTGAAGGGAGCCGCGGGCGGCGTTATCCGTGTAAGCTGCACTGAAACCGGCGACGAAGTCATAATCAGAATCAGAGATAACGGCGGCGGCATCCCTGAAGGCGTGAAGGACAGCATATTTAAATCATACTTCACCACCAAGGGCAGCAGCGGAACAGGCATAGGACTGTATATATCCAAGCTGATCGCCGAAACCCATATGAAAGGCAGCATAACAGCGGAAAATGAAGAAGGCGGCGCCGTATTCACTCTGCGTCTCAAAAAACCTTTTCAGGATCTTTAATTTTTTCTGTTATAATTGAGAACTTATGTTTGGGTATGCGGGGAGCGGATGATACGTCAGATAATTACCGAGCGCTTCGAGCGCATCACTTTCAGCGGCAAATACGACGAAGAGGCTGTTGCGTCCCTGATGAAGGAAGCCGACGCGCGGTTCGCCATCCTGAGCAGCCTCCCTGTTACCCCCTATTCCTACTCCTTTCTGGATGAGATTCATAACAAGTGCATTTACTCGTCCCTCACTGTTCAGAAAAATAATATGAAAAGCGAGGACGCGCTGAACCTGCTCAGAATCCTTCAGGACAGCTATCACCGCCCTGCGGCGGAAAAAGCTCTAGCCAATCTGCGGATAGTCTACGGACTGATCGATTCCATAGTGCCCTCTGCCGAGCCTTTTGTACTCACTCCGGACTTTGTAAAACGTCTCCACATGCACATAACCTTTGATGTGCGCACGGAAGGCAACATCCCCGGAAGTTTCAGGACAAAGAGCGCCGATATTAAATATTTCAGACCGCCGGAAAAGGATATAGCAAAACTTATCAAAGAGTTCTGTGACTGGTTCAACACCGAGTTAAGATCAGCGCATCCGCTGATAAGGGCATGTCTTGCTCATTATCACCTCAGTCTGCTCCACCCTTTCGGGGACGGAAACGGGCGCACTGCCCGCAGCGTCGAGGCTGCTATTCTCAGGAAAGCAGGTTACAGATACCTTTACCGCTCCATCGGCGTTTATTACAAAGAAAACAGAACCGAATACTACCGCAGCTTCCGTAAAAGTGAAAAAACCGGAGGCTTTGACCTCACAGCGTTTGTGAGCTTCTTTCTGGAGGGCGCCTGCAAATCCTTCATTATTGTGACGGATGTACTTCTGGCTGGTTTAAGAATCTGCGCGGTCAAGGATTTCTTTGAGTGGCTGAAATCGGAAGAAAAAATAACAGAACGCCAGTACGGGCTGCTGCATATTCTTTTTGAGGCAGACAGAATGATCTCCGAAGAGGAGCTCTTCAGAAACAAGGCATTTGCGGGACTTTATGATGATGATTCAGCCGATGCGCGGGATAAAGACTTAAGGAATCTGGCTGATACCGGAATAATTTTCAGGTTGGAGGGAGGCTTTGAGCTTAACAGGAACCTGCCGCAGAGGTAGATTTCATATGCCTGTCCAGAATGATGCTGAAAACAGCGCCGGCTTTTCCGTTCCGTACACGCACCTCACCGCCCATATTATTTTCCACAATAGCACGAACCATATAAAGTCCTATACCTGAGCCCTGCTCGGAGCTTTTTGTAGTAAAATAAGGGTCGAAGATCTTTTTAATCAGTTCTTCGGGAATACCGCCGCCGTTATCCTCAATGTCTATGGAGATTCTGCCTTCCAAATCGGCTAAGCGAACTGTTATCCTGCCGCTTTCAGTGAGTGTGCCCTGTTTCTTAGCGCTTGCTATGGCATCCTTGGCGTTGTTGAAAATATTGAGAAGAACCTGCATAAACTCGTTGCGGTAGCCCTCCACATATACATCGTTTCGTCCGCAGTTCTCACAATCTACAAATATATTAGAGCTGCTGACACTCTTTATGCGCACGGACATTTCCTCGCTTGCGTCTCTTTTCAAGCCGCATTTCATCTCAATGCTCAATTCGTGGGAAATAGCCTGATGAGAGAATATTTTAAGAGTCGGCCACAGGGCATCTTCTATGGTGAACAGGCTGCGCTCTTTGGACGGACGGAGAAAATCCATAAAATCCCTGACAGTTTCGGTCATATAAGAAATCTGCTCAGAAGCAGTATCATGCACCCAGTCGATATACTCCTTATCGAGCCCGCCGGAGCTGAAAGTACGTGTCATATCCTGAAGAAGCATGCCCACTGCGCTGAGAGGCTGCTTCCACTGGTGGGCTATGGAGCGGAGCATAGCGCCCATCTCCGCCAGCTTTGACTGCTGCACAAGGAGCTGCTCCTGCTCATAACGCTTAAGGGTTTCTTCTCTCACCTTTTCCTCAAGCCCGTCCTGAAGCTGCTTAAGGTCTGAAATATCTATGGTGCTGCCTATGCCGGCAAACTCTCCGTCTATCATCACAGTGTTGGTAGCCACTCGGACTGTTCGTATTTCACCGGATTTGGTTATGATTTTGCGCTCGTGATATTTCTGGTCGAAAACCTCTCCGGCGAGCCTGCGGAGAACATTCTCCTTAACAAACCGTCTGTCGTCCTCGTGAACAAGCTCCCACGGAGACATCTGCTTAAGTTCATCCATGGAATAGCCTGTTTTGGAGAGATACTCGGGATTTGCGTAGATGTATTTGTCTTTGTAAATGTAGATGCCCGCAAATGAGTTTTCTGTGAGAATACGGAAAAGCTGTTCAGTCTCGGCGAGTTTTTTGACCTGTTTGTCGGCGGGAGAGCTAACGTCAAAGGTCACCATACAGGCGCTTCTGCCCTCAAAATCTATACTTCTTATCTCGCTTTTCAGCGCTGCGAGCGCACCTGAGGCGGTCTGGAAATTGAATTCGCCACCCATTTCACAGTCATAAATCTCTTCAAAAAGGCATGAGCTGAGCAGTTTTGAATCAACAGGAAAAATCTCGCTGGGGTCTTTGCCTTCAAGACTTCCGGCAGGATAGCCAAGTGCTTTTTCAGCGGCTGAGTTACAGTAAATAACCTTACCGTTAAAAACAAGAATGCCTTTTCCGATGGAATCAATAACGGAAAGAAGCAGAGCAGCATTATTTCCTGAAGAACAATTTTCACCAATCATTAAAAATGTTCCGTCCTAAAAGCTGATTTCACATTATTATAACAATATTATATATGATGTACAGTGTTTTTAATTGCTTATAATGAATTTTTTGAACCTGATAAAAACTTTTATTGTTAACAAGTACCTTTTTCAACATATGTTCTGTATTTTTTGAATTAAGATTTATAAAAATCAACAAAAAAAAGGGGTGTCCGACGGACACCCCTCTAGGCATAAGCCTGTTTAATCCTACATTGCAGCTTTTGCGAGTTCTGCGCCTGCTGCGAGTGCTTTTCTGTTGAGCTCTTCCGTTCCTTTGGGAACGCGGCTGAGAACCGCTTTCTCAAGAGTGGCAGGGTCAACAAGATTGCAAATAGTGTTGAGCGCACCGAGAGTTACAACGTTTGCAACCATAGCTTTGCCCACTTTTTCAGCGGCTGTGACGATTATGTCGAGACCGATAATCTTGAATTTCCCTTCGGGAGCTTTTTTAACCATGAGGTTGTCAACTATGAGAAGACCTGTGTCTTTAAGGTCTTTGCAGTATTTTTCAGCAGCTTCCTGAGTAAGAGCCACAACAACATCAGGATTCATAACCTTGGGGTAGTAGATAGCCTCATCACTGATGATGACCTCTGCCTTGCTCGCGCCGCCCCTTGCTTCAGGTCCGTATGACTGGGACTGGATGGCTTTTTTGCCTTCGTAAACGGAGGCAGCCATGGCGAGGATGATACCTGCCGTGATCATACCCTGTCCGCCGGAACCGCTAAGTCTTATCTCACTTCTAGCCATTTCAATCACTCCTTACTTCAAACCGACCTGAGCGTCGTAGGCTTCTACGTACTCAGGTTTATGGACTTCATGCAGAACGCCGATGGCGAATTTGCCCGCCATCTCTTCTTCGCTCATTTCCTTGGCCTTGTTTGCGGGAACAGCGTTCTCCTTCTGCCAAAGGATCATGTTAGCGGGTGAGCCCTGTTTGTTTTTACGTCCGTAGCCTGTGGGGCAGCCTGCCATGATTTCCACAACACTGAATCCTTTGTGATCGAGTGCCTGCTTGATAAGCTTTTCCATGGGAACAGCGTGATAAGTTGTTGTTCTTGCGACAAAAGTAGCACCTGCGCCTATGGCGAGCTGAGCTATGTCAAACTGGTTGTCGGCGTTGCCGTAGGGTGCGGTTGTAGCCTTGGCGTTTTTAGGCGTGGTGGGTGAGTACTGACCGCCTGTCATGCCGTATATATAGTTGTTGAATACGAAGCATGTTATGTCGATGTTCCTTCTGCACGCATGGATGAAGTGGTTCCCGCCTATGGCTGTCATGTCGCCGTCACCGCCGAGAGCGATAACTTTAAGCTTGGGGTTTGCCACTTTCACGCCTGTGGCGAAAGCCAGTGAGCGTCCGTGTGTGGTGTGCAGAGTGTTGAAGTCCATGTAGCCGGGAAGACGGCTTGCGCAGCCTATGCCTGAGGTAAGAACGATTTCGTCCTTGTCAAGACCTGTAGCGTCTATCGCCCTGATGAGAGACTTCATAATTATGCCGTAGCCGCAGCCCGGGCACCATATATGGGGAATTTTACCTGATCTGAGGTATTTGCTGTAATCGTAAGCCATTACTTAGCCCTCCTGATTTCATCGATGATCTCAACGGGCGTGATCGGGTCTGAGTCAATTTTATTGATTCCCACAACCTTCGCCTGTCCTTTCACGACTCTGTCGACCTCAAGCTTCATCATACCGAGGTTAAGTTCGGGAACGATAAAGCTCTTAGCTTTGCCGACATATTTTTCAAGATGCTTCTCAGGGAAAGGCCACAGGGTAAGGGGTCTGAAAAGACCGGCTTTTATGCCTTCGGCTCTTGCCTTGATAACGGCTTCTTTAGCGGAGCGGGCTGAGCTGCCGTATGCGAAGACTATTATATCCGCATCCGCACACTCAAACTCTTCAACTTTCACTATGTCGTCATAGTGGTGCATTACTTTGTTTTCCTGACGGATCTCATCGGCCTGCGCCATTTTACCGTTGTTGGAGGGGAAACCGTCCTCAGCGTGGTTAAGACCGGTGATGTGGTATCTGTAGCCTGAACCGAAATCAGCCATGGGGGGTACAAGGTCTGCATCGGGTTTGTAGGGTTTATAGTCTTTCGGATCGCATGTGGGTCTCTTGCGGTCAATGACCTCAAGCTCGCCGGGTTCGGGAATTTCTATAGCTTCCCTCATGTGACCGATAATTTCATCAGTGAGAATGATTACTGGCATTCTGTATTTTTCCGCGAGGTTGAATGCGCGTACAGTTTCGTTCAGCTGCTCCTGCACTGTGGAAGGAGTGAGAACTATTGCCGGGTGGTCACCGTGAGTTCCCCATTTAGCCTGCATAACATCAGACTGACCGGGACCCGTGGGAAGACCTGTCGAGGGACCGCCCCTCATAACGTTAACGATAACACAGGGTATCTCCGTGAGATAAGCATAGCCGAGGTTTTCCATTTTAAGGGACATACCCGGACCTGAAGTTGCCGTCAGTGATTTTTTACCTGCGATTGAGCCGCCTATTGTCGCTGCCATAGCAGCAAGTTCGTCTTCCATCTGGATGAAGCGTCCGCCTACCTTGGGCAGTGAAGCCGCAAGACCTTCCGCAATTTCGGTGGAAGGCGTTATAGGGTAACCTGCATAAAACCTGCAGCCCGCGTAAAGGGCTCCTTCACATACTGCTTCGTTTCCCTGAAGGAATCTTATTTCTCTAGCCACAAATTCCTCCTGTTAGCCTTTTTTATAAACTTCGATTGCAAAGTCGGGACACCTAAGCTCGCACTGCATGCAAGCTATGCACTTGTCAAGGTCGGCGACATGCGCTTTAAAGTCCTTCATATCAAGGACTTTGGTAGGACAGAGTTCCACGCAGATTTCGCAACCTTTGCAGTACTCTACAATAATGTTAATGCTTTCTGCCTTACCCATTAACTTCTCCTTTTGTAATTGCCGTAACTTAAAATTACTGCGTTCAGAACGCGCAGACCGCCTCAAGCCGCTGAGATCAGGCTTTTATACGCGTCTTTTACTTTATATTTAGACCGCCCGCATACCCCAATGCGGACGGTCTTTTATTTCTAAATTTTTCCGAGAACCTCGGCAACTTTTTTACCGATGTCCGAAGGTAACTCCACAACATGAACACCGCATTCGGCAAGCCTTTTCATTTTGGATGCCGCCGTATCGTCTCCGCCGGAGATTATTGCTCCCGCGTGTCCCATTCTTTTACCCTTGGGCGCGGTCTGTCCGGCTATGAAGCTGACTACGGGCTTTGAAAAGTTGTTTTTAATCCATTCCCCTGCCTTAACCTCTGCCTGACCGCCGATTTCGCCGATGAGGACAACAAGTTCCGTCTGAGCGTCATACTCAAACATTTCAAGCAGGTCGATATATTTAAGACCTATTACAGGATCTCCGCCTATTCCCACACAAGTTGACTGACCGAGTCCGTAAGCGCTGACCTGCTTAACGGCTTCGTAAGTCAATGTGCCCGATTTTGAAATAATTCCCACTGTTCCGGGAGTGTGTATTTCACCGGGCATGATCCCCATTTTGCATTCGCCGGGCGTGATAACGCCGGGGCAGTTGGGACCGATGAGCATGGTTCTTGAACCTGTGGTTTTTATCATTCTTTTAACCGCCAGCATGTCCTTTACGGGTATGCCTTCGGTAATGCACACGCATACATCGAGGTTAGCGTCCACTGCTTCCATAATAGAGTCGGCAGCGTAAGCAGGCGGAACATAAATAATCGACGCATTGGCTCCGGTTGCTCTCACCGCTTCTTCAACAGTATCAAACACAGGAGTGCCGTCAACGCTTTCTCCGCCTTTCCCCGGAACAACACCGGCTACGATATTGGTTCCGTATTCTTTCATTTTGGCTGAGTGGAATTTCCCCTGACTGCCTGTAAGTCCCTGTACAATCACCTTGGTTCTGTTATTTATAAGTATGCTCATTTGTTACCCCCTTTCTTCCTAGCAGGAGCATCGGGCGCCGGTTCATTCGCGAGTTTGACGGCAAGCTGGGCGGCGTCTGCCATCGTGTCTGCGGCGTAGATATTCAGTCCTGATGCGCTGGCTTCTTCGTTGATGATTTTTTTACCTTCAGCAACGTTTGTGCCGTCAAGTCTGAGTACCACGTGCTTATCGCTCGGAACCTCGTTTGCTGCCTTAAGGACGCCTTTGGCTATTAAGTCGCAGCGGACAATACCACCGAAAATATTCACGAAGATAACCTTCACGTTCGGGTCGGTAAGGATGATTCTGAAAGCTTCCCTTACCTTGTTTTCGTCCGCTCCGCCGCCGACGTCGAGGAAGTTAGCGG